>DAITAB010000064.1:0-11907 GCA_036824525.1 Pyrinomonadaceae bacterium
CGAAGGTCGTTGAGATCACCGATCTCACAAAAGTTTTCGCGTTCATAAATGAGACCGCGCTTTTCAAAGGTCAGTGGCAATTCAAGCAGGGACGCAAGTCGAAAGAAGAATACGAAAAGATTTTGGCGGAAACCGTGCGCCCAAAATTCGCGGAAGTGAAAGCCAAGGCGATTCGCGAAAAACTTCTTTCGGCGAAACTCGTCTATGGATACTTCCCTTGTCAGTCGGAAGGAAACGATTTAATCATTTATCAAACGGACGCGCGCACTGAGAGAATGCGTTTTACGTTTCCGCGTCAGCCGCTTGAACAGCGCGGCGGAAAGAATTTGTGTCTCGCGGATTTTTTTGCGTCAAAGGATTCCGGAAAGATTGATGTGGTCGCGTTTGATTTGGTCACGATGGGTAAACGCGCGAGCGAACATGCCGCCGAGCTTTTTAAGTCAGACAATTATCAGGATTATCTTTTGTTCCACGGTTTGAGCGTGGAAACGGCGGAAGCGCTCGCCGAACTTTGGCACAAACGAATTCGCGAAGAACTCGGCATCGCCGGCGCCGACGCGCCTGAACTCGCGAAACTTTTTCATCAGGGTTATCAAGGTTCGCGTTTTAGCTTCGGTTATCCGGCGTGTCCGAATCTTGAAGATCAAACAAAATTATTTAAACTGCTTCAACCGGAAAGAATTGATGTGGAACTTTCAGAAGAATTTCAACTTCATCCGGAACAGTCAACTTCGGCGATCATTGTCCATCATCCGGAAGCGAAGTATTTTAATATCGAATAAAGGAGAACGCCTCGAGGGCTGGAAAACAATATGAAAATCGCAACCGTAATCGTTCGAATTCTGATGGGACTTTTGTTTATCGCGGGCTCGATTGCGTTTTTCCTTAAACTTGGCGGCGAGCCGCAGCTTGAAGGAGATCTGAAAACTTATTTCGAAGGATTGTCGGCTTCCAGGTACTTTATACCTTTCTTAAAAGTCACCGAACTTATTTGCGGAATTGCGCTTGTCGCCGGACGGTTCGTTCCGCTCGCGTTGATCGTACTTTCGCCAATCGTAGTTAACATTTTTCTTGTTCACTTGTTTTTAGATCACTCGGGTTTGCCGCTCGCGATTTTTCTTGTGCTTGCTAATTCATTTTTGGGATATGTTTACCTTGAAAAATTTAAGCCGCTGCTTCAGGCGAAGTGAAATTGTCTTTATAGAGCGTTAAGTCATCGTTACGGGCTCGATCTTCATACGAAGAACCGAGTTTAAAGGTGTTTCAAATCCGGTTTAGGTTTAAGATTTATTTATGACTGAAGAGAAAAAAAACGAAAAAGAAAATCCGGTGATTGAAAAGCTGGAAGCCGCAGGACAGATAATTATCGGCGAGCTCGAGAAAATCGGCGGTATCATCACCGCGGATCCGCTCACGCAAGCCGAGGGCGACTTCAACATCGAAGCCGGAATAAAACACCGCGAGATTATTCGGAAAGATAGCGAGACTTCTGACGACCCGAGCGCAGAGGAAACCTCATAAACCCGGCTGCGCGAATGTATTTGGTAATCGTCAAGTTAAGTTCTTGAGCCTTCTAGTTTCCGCCCTCCCATTTGCATTCATAGCGCTGCAAAATGATTTTTTTCAAAGTCGACGCGACTTAAAGTTTAGAAACGGATGAAGGACGAGATTCAACTCGCATCGCAAAGTATCGAAAAGCAAACGCGTGAATTGCTTCCCTTTCCGGAAGAACTCTCCGTTCTATACGCCAAGGAAAGATTTGGATTTCTTCTGGCAAAGAGAATGAACCATGGCGTCTGGAAACGTCTGATGACCCTTCTTCAGCGCCATATCGGTTCACTTTGGATCATCGTTTCGACTTATAACCTTTTGCAGGTTTCGGGTCTCGAGAATTTTGAAAAGACCGATCCTAATCGACCGGTATTGTTGGTCGCGAATCACCGTTCTTATTTCGATCTGTATGTGGTCTCGACCGTACTGTTTCGTAAAACGGAAAGAAAATTCGAGTTGTATTTTCCCGTGCGCGGTAAATTTTTTTATGATTCGTTTACCGGTTGGTTCGTGAATTTTGTAATGGGGTGGTTTTCGATGTATCCGCCCTTCTTCCGTGAATCGAAGGAAGTTGCCAAGCGAGAGTTTGATAAATTTTCATTGCGCCGCCTGGTGCAGATTTGCTCTGAGCCAAAAAGTAACATTATCGGATTTCATCCCGAAGGGAAAAGAAATTTCACAGATGATCCATATGATCTTCTTCCTGCGCAGCCGGGCGTTGGCGCCGTGATCATCAAAGCAAAACCGCAAGTCGTTCCGGTTTTTATCGCGGGTTTGGGAAACGATTTGCCGAAACAAATCCTCGGCAACTGGCGCGGAGGCGAGAAAATTCGGGTGCGCTTCGGCGAGCCGGTTGATCTATCGGAGTTCTATACAAAATCCGATCGCCTGCGTACGCACAAAGAAATCGCCGACTTTCTTATGACGAAAATCGGCGAGCTTGCGGAAATTGATCGAATAGAAATGCGCGATGCGATTCCGCGTAGTTGAAAACGAAACCGATTCGCTAACAGAAATCTGAACTATTTCAACTTCGAGATCACTTGCATTAACGCCGAATCAATAGCGGCTTTCACTGCATCATCCGCTTTTCCGTCGACCTTTTCTTTAGCGGTTCCGGTCGCAACAACGGTCTTTCCGTCTTTCTCATAAACGGTCAACGCAATTTCCGCCTCCGATTTTCCGAGTTTCGCCGCGCTTGGATCCCCCGTGACTTTTCCGAACAGTCCGCCGATTTTGCTTGCACCGGATTCCTTTACGCTGCGAACTTCCACTCCGATCACATTCGAGTAGATTCCGGAAAGCAAATTCGTTTGCGATATCACCAGCGCACCTTCGAGCCCGTTTGCGCCAAGCTTTTCCGCGATAAATCGGCGAGCGGCTTCTTGATTAATTTTTGCTGTCGCTCCGGTAAAAAAATCAATACCAACCATTTTTCGCGCTTTAACTCCAGCCGGTTTCGGACGACGATCTTCCTTACCCATTTCCATAAGATCCGAGATGCTGGGCATCTTCATCAAAGCTTGTTCGGTATCTACCTGTGTAAAACCGATCGGCACTTCAAAGAGTGAAATGTCGAGAATTGATTTGGAAAGTTCCAGAGTTTCGTATGTAAATTTGCCGGTCGATTTTCCTTGTGCGTCAAACATTTCCATCGTTCCGTTCAACAAAAAACCGGGATTACGAAAAACGCCGTTCATAATTATTCGGTCTTTGCATCCGCGAGACTCCGGCAAATTTCGTCGGGGAATTTCAATGTCGCATCGGGCGGTTTCCGGCATCAGCCATACAAACCATGCGTCTTCTACCATGGTCGATTTACTTTCACCGCCACACGAATCCTTGGAACTCTCCGTCGATTGTTTGATTATCAAATGCCGCGCCGGTAAGCCGAAGAGTGTTTTCCGTTCGCCAGTGTCCGTCAGCGTATAAGTGAAGGTAACCGTGCCGCCTTTGATTACCTCCGTTCTGGTTGAAGGTTTCACAGGAGGAAGCGGTTTTGCGACGCTCTCAATATTTTCGGTAAAGGGCTCAAGAAAATATTTCTTTTCTTTTTCATTCAGCTTGATTGTCTGTCGCAAATCACATTGTCGAATTGTTGTGATCTCAGGCATAAACCTGGCAGCTTCGTTGTCTTCGATTCCCAATTTCTGTATCGAACGTTCACGCTGTCCTTTAACCCAAATTGTGCGTTCGAAGCTGGTGCCTTCACTCATCGACATTCTTTGTCGAAGTTTGAAATCTCCCAATGCGGAATTCGATGCATTTAGAACAAATGCGAATACAAGCAAAATCGAAAAAACCTTTTTCATGACTCTCGTCTCCTTGATACTAGAATCTTACGACGGTTTGCAGGTCAGGCGTAGCGCAAACATCATTCCGGATAATCAATTCTAAAGTTTACGCCCCGGGAATTCCAAATCGCGTTGCCGCGTTGATTAACCGCCGAAATCTGCATAAACTCAATCGCAATGTCATCCGACCGAAGTTTACCGCTAGTGATCGTAAATCCGGTTTCTGCCGGCGGTTCAACCGAATCGCGTTGGGCGAAAATCGCCAGCGAACTTGCCACAAATTTCGGTGCATTCAATGTCGAATTCACTCGCGCGCCGCAAGACGCGATTCGAATCGCACGCGAAGAATCTACAGCCGGACGAAATTTCATAATCGCCTGCGGCGGCGATGGAACCATTAACGAAACAGTTAACGGAATTCTCGAATCGGGGAAAGATGTTGAGCTTGGAATTTTTCCGAGCGGAACCGGCGGCGATTTTCGTCGGACGATTGGAATGCCATCCTCAACGCGCGAGTGCGCGGTTGCTTTGCGCGATGGAAATACAAAACGAATTGATGCAGGAAGAGTTTCTTTCACCGATCTTGAAGGAAATTCCACTACGCGATTTTTTATTAATGTTTCTTCATTTGGATTAAGCGCTGCGGTAATCGAACGCGTAAAAACGCAAAACAAACTCAGTTGGATGCCGATCGAAAGATTGCGCGGTAGCGCGTCGTTCGCCGTCTCAACTTTGCAGGAAGTTTTCGATATCGATACCGCTCAAGTGCGAATTTCTGTTGATGATGAAGATGAGCGCGTTTTAAACACGGTAAATTTTTGCGTCGCGAATTCGCGTTATTTTGGAGGCGGAATGAAAATCGCGCCGGATGCGAAACTTGATGATGGATTGTTTGATGTAGTCAATATCGGCGATATTTCCACCGCCCGCATTCTTTTTAACGCCCACAAACTTTTCGATGGAAGCCATTTGACGCTTCCGGAGGTGAAGCATCGCAACGCCAAAACAATTTCGGTGAGACCGATTTCCGAAGGACTTAAGATTCTCCTGGAGACCGATGGCGAGTTGCCCGGAATGCTTCCAGCGCACTTTGAACTTGTGCCTTCGGCAATTCGGGTTAGAATTCCTAAAGCGAATTTTGCTTAAGAAACGATATGAGCGCATTTGTTGAGCTCTTAATTAAGTGCGCCGAGACACATCGCGAGAAACGCGCGATGTATGTTTGCGGCGACGCGGAAAACACATCATTCAGTTTTGGCGAAATGCTCTCGCAGATTCGCCGCATCGCGATTTCTATCGAACGCGAGGGAATCGCTTCCGGAGAAAGAGTAGCGCTGCTCGGCGAAAATTCTCCGCGTTGGGCGCTCGCCTATCTCGGAACAATGTTTCGCGGCTCGGTCGTTGTTCCCCTTGATCCACACGGCGAAATAGAAACTCTTACAAACTTCATTGAGAATTCGGAAGCGAAGCTCGCATTCGTCTCGGAAGAATCGATTCCGCGATTTCAGCAGATCGAAGAGCGTCTTGGTCGGAAGATTCCCGCGGTTGTACTGCAGAATCGTGAAACGGGAAATGGTTTTTATCAATATGATGATTGGATCGCCGATGCCATCACCGAGAATTCTCATGCGACTTCATCAAAGTCCGAAGACCTCGCATTGATGATCTACACTTCCGGCACCACGGGAAAACCGAAAGCGGTTCCGCTGACTCACGGAAATATTTTCGCAGAGGCGAGCGGAGTTCAGGATGTGATGCGCCTTTCCGAAAAAGAGCGCATCCTGAGTTTGCTGCCGCTTTTTCATGCCTATGCGCAAATCGCGAATCTTTGGATCGCTTCGACGATCGGTGCAGAAGTTATCTACTTAAAAGAACTCAACCCAACGGAGCTTGAACGCGCATTCAAGGAATGCAAGATCACGACCATCACCGGAGTTCCGCGTCTTTGGTACATGTTTCACAAGAAAATTTTCGACGCAGTTCGCTCGCAGCCGAAACCGGTTCAGATAATCTTCAAAGTGCTTCTCAAGTCGAACGGCTTTCTTCGGGACCATTTCAAAATCAACTTGGGTCATACTTTTTTCGGCAAAGTCCACAATGGATTTGGAGGAAAACTTCGGTTAGCAATTTCCGCAGGATCACGTTTCGATGCCGATGTCGCACGCGATTTCCATTCGCTTGGATTCACCATCTTGCAAGGTTACGGTTTGAGCGAAACCTCGGGCGCTGCAACGGCTACTCGTTTCGAAGACAACAAAATCGGATCCGTCGGAACTCCGCTTAATAATTCCGAGATCAAAATCGACTCACCAGACGCAGAAGGTATTGGCGAAGTACTGATTCGTGGACCGATCGTGATGTCCGGTTACTTCAAAAACCCCGAAGCAAATCGCGAAGCCTTCACACCCGATGGCTGGTTTCGAAGCGGCGATCTCGGAAGAATTGATTCGGACGGACATCTATACATCGTCGGTCGTAAAAAGGATGTCATAGTGCTTCCGAATGGAAAAAATGTTCATCCCGAAGATCTCGAAGTGCATTACTTGAAGTGTCCGCTGCTGGCGGAAATTTGCGTTCTGGGAGTTGAAGATGAATCTGCGCAACTCGCCGGCTCGGAAAAACTCATCGCGATTGCCGTTCCTGATTTCGAATATCTGAAACAAAACAATATCGCCAATTCGCGTGAGGCGATTCGTTGGCATCTCGATACTCTCGGTCGCGAGTTGCCGGAATACCAGCGCGTACGCGAATACATCGTGCGCGCGGAGCCGCTCCCGCGAACCGCTACGCGAAAAATCCGTCGCTTCGAACTGCAAAAAGAAATCGTTGCCGGCGGTATCGTAAATCTCCAACCCAGTATTGAAAAGAATTTCACGCTTTCGCGGGACGATGAAAAACTTCTGTCCACGAAAATCGGATCCGTGGTTTCGGGTATCGTGAAAAGCAATACAAAAGGTCTCGAGCTTCTGCATCCCGCCATGAATCTTGAAATCGACCTTGGTCTCGATTCCCTTTCGCGCGCGGAGGTCTTCGCAGCACTCGAACATGCATTCGGCACCGAATTCGAAGCCGACGAAGCCGCGAAGGCTCTGCTGATATCAGACGTGATTGCGCTAGTGAGAACTAAGGTCGGCGACTCCGAGGACCTGAAAGTCGCCGATACGAGTCTTAACTGGTCAAACATCGTAAGGGAAACCGACGAGGATTTTCCGGAAATTCGAGCTGTACTTCGCCCACAGTACCTATTTCCATTTTTTGCCTTTGTCATTCTCAAGATCTTTTATCTTTTCTCAAAACTTTTCATGCGACTCGAAGTGAGCGGACGCGAAAATCTCTCGCTTGTGAAGCGTCCGTTTCTGGTGTGTCCGAATCATCAAAGCTTTCTCGATGCGTTTGTGGTGTGTTCTTCCTATTCACAAGACACTTTAAGAAATACCTTTCACGTAGGAGCAAGCGAATTTTTCCAGAGCGCGCTTATGAAACAGGTCGCAAAACTTTTGAATATTGTTCCGGTCGATCCGGACACTCAACTTATGCGCGCGATGAAAGCCGGCGCCATCGGACTCAAACACGGCAAAATATTGAATATTTACCCGGAAGGTGAAAGAGCCTTTGATGGTGATCTGCATACTTTCAAAAAAGGCGCCGCAATTCTCGCGACCGAACTTGACCTTCCGATCATTCCGGTTGCGCTTGATGGTTTGCAAAATGTTTGGGCGAGGAACTCGTGGAAAATTCGTCCGGCAAAAGTGAAAATATTATTCGGTAAACCGATTTACCCGAGTGTAATTCCAGGTGCCGGTGCCATGGAAAACGGCACCGCCGAGGTCGCTCTAACCCGCGATGAAGTATATGAATCGGTTACCGAACACTTAAAAACAACTATTCACAATATGCTCGATGAAATGCGAAATTAGAAAAATGAAAATACACAAATTCGTCATCTCGCTTTTTTTTCTATTCGCAGTTTCGCCGATTTTTGCCCAACAGTCTGATGAGCTTGCGGCTTACATCAAGTCAAATTACACCAAGCGTGAGGTTTATATTTCGGCTCGCGATGGTGTGAGACTTTTTACTTCTATATATGAGCCAAAGGACAAATCGAAAACTTATCCGATTCTTTTGAATCGCACGCCTTACACCGTTGGACCTTATGGCGCAGACAAATTCAAAACCCTGGTCGGACCAAACGAGCTTTTCGCAAAAGAAGGCTACATTTTCGTTTATCAGGATGTTCGCGGACGTTGGATGAGTGAAGGTGATTTTATGGACGTGCGTCCCGACGTTGAAAATCGCACGCCCAAAGACATCGATGAATCGACTGACACTTACGACACCGTCGATTGGCTTGTCAAAAACGTTGAAAACAACAACGGGAAAGTGGGAATGTACGGGATTTCATATCCGGGTTTTTACACTTCTGCCGGAATCATTGATTCACATCCCGCGATCAAAGCCGCGTCGCCTCAAGCGCCCGTTTCGGATTGGTTTCACGGCGACGATTCACACCACAACGGAGCATTATTCCTCGCACAGAATTTCAGTTTTTTTACTTTCTTCGGACAACCTCGCCCGACTCCTACATCAACAAATGACTACTACCATCTTCCAAAAAGTCCGAATCCCCAAGATGGTTACAAGTTCTTTCGGGATATGGGCGGGTTAAAAAACTCCGGCGATGTCTATGAGCAAAAACTCGGAACCCGAATAAAATTTTGGGACGAGATGATGGCGCATCCAAACTACGATCAATTTTGGAAAGATAGAAATGTCTTGCCAAAACTGAAAAATATTAAGGCTGCTGTGATGACTGTAGGAGGTTGGTACGATAACGAGGATCTTTACGGCGCCCTTCAAACCTACCAACATATCGAGAGACAAAATCCCGGCATCTATAATGTGCTCGTCGTCGGACCTTGGTTTCACGGGGGTTGGGAACGCGCCGATGGCGACTGGCTCGGAACTGCTTATTTCGGCGAGAAAACGAGTCTCTATTACCGCGCAAAAATGGAACTTCCCTTTTTCGATTTCTTCTTGAAAGGAAAAGGAGACATTTCGGAAATTCATGAGGTGAATTTGTTTGATACGGGCGCCAATAAATGGATGCGTTTTGAAACTTACAATCCCTCTAACATACGAAAGACTCCTCTGTATCTTAATGCCGAGGGAAAGCTTTCATTCGTTCCGCCAACTGAGCGAATCGGATTCGATGAATACGTAAGTGATCCGAATTTCCCTGTCCCGTATACACAGAAAATCACGTTGAATTATCCCCGCGATTTTATGACGGAGGATCAGCGATTTGCGTCAACGCGTGCCGACGTTTTGGTTTATCAGACCGATATACTCAACGAAGAGATTACTGTCGCGGGCGACATTACACCCTCGCTTCTTGCATCGACTAGCGGAACTGATTCTGATTTCGTAATAAAGCTGATTGACGTATTTCCTGATGATAGTCAGTTTGCCGAAACAGGAAAAACACTCTCCAATGGAGAAAAGGAGCGGGTGAAGCCGCCGGAAAATTCCGCCTCGTGCATTTTCGCTCCGGGCGGCTATCAAATGCTCTTGCGCGGTGAACCAATGCCGGCACGTTTTCGAAAGAGCTTTGAAAATCCGTTGCCGATGAAGCCAAATCGGGTTGAGAAGATCGAATTTGTTATGCCGGGCATTACACACACATTCAAAAAAGGTCATCGGATAATGATACAAATCCAAAGCACATGGTTCCCGCTGGTCGCGCG
Organism: Pyrinomonadaceae bacterium; assembly: GCA_036824525.1. Taxonomy (GTDB): domain Bacteria; phylum Acidobacteriota; class Blastocatellia; order Pyrinomonadales; family Pyrinomonadaceae; genus DAITAB01. Next base: position 9,590 of record DAITAB010000064.1, read on the forward strand.
CAACCCGCAAAAATTCGTGGCGAATTACAAGCTTGCAACGGATGCTGATTTCACCAAGGTGACCAACCGAATTTATCGCAACGCCAAAAATGCCTCGAGTATTTCTTTGCCGTTGCTTTTGAAATAACTTAAAAAAAATTATGCCTACTACATCAATATTATTTGGAAGAATATTAATCGCGCTCGGCGTGATCGGTTATGGTTACGGTTTCATTGACGGAAATCCGAGCATAACTGCGTTGATTCCCGCCGCGTTTGGAATCGTGTTGTTGAGTCTCGGTTATGTGGCGCGCATGAAGGAAGGCGCGCGAAAACATTTGATGCACGTAGCCGTACTCGTGGGTCTCTTGGGATTCGCAATTCCGCTTGTCCGGTTAATTTCGGCATTTTCCGCCGGAAAACCTTTCGGATTTGCGTCGCTTATGTTGAGCGCCATGGCGCTTACGTGTTTCGCTTTTGTAGTGCTTTGCATTATGTCGTTTATTAACGCCCGCGCAAACCGTTAAGATTTTCATTCAGAATGCCGACAAATATCACCCAGATTTTTGACGACGACCATGATCGCTTCATACTTCGCGTTTCGGGCGAGATGAATGGCGACGATGCAATTCTTATCGAAAGGCTTTGCCGCGACCTCTATCTGGCGCACGATAAACCCATCTCCATCGATCTCGCCGATCTCGATTTGCTTGATAGCGAGGCGGCGTCGATTCTTCGGTCACTCGCAGCTAAACCGAAGCATGAACTATTGGGTCTTGAGATTTTTCTTCAGAAAACAGTCAACGAAGTCGAACGATGAATTCTCGCTCAATAGTTGAACTCGCCCGCCTCGTCGAAGGCGAATTGCGTGGTAGCGGCGCTGAAGAAATTCTTCGCATTGCGGATTTCACCCACGCAGCGAAAGGTGAGATTACTTTCTTAGAAAAACCTGACGGAGTTTCGCCTTCAGAGACCCAGGCATCCTGCGTGATCATACCTAAAGATTGTTCATTGGCGTTTTCTTGTGCGGTAATCGCGGTTGAGAATCCAAAACTCTCATTTGCGAAGGTCGCGGAGTTGTTACACCCGCCAAAAATTCGTTCCGCGGAAATACATAAAAGCGCGGTGATAGCACCAAGCGCGAAAATCGGTGTGGGCGTTTTTGTCGGCGCGTTTGTCTGCATCGGCGAAGATTCTTTCGTCGGAGAAGGTACGCAAATTCGCGCCGGCGCAAAGATCGGCGAAGGAGTAATAGTCGGAAAGAACTGTGTCATTCATCCGAATGTTTTCGTAGAAGATGGCGTGTCGATTGGAAACAATGTGATTCTCCATTCCGGTGTTGTGATCGGCGCCGATGGATTCGGTTATGTTCGCGATAAGACCGAGTATGTGAAGTTCCCTCAGATCGGAACGGTCGTCATCGAAGACGACGTTGAAATCGGAGCCAATACCTGCCTTGACCGCGGCGCGCTCGGCGAAACGCGAATCGGTCGCGGCACGAAAATCGATAACCTCGTGCAGGTTGGACACAATGTTCGGATCGGCGCGCGCGTCGTTATCGCCGCGCAAACAGGAATTTCCGGCAGCACGGTAATCGAAGACGATTGCATTATCGGCGGACAAGTTGGCTTCGGCGACCATGCAAAAGTTTTGAGCGGTGCGATCATTGGCTCTCAGGCGGGAGTCCTTCCGGGAAAGATTGTCCGTGCGGGAGTTTGGTGGGGAACGCCGGTTCAACCACTGGCGGAATTCAAAAAACAAAACGCACTGTTGAAAGGAATCGGACGCCTTCGCGATGAAGTCAAAGAGTTAAAAAGGCGTCTCGATGAATTTACCTCCAAAAATCGTTGAGTATCTTCACGCCACTACTGTTTTTAAACAGTCGTTTTTTCCTTCAAGAAATTCCAAACAAGGTTAGCGGCTTCATCAGAAGCGTGACCGTCGCCAAGTTTCTGCGATTCGAGTTTCAGCCGCATGCGAAACTCCGTGTTCGTTTTTGGCTCGAGCAGGCGCAAAATCTCTTCCGCGATCTTTTCGCCCGAGCAATCATTTTGAATTAGTTCACGTGCGATCGTTTCGCCGGCGATGAGATTGATAAGACCGTAATTTGAAACCCGAATAAGATGCCGCAGTGTATGCCAGTTGTGCCAGGAAACCTTATAGACGATCGCGAGCGGAGTATTGAGCAAGGCAGTTTCAAGCGTTGCGGTTCCACTTGCAACGATCGCCACATCTGCAGCCTGAATTGCTTCCCGCGTTTCATTTTCCACCACGGTAATTCGCGAACCAACATCGAACGACGAAATAATTTCATCGATTTCGCGTCGGGTTCGCGTCGG
>DAITAB010000246.1:0-3618 GCA_036824525.1 Pyrinomonadaceae bacterium
CGCAATTTATCCACTTTTATCTTTTCGATGGCAATTTTTAATTCGACGGAAAATCCATCTGAATTCAAATCAACGATGGGATGTTCCGGAGCGACGACAATTGCGTTTGCACCATAGATCGTGTCGATCCGTGTCGTGAAAACACGTATTTGGAGCGGCGGCAACTTGCCCGAAGATATTTCCGCTCCCGTTTTCACCTTAAAATCCACAAACGCGCCTTCACTTCTTCCGATCCAGTCGCGCTGTCTCTTCAAAACTTTTTCCGCCCAACCGGATTCAATCTGAGACATATCGTCAAGAAGTTCGTCGGCGTATTTCGTCGTCCTTAAGAACCATTGCTCAAGATTTTTCTTCGTCACGGCGCTTCCGCAACGCCAGCAAAGTCCGCCGCTCGCTTGTTCATTCGAAAGCGTCGTTTCACACGACGGACAGTAATTAACCTGCGTCGCTTTTTTATACGCGAGTCCCATTTCAAACATCTTCAGGAAAAACCACTGATCGAATTTGTAGAAGTCCGAATGATGCGCGAAGGTTTCGCGTCGCCAGTCATAACTCAAACCGAGGCGCTGAAGCTGTCCGCGCATGTATTTGATATTTTCTTCCGTCCAGTCAGTCGGATTCGCGCCGCGTTTTATCGCCGCATCTTCCGCGGGCTGACCGAATGAATCCCAACCGATCGGATGAAGCACATTGAAACCTTTCAGACGCTTATACCAAGCGAGTGCATCGCCTATCGAATAATTACGCACATGTCCCATGTGAAGATTTCCCGATGGATATGGAAGCATTTCGAGCTGATAGAATTTCGGACGCGATTCATCAATCTCCGCGTCAAACGCGCGAGACTCAGTCCACTTCTTCTGCCACTTTTCCTCAATCACTTCCGCAAAATATTTTTCGTTCATATCGGTTACTGTTTTCGGGCTCAAAATCGGTTGAAGTCGGGCTTGGAACTTGAATCGAAGTCCAATTCAGACTACAAATCTTTTGAATGAAATATCTGCACTTCGAATTTTCAATCTTATTTATTCTCTTCGCTCTTGTCACTTACGGCAGCGCGCAGAGCTCCCTTGAAGACTTTGCAACGAAAATTCGCGTTGGGTCTGTTGAAGAAAAACGCGAGGCGCTTTTTCAAATTCGAAATATCAATACCGAATCCGCATCGCGCATCGCTATTCCGGCATTGAGGGATGCCGATGCAATTGTCCGCGCAACTGCAGTGTCTTCCGTTCTGGCGCTTTCGGGCGATGATGCCGCGAGTGTCATTCTTCCCTTGATTTCAGACAAAGAAGAATTTGTTCGTAAAGAAGCCGCCTATGCAATCGGTAAAACGAAAAGCTCCTTGGCGGTGCAACCTTTGATAGCTCGATTGAGGAAAGAGACTAACGATGAAGTGCGCGGCGCGGTCGTTTTCGCGCTCGGTCTCTTGGGCGATACCCGCGCCGAAGAAGTTCTTTTGCGCGAGTTGGAAAAAAACAAGAACCTTTTCGCCGCGCGTTCGGCGGCACGGTCTTTGGGACAAGTCCGGAGCAAAAAATCCATTCCGGTTTTGATTGCAATTTTGCGTGATGCGAAAAAGCCCGACGATATTAAGCGGGAATCGGCATTAGCATTAGGTCTCATCGGCGATAAGTCTGCGACACAAATTCTCGAAGAGAATCTCGGCTCGAAGGATTATCTGCTCGCGCAAATTTGCGCGGAGAGTTTGAAAAACATCAACCGCGCCGGCGTGGAGCTGCGAGTGGAATAAACTCATCCTCGGATTGGCGCCGTGACTTCCAATGCACTTCACCATTCTTCGTTACGAAGAAATCAGCTCGACCAATGATGAAGCAATGCGCCAGGCAAAACTCGGCGCCGATGAAGGATTATGTGTCGTATCCCGAGGTCAAACCGCCGGACGCGGAAGACTTGGGCGCACTTGGATTTCGAAGAAAGATGCCGGACTTTTTTTCTCAGTCGTGCTTCGTCCAAAGATCGAAACTCGTTTTCTCCCGCTCATTACATTGGCTGCTTCCATAGCAGTCCACGATGCACTTGAAGAGCTTTACGACTTTGAATGCGACATCAAATGGGCAAACGACATTATGGTCGGTGAAAAGAAAATCTGTGGAATTCTTGCTGAATCCTGCGATACTGGATTTGGTCTCGCGGTAATTTTGGGAATCGGAATCAATCTCACTTCGGGAAATTTTCCGCCGGAGATTTCGGAAACCGCAACTTCAATCGAGCAGGAATCACATAAGTTTCCGGACATAGAAATCCTATTGCAAAAACTAACGCCTAACCTCGAAGAAGTTTTGGAGAAACTTTATTCGCCATCCGGCAACATCTCGATTCTCGATGGATGGAAAGCGCGTTCGAGCTACGCATTCGGAAAATCCGTTTCTGTAAGTTTGTCGAGTGAAAATTTTCCCGGAACAACTCGCGGAATCGAAGACGACGGCGCGCTTCGGGTGGAAACTCTCAGCGGGGAAATTCGCACGGTAAGAGCGGGAGACATCACTAAACTTCGAGCGAGTTGAAACGCGACGGAATATTCTTTCCGCGCAGAATTGAACTTTGATTGAATAATGTGTAATTTGTGAGCACGATGAACGACAATTTTGACTTTGAATACGAAGATTTGGAACCGGATGAACTGAATGAAGTCGGTGAGTTTTCGGACGATTTCGATGATGAGCTTTCCAATATTCAGATTCGCACTGCGATCCTGTCCAAGAAAAATATGATCGCGCTTCTTTGCGTGAAAACTGCGGATAAAGGCGGCGCTATTTGTCGAGTCGATCCGCGGGAAGATCGACCTGCCGTTCAACTTTATGATGATCCGGAAAAAGCGTTGGCGTGGTTTTCCAAGAGTCTTCGCAGCTCACGCGAAAACGGCTGGAACGTTGCTTATGACGGTCTTCCGCTTTACGGTTAATCAACTAGCACATGCTTCTCGCCGTTGACATCGGAAACACAAACTCAACCTTCGGAATTTTCGATCGCGAAAAACTACTCAGCAAGTTTCGAATAAAAACTGCGCAGATTCTCACAAGTGAAATCGAGACGAATTTTTTCATAGAAGAATTTAGTAAGACAAAGGTCACAAAAGAGAACATCCGCGAAGTTTATGTTTCATCGGTCGTCGGTGAAGCTCGCGAAGCGATGCGCGCGTTCGCACGTGAGAGTTTTAACTGCGAACCTTTTTTCGTTACAGCCGAACTCAAACTCGGGCTTGAAATCAAATACAACTCACCGAAAACGCTGGGCAGCGACCGATTCGTCGATGCATTCGCGGCTGCGAACAAATACGGTATTCCCTGTATCGTCTGCGATTTCGGAACCGCAACTACGATTGACGCGGTGAATTCCCAACGCGAATTCCTTGGCGGGACGATAACACCGGGAATTACAACGCTTGCCAATTCCCTTCACAAAGGAACTTCCAAACTTCCGCAAGTCGAAGTTGTAATGCGCGAATCCGTAATCGGCGATTCGACCGAACATTCAATTCAATCCGGAATTTATTTCGGATATATAGGACTAGTCGAAAAAATCATTTCGCGAATGATTGAAGAGTTGAACGAGAAACCGCGAATTATCGCAACCGGCGGTTTCGGGAAGGTTATGACC
>DAITAB010000065.1:0-11832 GCA_036824525.1 Pyrinomonadaceae bacterium
AATCGGAAAACTCGACGATGTTTTCACTCATGAACCCGAAAACAAACTGCTTTTCAAAGCCGTTCGCTACCTGGCATCGGAAGGCGGAAAATTAAAACCGCAATTTGTGAAACTCATTGATTCATCAACTGACGACAGAGAAAAAGCCGCATTGATGAGTGCAGTCGAATCCGTTAACGACATCAATGATGCAATTCCGAAGCTACCCGCGGAAACCAAAAAGAAACCTACGCATTAGTACCGGCGGAAAAAACTAATCCTTGACAACAAATGTCGGAACCATTCCTCCGCCACTTGAGACGTTCGCTAACTCCGTAGAGGATAAGCGCGTGAATGCTGCACCGACTTTTCCATTGAATAATAATGGATCGAGATCAACGAGCTGTTCGATCATCGTTACCGCGCCGGAATCATCGAGCATAGGGAAAATCTCCTTCGAGGTCTTAACGCGCTCCTGCACCAGATAGTCACCATCCTTCAGCGCAAGTTCAATCGCGTTTTCCCACTCGCTCGCAGACAAATTCCATCCGATATAAATTCCGTGTCCGCCGTAATCATCATTCGGCTTCAAAACAAGTTTGGATGAGTTCGCTCGCGTAAATTCGATTAAGTCGATCTTGTCGTCCTCAAAAATAGTTTTTTCATGACGAAAATTTCGCGTCCAAGGAACGTGTCGACCGATCGCTGCATGTTCCGCATCGGTAAACAAATTCGCGTAGCGCTCGTTAGTGAGAATCGCAAAGACCGCTTTTTTGTGGATGAGTTTCGAACGAAAATTATTCACCAAACAAATCGCGCCGGCTTCATATGCTCTTAATAGATCAGGTGCGGAATCCAGTATCGGAAGATACTCATTTGTAAGTAATCGCCGGTAAACAATGTCGATCTCAATTCCCTTCGCGTGCAATCTCCGATTGGAAAACTCGAGCTCGTCCGGTGCGCAAATTACAGAAGTGTATCCACACGATTCAAAGTATTCGCGAAAAATTTCGAATTCTTTTTGGGTCGGGAGATCGCGCAGGTCAACGATTGCGATTGTCGGTTTCTTATCGGGTTTGCGACCGAGATATTCTTCATAAGCCGAAAGTAAAACAGCGAGCATTTTCGATCGCCCTTCGAAGCCTCGAACCGAAAAACGCTCGCCGAATTTCTTCATTACCGGCAGCGCCGAGAAAATTTCCGTGGCGGCATCGGCATAAGCAACCCCAGCGGGCGATTCACCGTTGAGCTCGACAAACGAATAATTCGTATCCGTCAAAAACGAATCGAGTCGGGCGGTCGGAGAGACTTGTTTATATTTCGGGTCGATTCTTACAAGTGCGCGTTCGATTTCCGTAACCCCGAGTTCATCAAGAATTTTCTCATCATCTACCGCGGCATCTTTCACTTTCTGAAGCGCATTCCAAATGGTTTCACACGCCGCGACGCATTTTTTCCAGTCGCTCTCCAATACAAAATGCGGACGCAGATAGGGCGAGAGTCTTCGACCACCGAAAATCAGCTTCGCGGTTTCGAGCCCTTCATCGAGCATCGCACGCGAAGATTCGGCGAGAGTACTATCTTTTAAGAGTTCGTGATAATGCTTTACGGCGTCTTGAATCATTAATTTATTGATGAGAAATTTCGCCCGCGATCAAATTGATTGTTCAAAAAAAGCTTTTCCGGCGCATTCGCACAACGTTTACGAGTCCGATAACTTCAAGATCAGGTCGAACTCTTCTTTTTTCAATCCAACCACCGAAAGTCTTGAATTTTTTATTAGTCCGATCTCCTGAAGCTTTTTGTTTGACTTAACCTCAGCAAGGGTCACGTTCTTTGCGAGTCTGCTGCGCGATTTGATTTCGACTGCAACCCACGCCGCATCCGTTGGATCGGGAAATTCCGTTCGCGAAACTTCCGCCAAGCCCACAATCTGTTTTTCATCGCCGGAATGATAAAACAAAACCTGGTCGCCTTTTTTCATCTCACGCAAATTATTCCGCGCCTGATAATTTCTAACGCCGGTCCAATCGGTCTTCTTATCTTTCAACAAATCGTCGAATGAATAAGAACTCGGTTCTTGTTTTACCAGCCAATAATTCATCTCGGCATAATTCCTCTTTTGTATTACAGACGCTCGACTAACTACTTCTTCTGCGCTTCCGCCGCTTTCTTGTTCAGCCATTTCGCCCAGCGTTCGAGATATGGTCGGAAAGGTTTGAAAATCTTCGCTCGGATTGATCCTTCGTTTTGCTTCTCGCCCCACATTTTCAAATTCTTTTCTGCGTATTGCCGAATTTGCGGTTCGAGACTTTGTTTTTTCACTGAGTGTCGGAGTGTCAAGTGATAGTGCTGTCCGACAAGAGAAAATAAAATGCCCGCAAGATTTCCTTTGAAGGAACTTTTCGCCATCCAACGTTTCACAAAACCTTCCGTCGGCTGAAGCAACGCACCGAGCGAAACTTCTAAATAAGCCTTCGTGTTTTGCACCTTTGGATGATACAAACCCGGCAAATCTCCCTTGACCGGAACCTCCATATTTTTCATCTGAGGATATTTTACGAAGTCGACGAGTTTTACTTTCTCGATTCCAATCAAATGCTCGCTCGGAAGAAATTTAATAATTTCCTGAATAGTTTCCTCAGCATTCTTCGGACACGGAATCGTTGCCTGATTATCAATTGTGATTTTTGTATTTCTGTCGGGCTTCAGACCCGTTGCCAATGACGTCATATTCGCAAAATTGTATTCGTAATTTATCAGGCTCGCAAAGAGAAGCAATTTTCGTTCTTGTTCAGTCGGTTTACCGAAAAGTCATGAGTGCGCATTTTCGCTTGCGAAATACCGCGTCCGAAAGTCTTTACATCAAATTGTAAAGTCATTAGTATGGTCGGTGTTCGCTTCACTAGAACAAATAATTAATCGTCATTCCATACCTGAATTTATGGACGGCGAAAATTCTTCAATGTGGTTATCGCGCAAATCGCTACCAGTGTTTCGAGTTCGCGCATTAAACCCCCTAACCGACAAAAAAGGAGAATCACTAATGTATAGGTCAAAGCTTTTCGGCTTGAACTTGGTACTTTTAACATTTGTGTTTGCTTTTTCTACGATTGCCTCGGCTCAAGCAACACGGACATGGGTATCAGGAGTTGGCGACGACGTAAATCCGTGCAGTAGAACTGCGCCATGCAAAACCTTTGCGGGAGCGATTTCGAAAACTGCAACGAATGGCGAAATTAATTGCCTCGATCCCGGTGGATTTGGTTCGGTGACAATAACAAAATCGATTACCATCGATTGCACCGGAACTTTCGGAAGTATTCTTTCCTCCCTAACCAATGGAATCGTAATTAACATTACTGCCGCGGCAGACACGGCAAAATCCGTGAGGATTCGAGGTATTGCAATTGATGGCGCGAGCACCGGAATCAACGGGATAAGGATTATCGCAGCTAGTAAGGTAGATATTGAAAACTGCGTAATCGATGGTGTCACAACTCATGGCATTTCGGTTGAAACGGGAGTGGGTGCAATAAAAGTTGCTGTTCATAACACGTCAATTCGCAATATTGGAACGCACGGAATAAATTCTTTCGTGAGTGGTGGTGGCACGGCGAATATTTCCGTGACAAATTGTTTGATCAGCTTTGCTAACTCGGGTTTGAATATGAGTACCGGCTCAAAGGCGGCGGTTCGGAACACCACCTTTTCACATAACACGACGGGAATTCTTGCGGGCGGTGCAGAAGTTTCGACGACCGACTGTCTGATTTCAGACAACACCACCGGCGTTTCTGCCCTCTCCGGTGGAACCATCCGACTTTCGGGCAACACCATCACTCAAAACGGCACCGGACTTTCAATCGCCGCAGGCGGCTCGATCATCTCATTCAATAACAACGTGATCAGAGCCAATACGAGCAATGGCGCTGCTTCCGCGTTTGAAACTCTTGGTTAGGAGTTAATTCGAACCCGAACAGTCAGACAGGCGGTGACTTTTTCACCGCCTGATTTTTTGTAAGCGGTTCGACGTTAAGTCCCATCGGATGCTCCTCGCCGGAATTTTCAGATACTAGAAGCCTCGGTTTTGTCGCGGATTAACAACACCTTCTAAATAATCCATCTCAAAAATGCGACAGACGAATTTGGAATTTCGTCGAAAGAATCGCAAAAGCCCTGCACGAATGCTTCAAGACAAACGGAATCAACCTGGCACAAGCATTGCCTTTAAGATTACGTATTCACATGTGCGCAACGTAACGTAATGCTTCAAACCTCTATCAAGAATTCGGTCGCAACTAGTGGAATCGGCTTGCATACCGGCGTCGAAGTAAACCTCACGCTAAAAACTGCACCGGAAAATACCGGTTACGTCTTCGTGCGCACCGATCTCGATAACTTTGAAATTCCTGCTTCCGTCGAATACATCTCCCATTGCAGTTACGCCACGACGCTCGTAAGAAAAGGCGTCGTGCTTTCTACCTGCGAGCATCTGCTCGCCGCGCTCCGCGGCTCAGGCATCGACAATTGCTTCATTGAGCTCGACAACATCGAGATTCCGATCCTCGATGGTTCATCGGAGAATTTTGTTGAACTGATTGAACGCGCAGGCACCGCGCAACAAACGGCACCGCGCAGATTTTTGAAGATCAAAGAGAGAATTGAATTCGCCGAAGATGATCGAAAAATGTCCGTGGAGCCATCGGACGAATATGAAATTGAATGCGTAATTGATTTTAAACACCCGTTTATCAACACGCAGAATTTTCATTTCACATTTTCCAACGGAAGCTTCGGACGCGAAATCGCGTCGGCGCGAACCTTCGGATTCACTCGCGAAATCGAAATGCTTCGCAAAGCAAATCTCGCTCGTGGCGGCTCGCTCGAAAATGCGATTGTTCTGACGGAAAACGGAATGCTGAATGAAACGCCTTTGCGGTTTCAAGATGAATTTGTCCGACACAAGATTCTCGACATCATCGGCGACTTCGCGCTTCTCGGCATGCCGATACTAGGCAAAATCCGCGCCGAAAAAAGCGGTCACGCAATCCACGCTTCACTGATGTCAAAACTCTTGAAAAAGGTTTCAGCGTGGGAAATCGTGGAAACAAATTAACTACATCGGAGAACAAACCAATTTCGCCAACTTCGATTGATGAGATTTTAGAAAAATGAAAACTCAATTCTTCGAAGGCTTCATTCTCGCGGGCGGAAAATCTTCGCGGCTCGGAACGGATAAAGCCTATCTTAGATTTCAAAACAGAACCTTTCTCGAACGCGCGTATGACGCAATCGCGCACGAGTGTGAAGGAAGAGTCCGAATTGTAATTAATAACGAAGAGCAACTTCCCGCCGTCAAAAGCGTTATGCCGGAGGTTTCGTGCGTCTTTGATAGTCATAAAGATCGCGGCGCACTCGGTGGGATTCATGCCGCGCTCAAGAATTCGCTTTGCGATTGGACGATCATACTCGCGTGCGATTTACCGTTTGTAACTTCCCAAACCGTCTCGAACCTTTTAGAAATTTGGCGCGGCAACACCCATCCGACCGCGGCGATTATTCCAAAACAAACTAATGGAATGCTTCAGCCGCTCTTCGGTATTTATTCAACAAAATTTTGTTTGGAAAAAATTGACCGACTCTTTGCGCAACACGAGTCGCTTTCAGTGAGAGACTTCATCGCGCAAATTTGGCATTTGGAAGTTCCGGCGAACAAATTTGATGAAGCGAATCCGGAACGCGTCTTCCAAAACATCAACACGCCGGAAGATTTTCAATCGCTATCCTCATAGCTCAAGAATTCCAGCCAGGAGTGTGAAATGTTCCCGCTTGATCGGTTCGCTGGTAAGTATGCGCGCCGAAGTAATCGCGTTGCGCCTGAATAAGGTTTGCGGGTAAGCGAACAGATTTCAGCGCGTCGAAAAACGCAAGACTCGACATCAGGCAATACGACGGGAATCCGTTCGCGGCGGAATATGCGGAGACTTTGCGTAGACCGTCGATGCGGTTCTTCAACATCAAAACTATGTTTTCATCAAACAAGATACTCGTAAGGCTCGAATCTTTCGCGAAGACTTTCCGAAAATCCTCGAGCAAAGCTGCGCGTATGATGCAGCCGCCGCGCCAAATTCTCGTGATCTCTTTCAAATCCAATTCGTAATTCTTTTCGACCGAAGCCGCAGCCAATAACGAAAATCCCTGTGCGTACGTTAAGACAAACGAAGCAATCAGCGCTTCTTTCAAAACTTCAACCGACAAGTTCTCCGAAACGTTTCTTCCATCCTGTTCGTCCTGTCCAGCCTGTTTGAATTTCCCGCTAAAAGAAACTCGTTGAGTTTTCATCGCGGAGAGTTGTCGCATCGTTACCGCCGAGTCGATTGTCGGAACCGGGACACCGAAATCGAGCGCGACTTGCGAAGTCCATTTTCCCGTGCCTTTTTGTCCGGCTGTATCGAGAATCATTTCCACCAGCGGCTTGCCGGTCTTTTCGTCGCACTTGCGCAAAACGATCGAAGTTATTTCAATCAGAAACGAATTCAGTTCGCCGCGATTCCATTCTTCGAAGACCTTCGCAATTTCTTCTGACGACATTCCAAGCGCGCGCTGCATCAGATCAAAAGTTTCCGCGATCAATTGCATCAAACCGTATTCGATTCCGTTGTGAACCATTTTTACAAAATGCCCTGCGGAATTTTTTCCGATATATGCCACGCACGGTTCGCCATTTACCCTTGCCGAAGCCGATTCAAAAATCGCGCGCACCTTTTCATACACTTCTTTTTTCCCGCCTGGCATAATGCTTGCACCGTGTCGCGCGCCTTCTTCGCCGCCGCTCACACCAACTCCGAGAAAATCAAAACCATTTTCGTTTAACAAAATCTCGCGTCGTTCCGTGTCGGGAAAATGCGAGTTGCCGCCATCAATTATGATGTCGCCCTTTTCAAGTTTAGGAATGAGATCATTGATCACGACATCAACGACCTGTGCCGGAACGAGCAACATTATTTTTCGCGGCGAGTCGAGCTTTGCGAGGAATTCATCCAGTGACGCGCCGGTTTCAATCGGGAGATTCTGTCCGTCGGCAAGCAGGAGAGTTCGTTTTGCTTCGTCGAGATCGTAGCCCGCACACGAGAATCCGTGTTCCGACACATTCAGCAGGAAGTTTCTGCCCATCGTCCCCAAACCGATCATCCCAAAAGTTGCTTTTGCCATTCGTTTTTTTCTCCAAGTTTGCGATAGATTCTATTCGATGACCGACAAACAAAAAACCCTGCTCGCGGCGATTCGCCCTACGACGTTCATCGAACCGCGAAAACTTGCTTCCCGTTTTGAATGCGATTTGACGATCGCAACCGAGACTTTTCAACACACAGGCAGTTTCAAATTTCGCGCAGCTTACAATCTCGCATTGAATGTTCCGCAACGCGAAATCGTCACCGCTTCGTCCGGAAATTTCGGTCAGGCGCTCGCCTACGCATGCAAACTTCTGGAAAAGAAATGCGTCGTTGTTATGCCGGAGACTTCCGCGCGCGTGAAAATTGAAGCAGTGAAAAGCTTTGGCGCGATAGTTGATTTAATTGATACGAGAAAAGTCGGACGCGAAGAGCGCGTGAACCAATTTCTCGAAACGATGCCGAATGCTTATCGCGCGAGCGCGTATGACGACAAGTTCGTAATTGAAGGAAACTCGACGCTCGGCGATGAACTCGCGCAACACAACTTCGATTTTGTCATCGCTCCGGTCGGCGGTGGTGGATTGACGTCGGGAATAATTGCGGGCTTATGTCGAAATGGAAGCGCGACGAAAGTCTTCGCGGCTGAACCGCTGCTTGCCAACGACGCCGCACGTTCCTTGCGCGAAGGAAAAATCGTGCTAAATGAATTCGAGCCGCAGACCATTGCCGATGGCGCGCGCACAGTCAGCCTCGGAAAACTAAATTGGGAAATTCTGCAGAAAGGTCTCGCCGGAATAATAGAAGTTAGCGAAGAAAAGATTCGCGAAGCGGTTCGAATTTATTTCACCGATGCGAATCTAAAATCAGAGCCGACGGGCGCGCTTCCACTTGGCGCATTGATTGAAAAACAGAATGACTTCCGCGGCAAGAAGATTTGCCTCGTCGTTAGCGGCGGAAACGTCGATACGGAACTCTATTTGGAAATCATACGCAGTTAGTTCGTTTTAAGTAGCTGCCTTCGCAAGTAATCCAACGCCGCTTGCGATGCGCGCCAGCGAATCAAATTGCGGTCGCCCGGTAAAATTATTTTGAACGATTTCGTTTGCGATTCATCCGAGTAACCAACAAACACAAGCCCGACGGGTTTTGATTCACTTCCGCCGGTCGGTCCGGCGATTCCCGTTACGGAAATTCCGTAATCGGTTTTTGCCCGCGCGCGAATTCCCTTCGCCATCGCTTCCGCAACTTCCGCGCTCACCGCGCCGTGGTTTTCGATTAACTCGCTTGGCACTTTTAATGTTCGAATCTTCGCTTCATTTGAATAGGTAACCGCGCCTTCGATGAAATATCCCGAAGATCCCGAGACTTCCGTGATGCGCTGCGCGATCAGTCCGCCGGTGCAGCTTTCCGCGATCGCAAGAGTCTTTTTTGCAACAACGAGAATTCTCCCCACAACTTCTTCCATCCGCGCGCCATCGGTTGAAAAAAGCGCGATGCCAAGAGCTTCAGAAATTTGCTCGCTTAACTTATCGAGCGTCTTTTCATTCTCGGAAACGTTTGCACTGCGCGCAGTGAGATGCAGTTCAACTTCCGAACGATTGAAGAGAATCGTTGTTTCAATACCGGGAAACTTCGTGTAAATCGGCGCGACTTTTTCGTCCACGGCGGACTCGCCCATTCCGGAAACGCGTAAGATTCTGCGCGACGCAAAAACTTCGCCCGCACGCAAACGAAGTTTCGGCAACACAAAATTCTCAAACATCGGTTTCAATTCGCGTGGCGGACCCGGAAGAATTATCACCGTTGTCTCAACAGCTATGGGATCGGAAGAAGAATTTACATCCAACATTAGACCGGGAGCCGTTCCTTTTGGGTTTGGCAAAACATCTGCGCCCTCAATCACAAAAGCCTGCCGTTTATTTATCTCCGGCATTTCCCGATTCATCTTCTGAAACTTGGCGGCGATTTCGCGCGCAACATCTTCATCAAACACGAGTTTGCGTTTGATCGCGCGGGCGGAAATTTGGCGGGTGATGTCGTCTTCAGTGGGACCGAGTCCTCCGGTAGTTATTAGTAGATTTGACCGTTTCAAGGCATCGGCGATCGCTTCTTCAAGCCGCGCTCCATCATCGCCGACGATGGTTTTTTGTTTTACCTCGATGCCGATCTCGTTGAGTTTTTCGGTGAGCCAAAGACTATTGGTGTCTGATTTATCGGGAGTTAAGAGTTCCGTGCCGATGGCGATGATTTCACAAGTGAGCATAGGCGGCGGAAATCAACGCGCTTTGCGGTCGTAAATTTCGTGGAGCACTTCGGTGATCGATTTGCGGTGTTCGAATTTTTCCGTTTCAGCTTTTTCTTTCGCCTCGGCGATTTTACGTTCACGAGGATTCGAGTCACGACTCTCAGGAACCGACGAATTAGGAAAGGCACGAAGCACTTCATTCGAGACCGTGTTAGAAACATTACGGTCCGCGAATAAATGCGGCTGCAAATCATTCACCGCTTCTAATTTCTTTCGATTGATTTCAGCAATTGCATCGCGGCTTGCATCGAGCAGCGCTTTACCGCGATTTCTTCTCGCCCTCTCAAGTCCGCGAATTGCTGCCGAAGTCTGAGGCGCATCCGCCGGCTGCGATTCGATTCGCCGTAGTATTTTTGAATACTGACGCAGGTCGACTGATGGGTTCAAAATCGACATCTCAACGGAATCCGTGTTCTCGATTACATTAGACAGAAAACGCACCGCTTGATGATGTTCGTCAATCTTTCCATAAAGCGCGCCGATGGTGAATAAAACAAGGGGCGGAACGTCCGGCATCAATCGCGAAATATCCTCCCCGCGCGCAATTACTTCGCGAACCTCGAACCCGAACCAGCGTCGATCGTCGTCGCGCAGAATTTCATGGGCAGAAAGATAGAACTCAAAAATCTTCCGCGGAAGCCCATGCCCTGAACTTGAAAAAGTCTTCCAGAGAAAGAATGAAAACAAACCTAGAAAAAGGATCATGAACATAGGAAATTCCGCGATCAGTAGCACTGTTGCAATTACTCCAAACGCCAAACCGTATTGGAGTCCTTCCTTCAAAGCGGGCGAAGCTCTATTTTGCAACTTTTCGTCTTTCATCATTGCGCACGGTTTGAATTTTTTTTGTGTTCGCGATTTTTCTCCGAATTCGTTTGACCGTTTGGCGCATCGTGATGTTCAACCGGGCGTTGTGATTTCTTTTTCTCGTCGTCGAACCTGAGACCGAGCTCTGCCAATACGTCCATTCCCTTCTCGAAAATCTTGAAAGGCGATTGCACTACGAAAGAAAAAGTCTCGCCGATCGTCGTAAGTTCCATCTCAAGCAACCGCGCAATTTTCTTTTCCAGGGGCAAAGCATCGAATTCAGTTTTGAAATCTTTCGCGCGGATTGTTTCTTCGTTCTTGGGAGGTGTTTTCCCGTCTTTGGATTCTTTGGTCATTAAGATAAGTGTTCCTTCTCGTTCAATCTTAACCTGGCATCCCAGTCGCTCACCGGAGGAGATTCGATTTTTTCCTAAAATACGTTTTTCCGCGTCCGTCGGTTGAGATAGCAATTCGCTTCCCTTTTCCAAACGAACGACACACGAATCGCATTCGCCTCGCCGCAAACAAGTGGTTTCGATCTCCACACCGAGTCGCCTTGCTGCATCTACAATATAAGTTTCGCTTGCGACTAAGCCCTCGCGCCCCGAAGGTTGAAAAGTTATTAAGGTTGATTTCATTTTTGCTACTGCTACAGTTCCTGGAAAATCGATTTAACTTCGTCGTCCCGAAACAACCTTTACGCGTGGCTGAGCGCCTGAAGCGCTAACTTCCGGTTTATTTGATTTCGATGCGCATTTCGCGCAGATACCCAAAATTCTCAAACTATGATGTGTAGGTTTGAAATTAAATTTCTCTGCCATGGCATCTTGCATCGCCTCGAGTTCAGGCGAATAAAACTCGATTACATCGCCACACTCCGTACAGACCATGTGATCGTGGTGTTCGTGATTGTAATGATGCTCGTAATAAGTTCGCCCGTCGCCCAATCTTACTTCTCGAGCCAATCCCGCTTCTGTAAGCAACTTGAGAGTTCGATAAACCGTGGTTTGTCCGACCGTGGAATCTACTTTGTGAACCAGCCAATGAAGATCTTCCGTCGAGAGATGTTGTTCGGTACGAAGAAACACTTCGAGAATCACATCCCTCTGCGAAGTTTTACGCAGTCCTTTTTTCTGGATGTGCTCGCGAAGGATTTCTTTCTCGATGTGAAATTCTTCTAAACTTGTCGCCATAAATTCAGCGCTCGATTTCCAAAGGCGTATGACATTCTAACATTTCGAGGTAAAGACGCGAATCTTCTCAACGGTTACGACGAGCGATGATCTCTCGCGCGACGAGTTCTTCGAAGTCCTTTCGTGACGGCGAAGCTTCGGCGATTTCTGCAGCTAATTTTGTCGAAATCGCGCCAAGCTGCAAGTAAATTTCCGATAATTCATCGGAACCACTCTCGCGCAACGCCGTAAGGTGCTTGATTAAAGTTTCCGAATCGCCGCGCGCAAAAGTCCCCGTAAGTGCTTCCTCGAGCGGAAGGTTTTCGATATTGCGTATCGTACTTTTCAAAAGTGGCAACAGGATCTCTTTCGTATCTTTTTCGTTAACGCC
>DAITAB010000247.1:0-3582 GCA_036824525.1 Pyrinomonadaceae bacterium
GATTTCCCGGCGGAACCCGCAAATCATCAAGCGAAACGGAAGCATCAATTTGGTCTAATTTGCGAACCGCAATACTCCATAAATTTCGCGGTAAAAGCCTTCTTGCCCCAGCAGAATTTTTCCCGTCGTAAATATCTTCGGTTGCTTTATCGCCAAAGGACAATATCATCGAAGAACATAATAGCACGGATGTCGTGCTATTACCAACATTTTTAAGGTGCAGATGCGGCGCATCGAATCGCTTTGCCAAACTTCAAAAATTTTCACTTCCATCAACCTTTCAAATTTGCCGATGCAATCATTGCTGGCAAAGCAACGCTGAAGCCTTGAGCGGCGTGATTAAAAACCCAACCGAAGCTGACCCGGAGATTTTCTATTTCAAGCGGCTTTGTTGAAGAGACTGTGCGCGCAGACATAAGGATTTATCGCCCCGGGTAGCGAGATTTATCGAGGCAATCTGCCAACAAGGTCCTGACTTTCTATGCACATATATTCCTTAGAAAAAATGAAAGTTTTGCGCTGTAGCGAAAAGCCGAAGGATGTTGCGCAAGATAAACCGATAGACCGCGGAAAAATAATCTGCAGTGACTAAATCAACCTTGAATTTCCCTCACACATTTACAACCGCTAAAATACATTCCTAAGAAACTCCTATTTGCGATTTCGGCGAAACATGGATTTGGCGTAGGCGTAATGTTCTCCTAACGTAAAATTTCGATCGTCGTAGAAGCATCAGTTTCAAAAATCAAAATTTCAATAATTCAGGTGGTTAAACCTTATGAAGCCAGAACTATTGATCATTATTTTTCTTTTCGCTTTTTCATCTTTAAATGCTCAAACTCAAGAGAAACCGATTCAAAAACCGGCTGCAAATGAGGTTGAAGAACTAAAGAAAAAAGTAGAAGAACAAGAGCGGCTTTTCAAACTGATGCAGGAACAATTGCAAAAACAAAATGCAATAGTTGAACAGCAGCAGAAACAAATTGAGCAATTGATCAGAGTGAATGAGCAAAAGGAAGTGAAGAATGCTCCAGTTTCAAGCGCATCCGAACTAAAAGAAAACGCAACCAGCCAAACCGTCCAAACCAAACCTACTCCCCAAGCAACACCAAAACCCGTCAATAATGTTGAAGCGGGGTTTGGCAAGGTAAGGTTTACAGGTCTGATTCAAACTTGGTATTCAGCCGGAACTGATACGAAGAATACTTTTAGATTTCGCCGTGCCGAAATGAAATTTACCGGACAGATTTTGCCGAAAGTGAAGTGGACGCTGATGATCGATCCGGCGAAAGCGTTGAGCCTGAATACGACATCGGCAACCATTGGCGGGGTTCCGGTGCTCACGAGCGCTGCGCCAAATCAATCGAGCCGGATTTTGCAGGAAGCTTTCATCACGCTTAACTACATAAAAGATTTAAATATTGACGTCGGGCAGTATAAAGTCCCTCTATCTCAAGAGGCTCTTCAGAGTTCATCGGCACTCGATACGGTTGAGCGTGCGTTATTCATGAGCGATCGCACGCGTGGCGGAGGACTCGCGGATAATCGTGATTTTGGACTTCAATTTTCAGGCCCGCTCGGTAAGAATGTGAATTACCAAATCGGTATATTCAATGGAACAGGAGAAACTCAGAACATTTCCGATACAAACCAACAAAAAGCAGTGGTAGGACGCTTTGTGTTTCGTCCAACGATTATCAAAGGATTGCAAGTTGGCGCTTCGGGCGCTTGGAGCAACGATGAGCGAACTACGAATCCAAGACGCGATCGTGCAGGCGGAGAGCTCCTCTATTCAAACAAAAAATTTAAGTTCAAGACTGAAGTAATGGGCGGAGTTGATGGCGACATTCATCGGCTAGGCTACTACACCCACTTTGGTTACAAGATCACGCCTAAAATTGAAGCGATTTTCAGAATTGACGGTTTTGATCCGGATAGACGACGCGAATCAAATTCTTCAAACGTCAGCGAGATTGATTACGTCAGCGGATTCAACTACTACATCAAAGACCAAAATGTGAAGTTTCAGTTCAATTATCTTCGCAAGGCATTCAACAATGGAATTCAATCGCCGAAAAATCTTTTCTTGGCGAATTTACAAACCGCCTGGTAGTTAAGAGAAAATAGAAAAATTAATTATCAAACAAAATCGCGTAAGGTGTGACAAGCAAGAAGTCCGCCTAACGTCAATTTTGAAAAAAAGAAAAAGCCATTTTGATTAAATTTAATTATGGGCGGCTTTCATAGCTTCTGTTTGAATCAGGTGGTTTTTATTTTCTTCTACAATAGTGATCGGCTTTGACTGCAGAATTTCATAAACGTTTCCAAGCAACTCAAGGGCTTGCTTTGCGTCAACTTTTTCCGTTTGTTTTTTATCCGCCAAAATAGCTACTGCCAATTCGCTGCTGAGATCACTCAATAAATGCATTATTCCTCTTTTCGAACAGACTTAATCCATTCTCAAAAAACTAAACTCTCGGTGAACATCGTAATTGTAGCTTAATGATCTTATACCGACATTACAAAAGTGTTAAATTTTCGTTTCTAAAAATTAATTTTCCTAGTCTTTTTCTCGTCTTTATTTTCAATGATGAAATTCTTTGAACGCCTGATTTGACAAACGATGTAGAAGAACAATATTTGTTAGATGATTAGATCAATTCCAATTCCAATTCCAGGAGAGAATTTTCAATGACTCATAGAAATGTCATCAGTATATTTTTATTCGCAGTTGCGGTTGTAGGAATGGCTTGCAGCGGGCAATCTATCGGACCACAGAATGGTAATCAAAGCGGTTCCTCAACGAGTTTGCAGGGTGCCGGTTCAACCTTTGTTAAACCGATGATGGATAAATGGACAAGCGAATTCGGAAAGATAAACCCCGCCAGCAAGATTGATTATCAAGGCGGCGGTTCGGGAGCCGGCATCAAGGCGATTCAAAATCAAACTTCCGATTTCGGCGCTTCGGATGCCGCTATGAAAGACGACGAACTGAAAGCGGCGACTGGCGGTGAAATCGTGCATATTCCGGTTGTCTTGGGTGCTGTTGTTTTGACCTACAATCTCGAAAGCGTCAAGCAACCGCTAAAACTTACACCCGAAATTATTTCAGACATCTATTTGGGCAAAATCAAAAAATGGAACGACGACAAAATCAAAAAGGAAAATGCTGATGTGCAGCTTCCTGATACGGATATCCTGCCTGTTTATCGCGCTGATGGAAGCGGAACATCCGATATTTTTACCGATTATCTTTCAAAGACAGTTCCTGAATGGAAAGAAAAGATCGGGAGAACGAAAAACCCGCAGTTACCCCAGGGAGTTGGAATTGGCGGAAAAGGCAATGAAGGCGTAATGGGTCAAGTTAAGCAAACTCCAAATTCAATTGGCTATGTCGAACTGACTTTTGCCAAAGCCAATAATTTGCCGACCGCTTTGATTAAAAACAGTGCCGGGAGTTTCATTGAGCCAAACGGAGAAAGCGTTTCCAAAGCTGCTGCCGGAATGATTGCCAAGATGCCCGAAGATCTGCGCCCTCAAATGGAGCGCATTCGGCAAATCGTGGATGCTTTCAATATTCCC
>DAITAB010000248.1:0-3535 GCA_036824525.1 Pyrinomonadaceae bacterium
CCGGTTCCATGCTGAATCTTCCACATCCACTGTTTCCCTACGACATAAACATCCATCGCATCTGCCGGGGGGCGAAACTGATTGAAAAAGACAATTGCGCCGCCGAGGAAAATAGTCATCGATATGATGAATGGAATAACGGACCAAGTGACTTCCAAGATCATTGAACCGTGAATTTCATCCGGAGTCGCGAATGGTTCTTTTTCGCGATACCGCACGAAAAAGTAGCCTATTCCCACTGCTAAGATAGCCGTGAAGAAAACACTGATTGCAATCAAATAAAAATAGAGTCCGTCAACCTGCCAAGCGAAATTCGATGCTTGCGGCGGAAAGAGAGGAACCCATGTAGTGCTTTGCATAATCATCTTTTCGATAAAATAAGTATTAAGAATTAAACGCTAACTCCCTCAATGGTTTTCCGACTATTTCTGCGCCAGAAAACAAAAAACATCGCCGCCATTCCAATCAGTGTTGCGATACCTGCAATTCGAATCACGCGCAAAACCGCAAATCCATAAGTTCCGGTAGCAGGATCATAGTGATAACAATACAAAAGCAATTGGTCAGCAGGACTTGAAATCTTTGCCTGTGCCGAATCGAGAATCCCCAGTTTCAAATCCCTTGGCGAATATTCCACGCCATAGAAATAACGAGAAAGTTTTCCTTCCGATGTCGCGATCATAATTCCGCCGATATGCGCGAACTGCTGGGTCTTTTCGTCCCAAACGTATTTGAAACCGACCGCTTTCGTTAATTCATCAATGGAAGCCTGAGTGCCCGTTAAAAAATGCCAACCTTCGCTTGTTGCCGCCCGACCATAGCGCCCAATGTAATTTTCTTTCTTGTTTCTTGCCAAGCCGGTCTTCTCATTTTCACGCGCGTCGAAACTTACGGCAACCACGTCGAAATCCTTTCCCGCGTCGAGCGTTATTCCTTTCAAACCACCGGTCAATCCATTGAGAACTTCGTTGCAAAGCATCGGACATTCGTAATAAACGAGCGCCAAGACCACGGGCTTTCCGTTTCCAAAATATTTCCCGAGCGCAACGGAATTTCCGTCCTCATCTTTAAACTCGGCTTGCAGCGGTAAAGGCTCGCCGAGTCTTTGCTCAATCCCTATATCATGAAGGACCGACGGTAATCCGGTCGAAACAGTTTCCGAAGGATCGTAAGTTTTCGGTGCGTACAAAGGAGAGTTGTAATGCTCAACCCGCTGCCCAAAAACGAACATGCCAAAGAACAAACTAAGAAAACAAAAAAGTATTCCACGCTTCAGAAATGCAAATAACTCTGAATTGTTTTTCATCGATTACTACCTTCTTTTATCGGAAGCGACTCGTCCGGCGCTGGACGAAGTAAAAAGCGCGGAAGCATCTTCAAAAGATTTCTGCACTTCCGCTCCGTTTCGCGATTTCGGCGAACTAGTCAAAAGTTTTTTCTTTGCATCCTCAATCGGTAAACTAACAATCGTTCCGGTTGAGGGATCTGTTTGTCCGTCGTTCAGTCTTTTCTCCCAAACTTTTTTCAGCTCGTTGTATTCAGACTGCGGCGGCAGTAGCTCGAGATTTACCCGCGATTTTTCACCGTCAATTCCGAATCCCGGTGCCGCTTGAAGCCTGGGCTCCGGCGGTAATTGTTCCTTGCTTCCCATCATCATCGGGCGCTCGCTCAACTTATCTTCCGCGACCGCATCCGTTTCCAAAACGCGATACAGCAAAAACCACATTAGGAAGAAAGTTAAAAGAATCAGTAACAAAAGTCCGACGCCAAAAATCAGAATCCCGCGAAGCTGAATCGTGTTGCTTTCATATGGCTGATTTGGATCAGCAAGAAGTTTTTCGTGACTAGACATAATTCGCAGTTTCGAAAATCACCGATGAATAAAATTCATCGAAAAAGCATTCTGTAATAATCAATGTCCTTTTCCGTGTTCGATGGCATTTTCGAGAAAAGGATCATTGATCGGAACAAGCGGACTCCTCTGCAATTCGCCGAGGAACCACCATAACCACAAACCACCCACCGCAATCGGCGCAAGAATATCCAAGATGCTGAAATTAAATCCGGAAGCGCTGTGTTGACCGATGAAAGGACTAGGCGCAATAAGATAAAAAAGATCGACCAGCCGCATCACCAGAATGAAAATCGCCATCAGCGAAAGCCATTTCGCGTTTCGTTTTAAATCCCGCGAAAGCAAAAGCAAAAAAGGGAATGCAAAGTGAAAGAAAATCAGCGCGAGTCCAACGATTCCCCAAGCGCCTTTCATACGAGTTAAGTACCACGGAGTTTCCTCGGGTAAGTTTCCAGACCAAATTATCAGCAGTTGTGAAAAGTTGAAGTAAGCCCAAACCATCACTAGCGCCAACATCAGCTTTCCAAGATCGTGAAAATGTTTCTTCCCGACGATTCTCCTCATTGGTTCGCGATCGGAAAGCCATGCAAGCAGAGCTATCACAAAAGCCAGACAACTCAATCCCCAACCGACCATGAAGAGAAGTCCCCAGATCGTCGAGAACCAATGCGGATCCATCGTCATCACCCAATCTACAGACGCAAACGTAACTACCAACGCAAACACGACCATCATCGGTCCCGCCAGCATCGTTGATTTGCCTAGAAGATCCGCCGCCGCCGAATAATTTGGAGCTGAATCTTGCTGGCGCGACCACTTGCTGAACAAATAAGAGAGGCCGCTCAGAATAGCGAAATAAATAACTGCCCGAATACCCCAAGCAGTCGGATTCAAATACGGCAAACGATGCAGAAGAATTTTGTCGCTTCCGGGCGCATGAGCCCATTCGTATAAATTTGTAACTCCGAGCAGTAACGGAACAAAAAGAAGTGCCAGAAATGGAATCGTTCTCGATCCCGCCTCAACAATTCTTCTGATCACGACGCCCCAAGCTCCCCCGGTAAGATATTGCAGAATCAAAAGTACGAGTGAACCGATTCCTATTCCACTCCAAAAAACAAACCCCAGAAGCCAGGACCGCAGAGCCTGCTCGCGCAATGTCGGAAAAAGAACTGCGATGGCTAAAATTCCTATTGCGCAGATTCCGCCGATTCCCAGTGCGGGTTTTCGCCAGCGTTCAATTTCTGCAGGTGCGAAATAATTATTTGAATTCATCACCGGCTTTTCCCTCCCTCGGTGTTTGAATTCATCGTAGCCGCAGGCGTTGAACTTACGGCCGCGCTATTTGCATTTTTAGCACCTTCCAAATTTTGACTGATTTGCAAGGCTCTAATGTAAGCCACAATCGCCCAACGATCAGCGACGGAAATCTGTGCCGCATATCCATTCATTTTTCCCCAGCCATTTGTCGCTACATCGAAAAAATGTCCGAACGGCGCGTTTCTGAGGCGATCATCGTGATAAGTCGGCGGCTTCGGAAATCCGCGTCGAACGATCATGCCATCCGCACTGCCCGTAGGTCCGTGGCACACACTACAATAAATGTCATAGCGACTCTGCCCGCGTTCGATAAGTTCTTTTGTAACCGGAATCTGAGATTCCTCAACAGCATCGGGAAAACTC
>DAITAB010000249.1:0-3516 GCA_036824525.1 Pyrinomonadaceae bacterium
CTTGTCAAAATCGACCACCGAGACGCCGGCGCCCATCGAAGCGATCTGCGGCATTATGTTATTGAGTTTCGAATCGAGAGTCGGCGCTTGATGGATAAAATCGACGCCGGATTGTTTTGCGACTTCCTCAAAGAAGAAACCGTAACGTTTCAAAGCGGTTTCCTTGTCTGTAGATTTGTCCTCATTGCGATTCAAACGCTGGATGACCAAAGGCGTCGCGAGTAGTCCGGCGAACAAAACAATTAGAAAAATTTTTGTATGGCGTTTCATTAAATTTGGTAAACAAAAAGCTCACTTCTCGGGGCTCGGTTTCAACTAACGAGCAGATTTCTGTTGGGTTATTTATCTCCGCAAAGCATTTCTAAATGCACTCGGCGAAACGTAGCGCGTGTGAAATTCCATCCAATCCGTTCGATTCTTTTTATAAACGGGATCGTTTTCCAGCGTCGTCGGCGGAAGCGAATAATCGTTCGTCGCGTGAGTCGGCAGCGGCAAAATCGTTTTTGAGAAAACGGAATTCAAATCGCCATCTTTGATCCATCCGTTTCCGATAATTACGAAATCACGTTTCCAGCCTTTTCGAACTTCGGGCAACGCCGGAAATTTCAAAATGATCTCATCGCCTGCATTTGCAAGAACAAATCTGTCGTCCGTTTTTTGCAGCAATTCTAAAACGTCGCCAAACCGCGTGTAATAACCCTCGAGATCGCGCCAACGCTGATTCGTCGTCAAAATCTTGTTGTAAACGGGTTTTTCGGGCGAAGAGTCGTCCAACTTTTCGATGACGGAAAATCCGCGATAACGAAGCTCGGCAGAAGACAATTCCAGAAGATTTTCCGTGGTTTGACCTTCCGGAAGCGCGACCGCCCACGCCAATTTATCCCAGAAAATTTCCATTTCCGTGCGCAACCGGAATTTGCGAGCTCCTTCAGGTATATCAATCAAAATCGTTTTCATTTTTCCGGCGGGGAAGCCGAGATTTTCTTTCGCTGTTATCCAATTGCCGCTTGCTTCTTGAACTTCCAGGCTCAAACCGCGCGGTGGTTTTGAGTTGGGAATCTGCCCGCGCTGGACGTTGATTGAAGCATCTGTCGGATGCGTCCAACCATTGGCAACGATCCAAAGTTTCTCGTCTTTTGGCGCATTTTCCGGTAATTCTAATTCGACAAAATGATCTTCCGCTACGCCCTGAAAGTTTCCGCGTTTTATTCCGTCGAGAAATTTTTCATCCAAATCCCGAACAATGTCCGTTACGTTTATTCCTTGATCGGTTATTGCCGAAGCAAAATTTTGCCTTAAACCGGTTGTGAAAACTTTTAACGGCGGCAGCGGAATCGCGAATCGTTCATCGGTAAAAATTTCAGCACTGTCCGGATGATCGACTGCGATCAATTTGTAATTGTCGAGATAAAAGCTTTCCCAATATTCTCCCGTGATTCTAAGCTCATAAAAAGTGTCTTTCGGCTTCAACAAATCACCGGGAATCTTAAACCATTCTTCAGTTTGCAAAATGCCGTAGGTATCTTGCGCGTTGATTTTCAACCCGAGTGCAGGACTCCAAGGCGGCGCATCTTTGACGAGCGCAAACTCCGAACCGTTCCACGCAAAAAGGTGCGGACACGAACCTTTCAGACGCTGCTCCGCGGCGATTATCTGATCTGCTTTGACGTCGAATTCCGCCTGCACATAACCATTGCCCCAAACGACGCGCACTACATCAGCTGAAATATTTTCACCCAAACCAAAATGAACCTGCGGCGCATTTATTAGCTGTTTCTGCAACAAAAGTCCCGAACGAATTTCGATCTCGCCGCCGATTCCAAACGAATTCACGCGCTGATCGCCTTCTGTTTTCGCCGCTTTCGGTCGCAGAGTCTGCCAGTGATAATTTTTCGTGCTTTGATTTTGAAAAACTACGGGTTTTCCTTCCGCATCAATTCCGATCAAATCTAATTTTCCGTCGCTATTCATTTCCGCAAAAGAGGTAATTTGCGAATTGATCTTCTTGCTGAGAGGTGAAAGGACTGCATCTTTTCCGGCGAGGAAAAAACTTGTTTCGGATTCGGTCGAAAGTAACAAATCATTGGCGCCGTTGTTGTCGAAATCGGCGATTTTGATATCGTCCGGAATGGTTTCGCTTTTCAGGAGTTCTGAGATCTCCCAATCGGCATCATTGGATTTAACGGAAATCCGGGTCAAGGATTTATTCTGCGAAACAATCAGATCAAGTTGCCCGTCACCGTTGATGTCGCCAAGCGCGATGCCGCTTACCGTTCCCAAATTCGGTAATGACTTTTCCTTAAAATTTCCTCCGCGCTCGTTTGAGAAAAAAGATGCCTTTCCCAATGCGTCCAAAAAAATTGCATCAGCATCGCCGTCTTCGTCCAAATCACTCCATTCGAACCGGCGCACACTGTTAACCGCATTAAACGGCTTTAGGATTGAAAAACTTCCGTCCGAATTATTTTGCAAAACGGTTGCGTCGCTCAAAATCAAATCCAGATCGCCGTCGCTCTCAACGTCCAAAGTCCAAACGCCGGAATATGATTTTCGCAAAATCTCGCTCGGAAGTTTCGTGTTTGCCGTTACGTCCTGAAAATTTCCGTCGTCAATTTGTTTGAAAAGCCGGCAGCCTTTTCCGGTCGCGATCGCAAGATCATTTTTGAAATCGTAATCGAAATCAAAAGCAAGTATTTGAAAAGGATTTTCGGTGGAGACGGACAAAACGGCTTTACCGATGTGCGTTTCATTGCCATCGGACCAGGCAAGAACGGGAGAATCTTGACCGTTCAGAAAAATTGCTTTGGCAAATTTCGCTTTAAGCTTTTCGGAGGTTTGAGCGGAAAATGTTAAAGCCATATCAGGTGCGGCGGGTGAGAAATCGGGTGCGGGAAGTTTCAGGGGTTTTTCTAAAAGAGTGCCGAGCGACGTATCTGACGGCTGAACGTCTGAAATCGCCGCGCGAAATTCCGGCAACCGCAGCATTACGTTTCGTAAATAAGTCAATTGTTTCGATGTTTCCTTCGCGTCGCTTTCGTTTACCGAACGTTGCAGATTTTCAAATTGTTCTTTTACTTCCGCGTTCGAACTTTCGATTTTCGAAGCGATCTGTCCAATTACTGCTTTCAATTTTTCCGTGTCATTTTGTTTTGCTGCAAGACGGGCGACTTCCATTTGAATCGCCGTGTTATCGATTTGATCAGACAAAATTCGCTCAAAAAGTTTTTGCGCTTCGGCATAATTGTTTTGGCGTTCTCGTTCCTGCGCCAAAGCGTAGATTGCTTTTGAGTCTTTTGGGTCAAGCTCGATTGCTTTGGTCAAATTGTTGATCGCTTTTTCGAAATTTCCGCGCTGTAATTCAAGGACCGCGATGTTTGAATAAACGGTCGCATTCTCCGGCGCGAGAATTTTGGCGGTCTCAAGCGATCTTGCACTTGCTTGGAAATCTTTCTGACGAAGCTGAAGAACTCCCAGGTTATTCCACGATGCAGGTTCATCTTTTGCCAATTCAGTCGC
>DAITAB010000066.1:0-11593 GCA_036824525.1 Pyrinomonadaceae bacterium
TGTCTCGTTTCCGCACTGATACTACGCGCTCTATCAAGTAACGTTTTTTTCGCGTGGCATCATGACTTTTAAATTCAGAATCACGACGCACACGAGCGCGATTCCCGCCGCCATCGTTACTCCATAAAATGCTGAGGTATAGTCTCCGCCATTTGCGCTCGCGAGCATTCCGGTAATGTTCGTTCCGATAAATCCGCCGATAGTTTCAATCAACGTAAGCGCGCCGAGAATTCGCGCGAGATCGCGCAGTCCAAACATTCGCGCGGCTAGTAACTGAATTAATACAAACGTCCCGCCATAACCAAAACCAAAACACACCACGTAAAGCCAAAGCGTATTCACGTTTAAGAAACCGAGAAAAACAATTGTCGAAGTGAACATGATCAGACAACACGCAAACATCACCCGACGAATCGGAAAATGATCGCTTAGCGCGCCGAAGAAAAATTTTCCCGTCAGACTCATAAGCAACAATGCGCTCTGAGCATTCTTCGCAAGTTCGGGGGATGCAGATATCGATGCACTTTTTTGAATGTGAAGGATGAACTGCTGGCTGGTGGAAAAAATCGTGTAAAACAATGCCGCGGCACTCATTGCGAGCAGCCAAAATCCAGCGGTTCTGATCGCCTGCGCTAATGTTGCACCGGATCGAACGGCGGATACTTCTTCGACGTCCGATGGTCCCGAAACGAATTCGTTAAATTGTAAACCTTCATCGCTCGCGCTTTCGCGTACGAGGAAAATAATCGCCGGAAGCAAGAGCAACCAAACCGACATACTCAGCAAGAGTAGCGCCTGGCGCCAACCGTAAACGCGAATCAATGGCGGTGCGATTTGCGACACGATGACGCCGCCGAGACTCGTTCCGGTCAAGACAATTCCCAAAGCAATTCCGCGTCGCGCTTGAAACCAATTCGAAACCAAAACCGATTGAATCGTGACCCCGACCAATCCGAGCGCAAGACCCAATAAAGAATGCGCGATATAAATCATCGAAGCCGTTTCCGCGCGCGAATAAATCAGAAGCGCCGAACCTAAAACGACGCAACCTCCGATCATCAAATCCTTAACGCCAAATCTTTTTACAAAAATGCTGACTACCAACGAGAAAACGCCGGCGAGTAAACTGGTAAGACTGGCTGCGTAACCCGTAACCGCATCGGCATTACCCGAGGTGATTGCGCCGATCCCGATCAAATCTTCCTGAATGGGCTTGTAAAAAACCGGAAGCCCAAGAATCGCCAGTCCATTGCTGATAATCAACGCCAAGGTTGCGATGCCGACGATTACCCAGCCGTAATAAAATGGCGGTTTACGAAAAAAGTTCTTTATGGATTTGATTGTCATTTATTGAAAAACCCCAACGATTAACAGCAAGGGAAATTTTTCGTTATAATGTTCTTCTAATATTCGTTTAGTCGATTTTTGTTTCGCCGGCGGGCGGCATTTATAAAAATTCATTTTGGTTTGGAGGAATGATGTTGTCAAAGTTTTCGATCGCGCGTGTAATTCTTATTGCGATGGTTTTCCTTTTTGGTTCTTTCTCGGTGTTCGCGGATACGATAAAACTCAAAGATGGCAGCATCATCAGAGGTCGGGTAATTGGCTTTCGCGAGGGGAAATTTTACGTGCAGATCGGCGAAGGATCGCGCGAACGCCAAATGGTATTTTATTTTGATGAAATCGACAGCATTGAATTCGATGGAGTTTCTCAAATCGGCGCAATTCGAGCCGGACTTCGCGAAGACGGCGCTGGAGTTCTTCCGAAGCCCACATCAACATCGGCGCCGATTGTCGTGACAACCTCGACGTTAAATTTGCCTTCAGCTGAAAACTCGCCGACGCCGACGCCGACTCCGGTTCCGTCACCCGTTCCAACTCCGATTCCAACTCCGACTCCGGTTGTCGTCAAAACTCCGGTAGCGCCGACGCCAATTCCAACTCCGCTTCCTACGCCGAGAGCCACGCCCGTTCCGAGTCCGACTCCCAATGTAAGCACGCGAAAAGGTATTCAGATTGACGTTGCGGTTCTTGCCGATAACACAGCCAACGGCTGGACGAGTTCGGGTTTGATTTTGAAAAAGGGACAGCGGATTCGTGTAACTGGAAAAGGGCAAGTGAATTTGGGTAATGGCGTCTTTTCTCCGCCCGATGGAATCAAATCGCTTGCCGATAAAGACAAGTTGATTAAGGAGGAAGCGACGGGCGGGTTGATTGCCGTCGTCGGCGATGACAACAATGATTTCATTTTCATCGGAGCCTCGCGGGAATTCATCGCGGCTCGCGATGGCGCGTTGTTTCTCGGCGTAAATGAAGGCTTTCTCGACGACAATTCAGGGTCGTTTAGCGTAGTCATAGAAATCGATCCGTAAGGGCGCACGCGAATTCGCTTTGAGCTTGCCAACCTGGCTGCAGTAAGAGGAATCAAATAGTCGTGATGAAAAAACATAGACAGTCGAAAACAACTTCCCGTAATTTCTTTCGTTACGTGTTCACGGCAGCGTTGGTTTTTTGTTTTGTGATCGGAATGAATACCTTTTCATTCCCGCAGTCAAAGCCGCAGAGACCCGATACTCCGAAGGGTAATCAGAAAAAGAATCAGCGGTCGGAACCGAAAACTGAAGATCAACGCAAACGCGAAGAAGAAGAGCGCAACGCGGTGATCGAGGATGATCCGGTCAAGATTGAAACCGCAGTAGTCAATGTCGATACGGTTGTTTACAACAAGAAATCCGGACAGATAATCACCGGACTGAAAAAAGAGAACTTCGCGATTTTTGAGAATGGAGTTAAGAAAGAAATCTCAAATTTTTCAACTCCCGATGCACCCATCACGATAACCGTAGTAGTCGATTTTTCGCGCCGCGCAGCCCAGCTTGGCTATCTAGGTCAGCGCGGATATGAATCGGGAAAATTCGAGATGATACGTCCGGTTGCGTATTTTCTTACTAAATTCATACGTCCTCCTGATGACTATGCGTCCGTAATTGCATATGACATGCGTCCGACTCCGCTTACTGATTTCACCAATGACCCAAAGCGGCTAAATGAAGTAATCAACCTTCTCGCCCGAAACAGCCCGGCGTTTACCGATAGCAATATGTTTGACGCTATCAAGCTCACGCTCGTCGGTGGCAAGGCAGATTCGGTCGTGCTCGAGAATTCAAAACAGGAAAAAATGGATTATGCGGGAATGGTTTCCCTCAAAGCGAAACGCCGTGCGGTGTTGCTCGTTGCCACGGGTCTCGATAGCATGAGTCGCATCAACTATGGCGAGGTGCGAAAGATAATTCAGCAAGCGGGAATTCCGATTTATGTTATCGGAACAGGCGAGATGTTTATGAAGCTTTATGAAGATCGTATTGACGCGGTTGATACGATCAGCGGATTTCCCGGAAGGCTGACTTTGCTTCAAGCGCGCAATACCTTGCAAACCTTCGCAAATGAATCCGGCGGCGTCTATTATCCAGTGACTTTTGAATCCGAACTTCCCGCAACGCTCTCGAATATAAACACGCTTCTAAGAAATCAGTACAGCCTTGCCTATGAAATCGAAGAAGCTCGTCCGCGCGATGGAAAGAAATATAAAATCGAAGTGAAGGTGGATCAGGATGGCGACGGAGTTTATGAAGAAAAGACTTTAGTTATTCAGCATCGTCCGTTTTATTTCGCTCCGAAGGAAGGACAGAAAGACGGTAAGAATTAATTTCGTTTTCGTTTGCTGGTCTGAACCTCGGAGTTTTTCTTGATCGTCGCCAAGGACTAACGCGCGCGGCAATTGAAAGATGTTTCTTAACTTCTGATCTTTTTCACGTTTTCACACTTTGGCTTTTGCACTTTTTACTCTTGCCCTTTTCCACTTTTTCACTCTATTCACTTCGAATAAATCTTCAACCTAAACTCATCGTTCGAGGTGTAGATTTCCGAGCGCCGACCCGAGAAAGTTTTGGCGTCGCGCAAGAGACGCGGCAAACCGCCGCTCTCAATATTCACTTCATAAGCGGCGCTGGAAAAAATCGAAGCTATCTGCGGATTAAGACGCTGAGTGATTCCGAAGCGAATCGCACGCGATGCCGGCGGAACGAATCCGTTTGTGCGACGCGGATTTGCGATCTCGATCGCGCGATCGAAAATCAAAACGCGCGTTGGAATATCGCGCAACGCAAAATCGCGATGCACAACAGCATTCGCAATCGCCTCGCGAATTACGCTGCGACGATAATTCCCGCGCGCGATCACCGGTGAATTTTCGTGTGCCGTTCGAATGAGAAAATTGTCGTCACGCAAATCGCAATATCTTTCCACGAATTTCAGAAGCGTCTCAAATTGCGTCAGTAAATTTCCGTCAAATTCAGTCTGCTCGATTATCGGCGACGAGGTCGTATCGCCCGAATATCGAATCGCCGTCACACCGGAACGCGGAAAAAGCGCAGCGACGCGATCATTTTTTCCGAACAACATTACGCCGGCAACAGTCGGAACAAATTCATCCATATTTCCGATAGCGAGAAGCAAATCACGCTTTAAAAATTCCGCCGTGTTGTAAGTCACGGCGCGTTCTTGTTCATCTTCAAAAGCGCGCGCGAAACTCCAGAGCAATGCATCGTCGATATCGTTTTCCGTCGCACCTTCGACCGGAATATTTTCGTAATTGAGCGGGCGAATTTCTTCGAGAAACATCGAAAGCTCTTCGCGAGTCGCTTCGCGTTTTTCAGCACCGATACGCAAGTAAAATTTTCCATCGCGAGTGCGATAAGGTCTTCGTTTACCATCCACATCGAGCGCGACAATTCTTCGTCCGTTATCAAACGAAATCATGTCAATAAAAGGAATGATCGGCGGCACGACTTCTTCGCGACAAATCCGCACCAATTCGTCCTGCACGGTTTCCGGATAATCAACGCCTTCTACGCGCAACTGATCATTTACGCCAAAAACAATCGAGCCGCCGGAAGTGTTTGCAAGCGCAACAATTCCCTGTGCGATGCGTTCGCTGTTAGAAAGTTTTACTTTGAGTTCGAGATACGTGTCTTCGCCGCCGCGAATGAGCCGAAGAAGTTCTTGCCGCGAGGTTTGCGGCGCGGCGTTATTGGAGATGAATTCCTGGAAAGAACGGCTCGACGACGATTCGTGTCGCTGACTGTTACGAAATTTTCTGCGTGTCATTTCTGTTGGGACGGAACACCCGACCTCCGCCCGAATGCGTTTGGAAACGCACTACTGGATTCCTAAAATTCTGCCGAAAACATTGAAACAGGTTCGCGGAAAAAAGTAAAAGATATTTTTTCTTATGTAGCGCGGACGGCTCGTCCGCATGACTGTGCAGCAATCACAAACCACGATCAAACGACACGACAGTCTTTTTCGAACGCGTTCGCGTTCGGTGCGGACGAGCCGTCCGCGCTCCAACAAACGCGATACCACGCTATCGATTCCATCGGTAACTCGTCATTAGAGTTTCAATCTCCGCAACCGCAGCGCATTGAGAATTACCGAGACCGAGCTAAAAGTCATCGCCGCGCTGGCGATGATCGGACTCAACAACAATCCAAATATCGGATACAAGATTCCCGCCGCGATCGGTACACCCAAGAGGTTATAGACAAAAGCGAAGAATAAATTCTGCCGGATATTTTTCATCGTCGCGCGGCTTAAGTTTTTTGCGCGGACGATTCCGCGTAAGTCACCTTTTACCAAAGTCACTCCGGCGCTTTCCATCGCAACGTCGGTTCCTGTTCCCATTGCGATTCCGACGTGCGCTTGAGCGAGCGCGGGCGCATCGTTAACGCCATCGCCTGCCATCGCCACGATTTTTCCTTCGCTCTGCAACTGTTTCACGATTTCGCTTTTCTGTTCCGGCAAAACTTCCGCGAATACTTTGTCAATTCCCAAACTCTTCGCGACCGCGTTAGCCGTCGCCGTGTTATCGCCGGTAATCATCACGATTTCCATTCCGGCTTTATGAAGTGCGTAAATCGCTTCGCGCGCGGATTCTTTTAGCGGATCGGCGACGCCGATAATGCCCGCATGTCGGTTTTCAATCGCGACGAGCATTACCGTCTGACCTTCTGTGCGAAGCTGATCAGCTTTATCGCGCAAATTTGCTTCAACGGAAATTCCGAGCTGCTCAAACAGTTTTTGATTTCCGAGCGCGACGCGTTTTCCTTCAATATTTCCAAACACGCCTTTTCCGGTGATTGACTCAAAATTTTCGACTTTTGAAAATTCGATATTTCGTTGATTCGCACCGGCGACGATTGATTCCGCCAGCGGATGTTCGCTGTTTCGTTCAAGACTCGCGGCGAGCTGCAAGAATTCAACTTCACTGATTTCGTTTGTAAGGATTGAAACGAGTTTCGGTTTTCCTTCGGTGAGTGTTCCGGTTTTGTCCGTCACCAAAACATTTACCTTTTCCAAAATCTCGAGCGCTTCGGCGTTTCGGATTAAAACGCCGGCGGTAGCGCCGCGTCCGGTTCCGACCATGATGGACATCGGAGTCGCCAGTCCCAACGCGCAAGGACACGCAATGATTAAAACCGCGATTGCATTTACCAGCGCATACGCGAATCTCGGTTGGGGTCCGACGAACATCCAGATGATAAATGTAAGAATCGCGATGAAGATCACAGCAGGAACGAAATACGCGGAAACTCGATCGGCAAGGCGTTGGATCGGCGCGCGTGTGCGTTGAGCTTCGCTGACCATACGCACAATTTGCGCGAGCAGTGTCTCGCTTCCGACTCGCTCCGCAAGCATCGCAAAACTTCCGGTTCCGTTTATCGTTCCGCCAACGACCTTGCTTCCCTTTTCTTTTTCAACGGGAATCGGTTCGCCGGTGACCATCGATTCATCAACCGCACTTTTACCTTCGATCACGATTCCATCCACGGGAATTCTCTCACCGGGTCGAACGCGAATCCGCGCGCCGACCGCTACCGATTCTAGCGAAACGTCGCTCTCATTTCCTCGCGGATCGATCAATCGCGCGGTTTTTGGTGCGAGTCCGAGAAGTTCTTTGATAGCACTTGAAGTTTTGCTTCTCGCGCGAAGTTCCAAAACTTGTCCGAGCAAAACGAGAGTCGTGATAACCGACGCCGCTTCAAAATAAAATTCCACTTCTCCATTGTGTCCACGAAAAGCGACGGGAAAAACCTGTGGAAATAAAAGCGCGACAGTGCTGTAAACAAAAGCTGCGCCGGTGCCGATCGCGATCAGCGTAAACATATTTGGACTGACGTTTTTGAAGGATTGCCATGCGCGCTGGAAAAAAGGAGATCCGCACCAGATTACGACCGGAGCCGCGAAAATGAATTGAATCCAACCGATCGACCGGGTTGAAAAATAATTTTCTATAGGAAAGATCATTCTTCCCGTTTCCAAAAGGAATACCGGAAGGGTCAAGGCGACGGAGAGCAAAAACCTGCGTGTCATGTCGCGCAGTTCCGAAGTGTCTTCTTCCGAATCGTGTGAAAAAACTCTTGGTTCCAAAGCCATCCCGCAAATCGGACAAGTACCAGGACCGATTTGCAGAATTTCGGGATGCATCGGACATGTGTATTCGATTCCTTGCGGAAGCGAGTCTTCTTTTTTCGGCGAAAGATACTTTTGAGGTTCTTGTTTGAACTTATTGAGGCAACCGGGAGCGCAAAAATAATAGGTCTTATTTTTGTATTCGAATTTCCCTGCAGAGGTTGCGGGCTCGACACGCATTCCGCAAACCGGATCGATTTCCGTCCCCGAAGGCGCGGCTATCATTTCGCCGTGTTCGAAGGTTTCACTTTTTCTCGTGAGTTGAATAAGCGGGTTCGCAGGTGTGCCGCTTTTTTGTGCGACGAATTTTTCTTTGCAGCCTACCGAACAGAAAAAATAAGTCTCGCCCGCATGTTGAAAACTCGCGGCAGCAGTCTTCGGCGTAACTGTCATACCGCAAATAGGGTCAATAAAACCTTCAGATAAATCAGTTTTTCTTTCGATCATAAGAACCGTTTACACGCTGCTTTTCAACTAAGTCCTTGCGCAGAAACGCTAAAGTGTCCACAATAAGCGCATCTTGAAAGTAACATTCGAAATGGTATGGATTCCATCCCGTAATTTTGGCAAAACGTGCGTAATCAAATGATAACAGCTTATGTTTCACTCGGCTCCAATCTCGGCGATCGTGCGGGAAATCTTCTGCTCGCAGTGCGCGGATTGTTAGAGGCGAATTTTGTTATCAAACGTCTATCCGCAATTTATGAAACCGACGCGGTGGAGGTCGGGAATCAAGATCGATATCTGAATATGATAGCCGAGCTGGAAGTGCCAAGCATTACTCCCGAACAAATGCTTGCAAGGATGCTCCGCATCGAATATTTGCTCGGGCGGCGAAGAAAATATCCGGGTGCTCCCCGAACGATCGATATTGATCTCCTGATGTTTGGCGATGAAATAAAACATACGGACTTTGTTACTCTGCCGCATCCGCGTATGCACAAGCGACGTTTCGTTCTTGTTCCATTTGATGAGATTGCTCCGGAAGTTGTGCATCCGGCACTTAAGACTCCGATCGCTGGACTGCTCGCGCAGCTCACCGATAAAGCGTACGTCAAACGCTATTCCGTAATTGAGATAGCTGACGCGGCGTCGTAATTGACGCTAAGAAAAAAGCGGTCGATGTTGGTGTTTTAGCGTTGCGATTCTATAATTCGTCAAATTCTTCAATATGGCTTATTTACAACCAGACAAACCCGGCAAAGTTTATCTTCCCGCAATTCGGCAAGCGAAAGAAAAAGGCGAAAAACTCGTGTGCCTGACTTCTTACGACTATCCAACTGCGCGAATCGTCGATGAAGCCGGCGTCGATATGATCCTCGTCGGCGATAGCATCGGAAATGTGATTCATGGTTACGGAAACACAATCCCGGTGCAGCTCGAAGAAATCGAGAAAGCGACGATCGCGGTGAAGCGCGCTGCCGAAAGAGCGATGGTGATTTCCGATATGCCTTACGGAACTTTTCACGTCAACGAAGATGAAACCGTCCGCAATGCTCTGCGGCTTATGAAATATGGCGGTGCCGAAGCGGTGAAACTCGAAGGCGGACGAAATCGCGTGAAGTTGGTAAGGAGACTCGTAGATGAGGAAATTCCCGTCGTCGCGCACATCGGACTTACACCGCAATCGGTATACAAAATGGGCGGCTATCGGGTTCAGGGAAAAACCGCGATCGAAGCACAGCGATTAATCGACGATGCGAAACTTCTTGAGGAAGCCGGCGCCTTTGCGATTGTTTTGGAACTCGTTCCGCGCGAAATCGCTTCGCAAATTACCAAAGAACTGAAAATTTCCACGATCGGTATCGGTGCGGGATCTGCATGCGACATCCAGGTTCTCGTGCTTCATGATCTGGTCGGGATGACATTTGGTCGCCAGCCGCGATTCGTGCGTCCTTATGCAAATGTGCGCGAAGTTATGACGCAGGCAATTCAAAACTGGACTGCGGACGTGAAGTCCGGCAATTATCCGAGCGACGAAGAATCTTACGGTCTTCCCGAAGAAGCGCGGAAGGCGCTGGGCAAGTAAATCAAATATTCAAAAAAGCTTTGCCGGTTTTTTTTACCCTCAATAAATCCGCATTGGGTCTTGATCAAATGGAAATAATCAATCGCAAACAAAGAATGTCTTCGATTGCGCGAAAGCTCCGACGCGAAAATAAAACCGTAGGATTTGTTCCGACAATGGGAGCTTTGCACGAAGGGCATCTCGCGCTCGTCAGAGAAGCCCGGCAAACCTCAGATGTGGTGATCGTTTCGATATTCGTTAACCCAACTCAATTTGGGATAGGCGAGGATTTCAAAAAGTATCCGCGCGATTTAACCGCGGACGCCGCACTGCTCGCAGAAGCTCAAGTGGATTATGTTTTCGCTCCAGACGCCGAAGAAATTTACGGTGAAGGATTTTGTACTTACGTTGATGTTGAAGGAATCACAAATAAGTTCGAAGGAGAATTCCGCCCGTCGCATTTTCGCGGAGTCGCAACGATCGTAACGATACTTCTAAACACGCTGCGACCGGACTTCGCATTTTTCGGACAGAAAGACGCGCAGCAAACCGCAGTTGTAAAACGTCTCGTACGAGATCTCGGAATCGAAACTGAGATTGTTGTGATTCGAACCGTTCGTGAAGAATCGGGACTCGCGATGTCTTCGCGGAATCTGTTTCTTTCCACCGAAGAGCGAACTCGTGCGCTGGTGATTTTCGAAGGCTTGAAGAGTGCGAAAACTGCCTTTGCCGCGGGTGAACGAAATGCCGCAAGACTTGCGCAATTGGTGCGAGATAAGGTCACTATAGATTCCTCAGCTCAGATTGACTACATCGAAGCGGTGGACGCCGAAACGTTTGCACCTGTTGAGAATGTTGGGGATAACCCGACATTCCTGATCGTTGCAGTTCGATTTGGCTCGGTTCGGCTTTTGGATAATATTCTGATGAACCGAAAGCAGTAGTATGGTCTTCCAATTGCATCTAAATTAGCGTCGCCCCGATTGGGGCTTCAATTTTATGAAAAACAAAATCAATCTTCTTGGTGTAGTGGGAATAATTCTCGCATTCGCCGCTTCCGGTTTTTCCCAACGCGTTACCGGCGCGCAGGGCGGTTCTGCGGTTTTACGAACGCTTGATGGAACCAGCGTAAACGTGGAAGAGCAGCGCGGAAAAGTCGTAGTTCTCGCTATCGGCGCGACCTGGCTTCCGCTTTCGAAATCGCAGGTTTTGATTTCGAATAAGCTTTCGCGCAAATTTGCGGGAAAAGATGTCTTGATTTATTTCGTAGCTTCGGATTCGACGAGTATGAAGTCTAAGAACTTCGCGAGCGACGAGCAGATCCGGGAATTTGCTACAAAAAACCGACTCGCTACGCCGATCCTACGCGATAGTGATGGCGCGCAGACTCTGCGCAGATTCAAAATTGATCAACTTCCGGCTTTTGTGATCTTGGATAAAGATGGGAATCGC
The DNA here is from genome assembly GCA_036824525.1 of Pyrinomonadaceae bacterium. Classification (GTDB taxonomy): domain Bacteria; phylum Acidobacteriota; class Blastocatellia; order Pyrinomonadales; family Pyrinomonadaceae; genus DAITAB01. The sequence goes on from DAITAB010000066.1 coordinate 10,991, forward strand.
ACACAAGAAGCTTTCAGCGGTCTCGATCCCGACATCGACGCAACGGATAGTCTCGCGATGCAGATCGCGGCTGAGATTTCCAAGCTACTTTAGTTTTCTCTTAGTTAATTTTCGCGACGAGTCTTCGTTACAAACGGAGACTCGTTTTTTTTGGAACGCGGACGGCTAGTAGTCCCGGTCATTGCAGAAACACGCAGGAAGTAAGTGTGTAGTTCTTTGTAGCGGGCACACGCTGTCCGCATGATCGCGCAGCGATCAAGAACGGCGAACCAAAGCTAGGTGCAACTGAAAACGCAAATCCCAAATTCAAAATCGCAAAATCGGAATCGGCGAGCCATTTGCCGGTTCACATCGCAGGTGAAACTTAGGCGGAAACTAATTCCTAAAAACGTATTTACTCACTAACCGATAAACAAGATGAACCGGTAGTCCGGTTACATTCCAATAATCGCCTTCGATTTTCTCGATGAATAGTGCAGCTTGTGCTTGCACCGCGTAAGCGCCGGCTTTGTCGAGCGGAGCGCCTTCATGCACGAGAAAGTCGATTTCTTTGTCCGACAACTCCGCAAACTTAACACGAGTTGTTTCGGTATCGGTTTTGAA
>DAITAB010000250.1:0-3486 GCA_036824525.1 Pyrinomonadaceae bacterium
CGATGTAGCCTCGGATTTCATTGTATAGACGTAGCCATTGACCACCGGTTTTTCGCCCTTAAACTTATCGTCCATCGCGACGGTTTTAATCAAGGTATCAAAATCCTTGGCGAATTCACCGCGATGACTTGCCGCATATTGAGTCTGAAATTTCTTGATGTTATCCATCGTCTGCGCGGCGGCGTTTTCATTTCCGGAGCGAATAATTGCCGTCCAACCGACGGTTCCGACCGCAATCAGCAAACCGATTACTGCGATTACGATCATCAATTCGATGAGCGAAAAACCTTTTTCCGAAAAACGTTTGAGTTGGGATTTATGCATATTCTAGTGGAATCTCCTCCGCGATTAATTCACGCCTGCGGAGAACTTTTGTTTCAAAACTTATAACACAAAAGGCGCAGATGCTGCCAAATATCAGAGTCTATAATAAAGGAAGCAATTGCCAATCGAATTAGGTAAAATGACTTTTGACATTTTATTGAAGAGTATCGATCGATGAGAGATTTCAAAAGCCTTAACGTAGTGACCTCTGCGGAGAATGACGGTAGCTTCGAAAAGATTGCGTTGCTTCAAAAAGCAATCGGCAGTGTGATCAAGGGTAAAGCTGAAACCATCAAGCTTGTGCTGGCAGGTCTTTTCGCGCGCGGTCATGTTTTGATTGAAGACGTTCCCGGAATCGGAAAGACTACTCTTTCAAATGCACTGGCTCGGGCGCTCGATCTTTCGTTTCAAAGAATTCAGTTCACATCCGATCTGCTTCCTTCGGATGTGATCGGACTTTCCATCTTCAATCAACAAACGGGAAATTTCGAATTTAAGCCGGGACCGATTTTTGCGAATGTCGTTTTGGCTGACGAAATAAATCGCGCAACACCTAAGACTCAGTCGGCGCTTCTCGAGGCGATGGCTGAAGAACAAGTTACGGTTGACGGAAAATCCAGACCGCTGCTGCCGCCATTCGTAGTAATCGCGACGCAAAATCCGACCGAGCATCATGGAACTTATCCGCTTCCGGAATCGCAGCTCGATCGATTTATGTTGCGAATTCACGTCGGTTATCCGGGACACGAAGACGAGCGAATGATTCTGCGAGAGCGCGAAAAGAGCGATCCGATCGCACAAGTGCGACCCGTGATGTCTGCGGATGATGTAGTGAATCTACAAAATCTCGCCTCGCGGGTTCGTGTCGATGAAACCTTGGTTGAATATCTTTTGAAAATCGTGACTGCCACGCGAAACAGTGATGCGCTCGAACTCGGAATTTCGCCGCGCGGTTCGCTGGCGCTTTTTCGTTCGGCGCAGGCGCTCGCGATGATCGAAGGACGCGATTTTTGCATTGCCGATGATATTAAGCAGTTGGCGATTCCGTGTTTCGCCCACCGGGTAATTGTGAGTTCGCGTTATGCGAGCACTATGCGTCGTTCAACTGAGTCGGAAAGAATTCTGGAAGAGATTCTGCGCTCCATTGCGGTTCCGGTTTAGAAATTGGGTTCGAATTTGAATGTCTTCACTCGCCAAACTTTTTCGTCTCGTAAAATTTCGCGATATTAAAAACGCGTTGCTCGGAACGATGATCGTCGTAGTCGGACTCGCGCTCGCATTGGTGACGCTGTGGGCACACAACACGCAAAATCCGCGAGTGGCGGGAATTGCTGCGGCTGTCTCGCTGGTTTTCGTTCTGATCATTTTGATTTTTGTAGTGCCGCCGCTGGCGCGCTCGGCAAGCGCGGAAGCTTCGCAAATGGATTTGCCATTTGAAGTCACGGTCGGCGGCGCGGTTTTTTTCGGGTTGTTGGTAATCGTCGGATTCGCGGCTTGGAACACGGGAAATAATTTACTTTTTCTAGTGCTGTCTTTCTTGCTTGCATCTTTGATGGTGGGTTTTGTATTTGGACATTTATGTTTGAACAAGCTCGACGTAAGAATGCGATTTCCCGAACGTGTATTTGCCGAAAGCGCGACCCCGATTTTTGTAAAAATTAGCAACCGCAAGCGTATTTTTCCTACATTTTCCGTTACCGCGGAAGTTCGCGGGCGGACTCGCGAACGCTCCATGATAGCCGATGAACTCGCCGCAATTCTGCCGGAAAAACTGGCGGAGAAACTCTCGCGTCCGCCAATCGTAAAACACGCGCTCGATTACTTTATTTACATTTCGCGAAAAGGCGACACGGAAAATCGAGTCGAACATGTTTTCCCGCGGCGCGGAAGATTGATCATTAAAGACTTCGAACTTTCAACGAAGTTTCCTTTCGGTTTCTTCCGTCATCGACGAAGGCTTCCGGCTCAAGGCGCAGAGATCGTAATTTTTCCAAGAGTTGAAAAAGTCCAACCGGAAATTTTTGAGAATAAGCTGGATGCCGGAAAACGTGTTTCCGCAAGACGCGGAAGCGGACAAGACCTTTTGGCGCTGCGCGACTATCAACCGCAAGACGATTTACGGCATGTAGATTGGAAAGCGACGGCGCGTTCGCGGCGAATTATCGTTCGCGAGTATGCCGCGGAAGACGACAAGCGGATTACGTTTGTCTTAGACACAAGAGTTCTGCGCGGAAAGGAATCCGAAAACAAGAGCTTGAAAGAACGTTTTGATTTGAGTTCGCGCGATGATTTGAATGAAGGCGAGAAACGATTTGAATCCGCGATCGGTGAGTTGGCTTCGCTCATTTCTTTCTATAGCGAAGAACAAACGGAGACGCGCCTGATCATTGACGAAGATTCAGGTGATTTCGGAATTGGACGCCAACATCTTAACGCGGATTTGAAGCGTCTTGCGCTCATCTCGCCGCGCTTCATTGACCACGGAAAAATACAATTCGAGCCGGAAAAGTTTGTCGATCTTTTCGGCGGTTATGAAAATAGTTACTTTTATGTGTTCACATCTGCTCCGGATGTGGAAATTCCTAACTCAATTGCGGATTATCTTCGCATCGTGAATTATTGATCCGGATTCAGCACTTTGAAACAAAGATCGTCTGTTTTCGTAAAAATCACTGTAGTTTTTGCGCCCTTGATTTCGACTTTAAGAAAAGTACAAATATTCTTGATGAGATCTGCTTTCACATTATTCTTTGGGTTGGTATGCACATTCGTCGGTCCGGCGTTTTCGCAAAGTGCACCTTCAGCGAACGTTTTATCGACTACGGGAAACCCCTCGCAAACGGAGCGCGTGAACTTACCGGAGAAGAAAGCAGTGGCGAGAATCGCGAAATTTTCTTCATCACCGGTTATCGATGGAAAGGTCGATGATGAAGTTTGGAAGTCCGCGACTCTTTTCAAGAATTTCATTCAAACGTCGCCGGGAGACAACATCGATCCATCAAAAGAAACCGAAGCGATGATCGGTTATGACGAAAGTTTTTTTTACATAGCTTTTAAATGCTTCGACGAGCGCGACAAAATTCGTGCGACAGTTGCGACGCGCGACGGAATATTTGGCGAAGATAATGTCCGCTTGTGGCTCGATACTTATAATGACCAGCG
>DAITAB010000067.1:0-11475 GCA_036824525.1 Pyrinomonadaceae bacterium
GCTCGTGTGCGTCGTGATTCTGAATTTAAAAGTCATGATGCCCCGCGAAAAAAACGTTACTTGATAGAGCGCGTAGTATCAGTGCGGAAACGAGACAGTCGTGGAACTTGTGAGTTTTTCTGCAATGGACACGCTCAATTTCAGTCGGGTTTCTACCAAAGACATTTCTGCAAAAGAGCTGGTTTAGTAGCCGATCGCCTCGCCGTCGCTTCGCGAATCAATCGCTCCAAGTCGAAATCCTTTTTCGTCGATCATAATTCCGGTTGCAGAAGCTAAATTGACCGGTTGCGCGAAATTGTGTCCGAGTGCGATTAATTCGTTTTTAGTGTCAAGGCTCATTCCGAATGGCTCGAAGAGAATTTCGTCGGGAAACCATTGATGATGGATTCGCGGCGCGTCGATCGCTTGTTGGATGTTCATATCGTGATCAATCACGTTGATAATGCTCTGCAAAACCGCACTGATAATTCTTGGTCCGCCGCGAGCTCCCAGAGCAAACCAAGGCGATCCATCTTTACGCAAGATAATGGTGGGAGTCATTGACGACAACGGGCGTTTCGCCGGCTGCACGGAGTTTCGTTCGCCCTGAATCAGTCCGAAGGAATTTGGTCTACCAGGTCGCGCTGCGAAGTCGTCCATTTCATCATTTAGCAAGATTCCCGTTCCTTTTGCAGTGACTGCCGAGCCGTAAAGATCGTTGATCGTATACGTGTTGCTTACGATGTTGCCGCTCGCATCTACGACGGTGAAGTGGGTCGTTTCCATTCCTTCTTTCGACGAGAATTTTCCGGCATTAACGGTTTTACTTGGGGAAGCTCTTTGTAAATCAATATCCGAAGCGCGTTCCAGCGCATATTTCTTGTCGATGAGGTTCGCGACCGGAATCATCGAAAAGTCCGGGTCGCCCAACCACTCCGCACGATCCGCGAATGCGCGTCGCATCACTTCAGTCAAAAGATGGTATTTTGCAGCCGAGTTAAAACCCATCGAACGCAAATCGTATTTCTCGAGCATATTCAGACACTGCAAGTTGACGATTCCGCCAGATGAAGGCGGCGGCATCGAAATAATTTCGTAGCCACGATAATTTCCCCGCAAAGATGTGCGCTCTTTCGGGCGATAGTTCTTTAAATCGTCGAGGGTGATCAAACCATTGTGAGCTTTCATATCCGCAGCTATGAGTCGCGCGGTTTCGCCCGCGTAAAACTCACGCGCGCCGAATTTCTTCATTCGTGCCAGAGTTCGCGCTAAATCGGGCTGACGCAAAACATCGCCTTCTGAAAGAGGTTTTCCGTTATTGAGAAAAATCTTTTTGCTGTCTTCGTATTTTTCCAATGAGACCTTGTGGGAAAGAAAGAGATCAGCGAGACGATTACTCAAGACGAATCCGTTTCGCGCTAGTCTTCGCGAGGGCTCAATCAAATCCGCCCAACGAATTTTTCCCGAACCAAACTTCTTAAACGCAAGATCGAGTCCGGCAGGTGTTCCGGGAACTCCCGCCGAACGATAACCGATGGTAGAAGAACCTTCGCCGCGCAAGAGGTTTCCCTCTGCATCGACAAAAACATTTCGGGTCGCGGCGGCGGGCGCCATTTCGCGATAGTCAATCGCGGCAAGTCGCCCGTCCTTAAATCGAATCAACATAAATCCGCCGCCGCCGAGATTTCCTGCTTCCGGATAAGTGACCGCGAGCGCGAAGGCAACTGCGATTGCCGCATCAACGGCGTTTCCGCCGCGTTTCAGAACATCCACGCCAATTTGTGAAGCCAGAGGCGACTGCGAAACGACCATCGCATGTCTCGCACGCACCGGTTCGCGCCACGCAGCGTTCGCAGGAGCACTGAAGACCGTAAGCAACGCGGCGACAAGAATCCACGTCGAAACGTTTCTCGATAAACGAATTAGCGTTGACGTTTTTCTAAACATAAGTTGACGAATAATAACTCATTACTCGGTTTGAGAAGAATGGATAATCGCCGATAATACGAGGTATGGAGTCATTTGGTATATCGCGAACAACTTGGTGCCGACGTTTTCCTTCCAAATTTGAGGAAAATGCGCTAAATTCACGCTGTGTTCTACTTGATCGGACGTCATCTTTCAATGATAAGTCATTGGAAACGGTCTGACGATAAAACTGTTGGAAATTATTAGAGAGAAGTTAAATTGAGAATTATGTTGATGCGAAGAGTTTTCATTTTTTTAATCGTTGTTCTTAGCCTGGTGGTGAATCAAAAGGTTGCGGCGCAAAAAAAATCCGGCATTCCGACCTTGCGTGATTCGAAGGTGGCTTCGGTTGTTTTGGATCGCGCCGGGGCGTTTTCGGAAGGGAAAGGCGTGTGGCTTGATTGGACAACCTCCGTCGAACGAGAAAACCTGGGCTTTTATGTTTATCGCGAAACGCCTGGTGCGACTCGCGAACGCGTTAACAATTCACTGATTGCGGGAATGGCGATTTCCGGCGGACCGAAATTCACAGACGGACGGCGTTATACCTTTTTTGACCCGCGCGGCAATCTTTCAAGCCGATACGTCGTTGAACAAATCGGAACGGATGGTTCTTTGAATGTGTTAGCGACAATTTCGACGGTGTTCGTCGCCGACCTTACAACCATAGCAGGAGCGAGTTCGAAGCAACTCAGAAACAACGCACTCCGATCAAAGAACGAATTTTCCGCTCAGGATCTAATTCTTCCGGATGATTTGAAACAGGAAGTTAGTTTGCATGCAAACTCTTCAGATTTGGCAGACCCGGTAAATCAACGTTGGGTCGCCGCGCAGCCGGGAGTGAAAATCGGCGTCAAACAAGATGGTTTGTATCGCGTTACGAGAACCCAGTTACAGGCTGCCGGATTCAATGTGAATAGTCCCACGGCTAACTGGCAGCTTTATGTGGATGGCGAAGAACAGGCGATTTTGGTTGAGCCCACCGGTGCATACATCGAATTTTTCGGACGCGGAATTGACATACAGGAAACCGATACGAGGATTTACTTTCTCGTTGCGGGTGCAAATCCCGGTAGAAGAATGCAGTCGGTCGTTCGCCGAAGGTTATCGGCAGACGTCGCCGCGAATAGTTTTCAACAAAGTATTAAGAGAGAAGATCGCTATACCTATGCTTCGGGTATTCTTAATGGCGACGCCGATAATTATTTTGGTGGCGTGATCACGTCCTCCGGACTTGATCAGCCGATTAACGTGCCTAATCTTGATCCAGCGTCACCTCAGAGTTCTCTTGACGTCTCGCTGATGGGACTTACTCAGGTGGTTCACCAGGTGAGAGTGCTGGTTAACGGAACCGTGGTCGGTACTTTGGACTTTGCTTATAACCAGCCCGTTCAGGCGCATTTTGATATTCCGACGTCGCTCCTTGTTTCGGGAAATAACAACGTTCGTTTCGTCTCAACAGTACCGTCAGGCGATCTCAGTTTTGTAGATTTCTTTACGATTGGATATCCCCGAAGTTACGTCTCGGCGCAGGACAGGCTTGCTTTTTATACTCAGAATTATCGCACGACGAGAATCGGCGGATTTTCGACGTCGGACGTTCGCGTTTTTGACCTTACCGACAGCAAGAATCCAACGATCGTTTCTAATGCCCTCGTTCAACAGGACGGCGCTACGTTTACGGCAATGCTTCCGCCGCATCGATCGCGGGTGATGTATGCGAGTGCCGGCAGCGGATTGCTGTCGCCTGATTCGATCGCGTTGAACACGCCTTCGACTTGGTCAACCTCGGCGCATAGCGCGAATCTCGTGATCATTTCATTCGGCGGATTCATGAACGAAGCAAATCAGTGGGCGACCATGCGGCGTAGTGATCCGATGAATGTTGAAGTAATCAATGTCGAGGATATCTTCGATGAATTTGGTTACGGACTTCCGACTGCAGACTCGATTCGCAATTTCCTATCTTATGCCATTTCGAATTGGCAGCAGGCTCCGCAATATGCATTGCTCATTGGAGACGCTACCTATGACCCGAGGAATTATGGCGGCAACGGATTTAATAACCTGGTGCCGACTCCGCTCGTCGATACTAGTTTCATCCAAACCGGAAGCGACGAAGCGCTTGCGGATTTCGATTTGGACGGGCTCTCCGACATCGCAATCGGAAGAATTCCGGCAAGAACTGCGCAGCGGGTAACTTTGGCATTGAATAAGACTGTAGCTTTCGAGTCGACCCGAAACGTTGCTCAGCAGCGAGGTTTTTATTGCGTAAGCGATGGTCCAATCGGTTTTGATTTCGAAGCATTGTGCAATCGAATGGGCGATCTGGTTCCGGCGGGTATTCCTAAAATGTTTCTGAACCAAACTACGGTGGATTCACGCACGCAGCTTCTCAGCACATTTAATAGCGGAAAATATCTCGTGAATTATTCGGGACACGGAAACCATGCAGTTTGGTCAGGTAACTCGTTTTACACAACTAATGATGCGTTGGGGCATTCCAACACGAATTTGTCGATCGTTGTGAGTCTTAGCTGTTTGAATGCTTATTACGTTGAATATAACGACGGGCTTGCCGAAGGGCAGCTTTTTAGTCCGAACGGTGGCGGTGTAGCGGTTTGGGCATCGAGTGGGTTGACGACTCCCGATGTTCAAGAAGTTATGGCCACGCGATTTTATCAGCAGCTTTACGGCACAACGCTGAATCGTCTGGGCGACATCGTCCGCGATGCGAAAACAACGATTCCGGGTGGAAGAGACGTTCGCCTTTCTTGGGCGATCATTGGCGACCCTTCATTAAGAGTTCGTTAGTTAAGCTAAAGGTAAGCCTTTGAATTGACGCGGCGCTGCGATGCAGTTGCCGCGTCGATTTTTTTTGTTAGAGTCGAGGAAGTATGCATTCCTTTGAGAGAAAGCTGATTACAGAATGGCGTCGGCTGGATTTGCCGTTTCGCGATCAAAGCATCGTTGTCGCCGTTTCGGGTGGCGCCGATTCGATGAGTCTTTTGCTTGCGATCGATGAACTGACACGTAAAAAGAAACTAGACGTTCGGGTTATCGTCGCGCATTTAAATCACTCACTTCGGGGTAAATCGAGCGACGAAGATGCAAAACTTGTCAGAGAAATTACTCGAAGAAGTGAGTTTGAATTTTCGGGAAAGACCTCTCGAATAGACGCGCGCGGAAATCTTGAAGAAAATGCGCGGCGAGCGCGCTATGAGTTCCTGCAACATGTAGCGGAAAAATATTCATCCTCGTTTGTTTTGACGGCGCACACCGCCAACGATCAAGCTGAAACCTTACTTCTGAATCTCATCCGGGGAAGTGGAGTCCGCGGACTCTCGGGAATGAAGTCAATTCGCAGGTTTGGCATCGATGGAATTGCGGCTCAACGAAAATCGAAACTGAATATTTCGATTGTTCGTCCGCTGCTCTCCTGGGCGGAGCGAGCGGACACGGAAAATTACTGCCAGTATCGAAAAGCCAAATACTCGATCGACGAAATGAATTCAGATTCAAAATTTACCAGGGTGCGAATTCGTCGGGAAGTTATTCCAATTTTGCACGAAATCAATCCGCAGATTGTGAAGACTCTTTCCCGCACCGCCGAGATCCTCGGCGCAATTGAGCCGAATGGCGCAAGTGATCCCGGCACAGAAGAATTGCGGGTTTCAAAGCTCAAACTTTTGGATCGCAGCAAGCGTCTTCAGGCAATAAAAGACTGGTTGGGAATTCAGCGAGGCGATTTGCGTGGCGTTAGTTCCAAGCATTTGGACGCGATCGAGAAATTGGTACAGAGCACGAAAAGCGGCCGATTGGTACAGTTGCCGAAGCCGTTTGCAGTAATCAAGCAAGGTGGCATACTTCGATTAACTGTGATTGAGGTTGAAAAAAGCGATAGCGAAAACTAGAATTGATATTGGTGTGAGAGTGCCGATTGAAGGCGCATACGAACTGAACAACTTTTGTTCCGCGAAACACATCGAACATTGCATAAAGAACGAATGGCGTTCAAGCAGGATTTAACCCATTGGAGGCGTAAAATTGAGTTCAAAAGCTAAACAATTTTTGTTGTGGATGATTATTCTCTCGAGCGCAGTTTTGTTCGTGTATTTTATTCAGCGCGCTCAAGGAAAAAATCCTCAGGAGCTTTCTTTCGACCAATTGCTTACGCGAATCGAAAGCAAAGAAGTCGCGGAGGGATTGATCAAGCAAGGCTCGGTCGAAATCACGACTAAGTCCGGCGAGAAGTTCTTCGCGCGTATTGATGCGAGCGATTCCGCACGCGAACCTATTCGGGATGCATTCGCCGCCTCGGGAACGGTTTATAAATGGGAAGAGAGCGGTAGCAGTACCTGGTTGGTACTTGCAATAAACATCTTACCTTTTCTGTTGTTGGTTGGTTTTTTAGTTTTCACCTTGCGGCAGATGCAAGCGGGTGGAAACAAAGCACTCAGTTTCGGAAAGTCCCGCGCTAAGCTTCTTAACAGTCAACAGAAACGCGTCACTTTTAAGGACGTCGCCGGTGTTGACGAAGCGAAGGAAGAGCTACACGAAATCATCGAATTTTTGAAAGATCCGCAAAAGTTTCAGAAGCTTGGCGGAAGGATTCCCAAAGGAGTTTTGATGGTTGGACCTCCGGGAACTGGAAAGACTTTACTCGCGAAAGCTGTTGCCGGAGAAGCAAATGTTCCGTTCTTCTCAATCTCGGGTTCGGACTTCGTGGAAATGTTTGTGGGAGTCGGTGCTTCGCGTGTACGCGATCTTTTCGAACAAGGAAAGAAAAACGCACCGTGTATTATTTTTGTAGACGAAATTGATGCGGTAGGTCGTCATCGCGGCGCCGGTTTGGGCGGCGGGCATGATGAGCGCGAACAGACTCTGAATCAGTTGCTGGTTGAAATGGATGGCTTCGAATCGAATGACGGAGTGATCCTGATGGCATCAACCAATCGTCCGGACGTTCTCGATCCTGCGCTTCTTCGACCCGGTAGATTCGATCGTAGAGTTGTAGTGGGAAGACCCGACATTCGGGGTCGCGAAGGAATTCTCAAAGTCCATACGAGAAAGATTCCGCTAGATGAAGGCGTTGATGTAAATGTGATCGCCCGCGGCACGCCGGGTTTCACTGGTGCTGACCTCGCTAATCTTGTTAATGAAGCTGCGCTCAATGCTGCTCGTTACAATAAGAAAGTAGTATCGGCATCAGACTTTGAGCTGGCAAAAGATAAAGTGTTGATGGGCGCGGAACGCAAGAGCATGGTGATATCCGATGAAGAAAAGCGCCTCACTGCTTATCATGAAGCGGGACATGCGCTCGTCGGGCTGAAAGTTCCGAATTCTGATCCGGTTCATAAGGTAACCATAATTCCTCGTGGAATGGCATTGGGCGTTACGATGTATCTTCCGGAAAAAGATCGCCTGAGCGCGACCAAGGAATTCTTGTTAGGACAAATCGCGACTGCGATGGGCGGTAGAGTTGCTGAGGAGATATTCCTTGGTGCCGAACAAATAACGACCGGAGCAGCGAATGACATTGAGCGCGCCACTGAAGTCGCGCGTGCGATGGTTTGTGAATACGGCATGAGCGAACTTGGTCCGCTCACCTTCGGTAAAAAGGAAGAACAGATTTTCCTCGGACGCGAAATCTCGCAGCATCGTGACTACTCCGAAGATACGGCTATCAAGATTGATCAACAGGTCGGACGAATTGTTGCCGAGCAGTATGCGCGCGCGACCAAAGTCATCACAGAAAATCGCGATGCCATGGTTAGGCTTGCCGAAGCGTTACTTGAACATGAGACGCTTGATGGAATTCAAATAAGACGCGCGGTAGCCGGATTGCCGATCGATGGTGATGAGGCTATCTCGGACGATGAAGGAAGTTCGAAATCCGATAGCGACAAGGATACTTCCTTGAGTCCATTCAAGAAGCCGATTATTCCGCCCATTACCGGAAATAATCCCGCAACTGCTTAGTAGTTTCCGGAACGACAATGAAAAGGACGAGGTCAGTTGACCTCGTCTTTTTTTTGAAAGTTCAATGACGAAGAAAATTTACAAATTCTTCAGAGTTTCGCGTTAAACCAACAAACTTGGCGCGAATAACATCTTCGGGTGAGACGATTGCATAAAGCGGAAGGGCGACGGTTCCAAACCTTTCTTCCTGTAGCTTTTGGAAGCCTTCGAAGGGTTCACCCGCACCGTCCGTGTAAAGGCGAAGGCGCACAAATTTCCCGAGTTCGCTCCGCACTTCAGGTCTGGTAAACATATTCGCCTCCATCCAGCGGCAATTGGTGCAAGTGTAGCCGGTGAAATCAATAAAAATATTTTTATTTTGTTCTTTCGCTTCTTTGAGTGCGGCGGAGTAATCATTCGTAATCCAGGTGAGCTCGCCGTCAGAAGCTGCCACGTTTTCTCGATTCATGGGCGGAAGAAACGACTCAATTTCACCAAGCCCTCGTCCGAGAATTCCCGTGAATAAATAAACGGAAAGGGCAACAAACAGAAATGAGTTGAGGATTCGCACTAATCCAACTCTTCTTTCCGCGGGATCATTCGGAGTTCGAAAAATTCCGAGCAAATAAAGGAAAACCAAAATAGAAAGGGCAGTCCATGCGGCGATCACAATTTCGCGCGAGAAAAATCCCCAACTCCAGATCAGGTCCGCATTTGAAATAAACTTAATCGCCGCTCCGATTTCCAAAAATCCCATCACAACTTTTACGGAGTTCATCCAGTCGCCCGACCGCGGAAGCGAATGAAGGAAACGGGGAGCTATCGCCAAAACAAAAAACGGCATGGCAAACACAACCGAGAAAGCCAGCATTCCGATGATCGGGTAGATCAATTTACCCTGCGACGACGCTACTAAAATCGTTCCGACGAGTGGCGCAGTGCAGGTAAACGACGTAAGCGAAAATGTAAGTCCCATCAAGAGCAAGCCAATCGTGCGGCTCGATGATTTCGTGCGGGTGAGCGCGTCAAGTTTCGTCAGGACGCTTGATGGAATTCCGAGGTCATACGCACCAAGTAAACTAAATGCAAACGCCAAAAAAATTCCGGCAATCAAAAGATTGATCCAAGGATTCGCCGCAAAACGATTTATTCCCGCCGCACCAAAGAGGAGCGACAATGCGATTCCGAGTCCGGTAAAGGTGAGAATAATTCCAAAGGTATAGATAAGCGCATCCCTTACTGATCCAAGATGTGTGTCGGCGGAATGCTTTGTGAAGTACGAAACAGTGATCGGGATCATCGGAAAGACGCAAGGCGTGAGTAATGAAAGCGCGCCGAATGTCATCGCCAGCCAAATAAAACCCCAGATCGGCTGGTCGGAATTCTCGCGCTCGAATATTTGAGTCGCCTCGGAAATTCGCGTCTGTCCTTCCGAGTCGGGATTAATCGTCTTGAGATTTCCCGAGATCGGTTGGCTTTTCACATTTGCATTAGTTTCCGGAACCGGATTTTCGGATGAAGCGCTTCCGCCCGTGATGTTAATTTGCGATTGAAGCTTAATTGTCTTTGGTGGCAAACATACAGTGTCGTTGCACGCCTGATAACGTATCTTCACAACAAGATCGTTTGCCCCATTGATAGCGCCACGCGATACCGAAAACGGAATTACAAAAACAACGTTGCCGGAATATTTTTCGGTTTCAATATTGAAATTCGCATCGAATGCCTTCTTAGGTTTGGGTCCCGTGGTGCTCTTGATCGTGAAGTCACGACTTTCGAATGTAATCTGTGTCGGAACCGGTCCACCAGCGGCTTGAGTCAAAGAATAGATATACCAACCATCTTCAATCGAAGCGGAAACGTTCGCCGTTCCGTTTCCTCCCGCCGCGATTCTCTCCGGTTGAACGGTAAGCTCAAGCTTCACGGGATTTTGCGCATTCATTTGAACTGCAAACAAAATCAACGCGCAAAAAGCGAATCCGAATTTTCGAAAATCAAAATTCAAGGTCAAACTGTCTCCCGATAAACTTCGATATTTGATCCAAAAAGAAACACGAAAACACTAGCATAATTCCCGATAAATAAATTTCTTATTTTGTAGATTATTATCTTACCAAATCCCGGGATGTTGGATATTCCTGAATTTAATATTCCGCATTAAATGTGTGGCTTCATTCGAAAGTCAGTTATCAAACTTGTTATAGTTGTTAGAAAATGACAGAACACATTTGGCAGACATCTCGCAGAGCTCTTAACTACGGTGAAAAGGTTCTCGTGATGGGAATCATGAATGTGACGCCGGACAGTTTCTCGGACGGCGGTAGAATCACGTCGCTCGATGATGCGCTGAATCGCGCCGAAGAAATGATTGCAGAAGGCGCGGACATTATCGATGTCGGCGGAGAATCAAGCAGACCGAACAGCAAGCGGATTTCCGTAGCTGAAGAGATCGCGCGCGTCGTTCCGGTAATCGACTCGATAAAGAAACGCTTCGACGTCGCGATTTCAATCGATACATCACGAAGCGCAGTAGCGAAGGCGGCAGTTTCGGCGGGCGCGGAAATTATCAACGATATTTCCGGCTTGAGTTTTGACGGGGAAGTCGGCTCGGTGGCGGCAACTCACAAAACCGGATTGATCCTGATGCACTTGCGAGGCAGCTTCGAGACGATGCATTCACAAGAGCCGGTTGCCGACATTGTCGAGGAAGTGACAGTTAGTTTGCGACGCAGTCTCGAAAAGGCGCTTCAACACGGCGTTAGGAATAACAGCATCGCATTTGATACGGGAATCGGATTTAGCAAAACGCCGCGACAAAATTTAGAATTGATAGCGAAGTTGGATGAGCTTTGTTCACGGTTTTCGGGCTATCCGTTCTTGATTGGCGTTTCGCGAAAATCGTTCATTGGAAAAGTCCTTGACGAAATTCCAGTTGATCAACGCTTGAGCGGGTCGCTCGCCTCGGCTGCAATCGCGGTTTGGAATGGAGCCAGGATAATTCGCGCTCATGACGTAAAAGAAACTGTGGCAGTAACGAAAATAGTCGAAGCTCTAAAAAGGGAATTATGAAATTCATCAAAGCAGTCGTAATAGCGCTCGGGTTTTTGTTGGTCGCGGGATTTACCGAATGTTACAAGCCCGTCACGAATTCCGGCTTACCAAAAACGATAAAGAAAATTGCGGTGCCAGCCTTTCAATTTGAGGCGAAGGGACTGCGCTATCGGGTCGAATCACGATTTACGGAAGCTGTAATGCGCGAAATCATCCGACGCGGTCGCGGTTTAGAGGTGCAAGGCACCACCGAAAATGCCGATGCGGTAATCGAAGGCTTAATTCGAGACTTTAACTTCACAGGCGTTTTGCTCGATAGACAAGGACGGGCAAGAATTTACGAAGTTACAATAACCGCTGCAGTAACCGTTAGAGACCTTAAAGAAAATCGAATTTTGTTCGATAACCAGAATTTTATTTTTCGCGATTCTTTCGAATTTTCCGAAGACCCGCGATCGTTTTTCAACGAAGAAGATCCTGCAGTCGAGCGAATGGCGCGATCATTTGCCGAGTCGG
>DAITAB010000068.1:0-11385 GCA_036824525.1 Pyrinomonadaceae bacterium
GAAATCTATAACTATCTTGAATTGAAAAAGGATCTCGAGTCGCGCGGCTACAGATTCAAAACGAATTCCGATACCGAGACGATTTTGCATGCTTACGAAGAGTTCGGCGAGCGATGCGTTGATCATCTTCGCGGGATGTTCGCGTTTGCAATTTGGAACAAGCGCGATGAAAGTCTCTTTATTGCGCGAGATCGAGTCGGAAAGAAACCGCTTTTTTATTCACTAACGGAAACCGGAACGCTGATCTTCGGATCCGAACTCAAGTCGCTGTTGTTACACCCCGAATTCAAACGCGAGATCGATCTTGCGTCTTTTGATTCGTATCTGACTTTCGGATATGTGCCCGAAGAATTTTGTATTTTCAAGAATGCACATAAACTCCTGCCGGGACATACGCTCATATTCAAAGATGGAAAAATCACCACAAAGGAGTTTTGGGATTTCTCGTTTTCGGGCGAAGAAATGAAGCTCAGTGAAGATGAGATCGCAAAACGCTTGCGCGAATTGCTCTCGGAAGCGGTCGGAATTCGTTTAATCTCCGAGGTTCCGCTCGGAGCTTTCTTGAGCGGCGGCGTTGATTCAAGCGCGGTCGTTGGTCTGATGTCTGAGATTTCTGCGCAGCCTGTAAAGACATTTTCCATCGGCTTCGATGAAGATACTTTCAACGAACTCAAATACGCGCGCATTGCGGCGAAACATTTCAAAACCGATCATCACGAGTTTATCGTTACGCCAAACCTGGTTAACGTCGTCGATGATCTCGTTTGGCATTTCGATGAACCGTTTGCGGATTCTTCCGCCTTGCCGACCTTTATGGTTTCGAAAATGGCGCGCGAATTCGTTACGGTCGTACTTTCCGGCGACGGCGGCGATGAACTCTTTGCCGGTTACACGCGCTACGCGACCGATCAAAGACGTGGAATCTTCAGTAAACTTCCGGCAGCTCTCCGACACGGAATCGCCGCTGCGGCACAACAACTTCCGCAGGGATTTCTTGGCAGGAATTTTCTTTATAATACTTCGCTCGATTCAAGTTCGCGATATATCGACAGCGTTTCACACCTAAATCGCTTACGAAAAGAGAAAATCTATTCCACGGATTTTCAGGCTTTGCTCAATGGTGCCGCGGGCGCGGGTGAAAGAGTCTTCGAGCGAATTGTTGCCGAAGCTAAAAGCGATTCATCGCTCGAAAAACTTTTGTATCTGGACAGCAAAACTTATCTCCCTTCAGATATTCTGGTGAAAGTCGATCGAATGAGTATGGCGAATTCTCTTGAAGCGCGCGTGCCATTGCTAGATCACAAACTGATCGAATTCGTTTCAAAGATTCCAGCCCGTATGAAAATGCGCGGACTTGAATCGAAGTACATTTTCAAAAAGGCGATTCGTGGGCTCGTACCCGACGAAATACTAAACAGATCGAAACAAGGATTCGGTGTTCCGATAAATGATTGGATAAATGATCAGCTTCGAACTCGCATCCATGGCGAACTTGGCGAAGCGCGAACTCTCGAGCGCGGTTACTTCGAAAAATCTTACATAAAACTTTTGCTCGATGAACATTCGCGCGGACGCCGCGATCACTCGCATACGCTCTGGATGCTGTGGATGCTCGAGCTTTGGCACCGTCGATATATGGATCGCGCAGTCGTTTAAGCGACGACGCGAATTAACGTAAGGAAATCTAAACAAAATGTTTCAAAGCGAATGGCGATGAATGTCGAGTACCTCAAACATGCGGAGCGCGCGATTGAACTTTTCAAATCGCAACCCGAGGCGAACAAATATGAAATCGTTAATGCGATTGAGGGATTGGAGATCAGACGCGTGCTTGATGTCGGCTGTGGAGCAGGACAAGGACTGATTCCTTTTGCCGAAAAGACGAACGCGCATTGCATCGGAATCGACATCGCCGGAGAAGTCGGTGAAATCGGGCGAAAAGTATTTGCTTCTTTCGGCTTGGAAAATCGCGCGGAATTTCTCGCCGGGCGAGGCGAGGAACTTCCTTTTGCTTCGGACAGTTTTGATATTGTTATTTGTCTCGTAGCGTTGCCCTATATGGAAAATCGCATTGCGCTGCGGGAAATGGCGCGCGTCTTGCGTCCAAAAGGAAAACTCTTTCTAAAGATTCATTCACCGCGTTTTTACTTTTGGATGATCAGGAAAAGAATCGGATTGATGAGTGTGAAACAATTGGCATATCCCGTTTTGGCGCTTCTTGGCGGAACGATGAGTACAATATTCGGAAGACAGCCGCGTGGAAGTTTCTGGAAAGGTAAAGAAGTTTTTCAAACGGAGAAATTTCTCCGACGCGAATTTATGAAATTGGGTTTGGAAATTGAGTCGGAAACCTCTGATTCGAATCCTCTTACACCGGCATTTCAAATTCACAAATTAGCGCAGTAAATCGAATGGAAAAACAACGCCGCGACTTTTTCGCAAAATTTCAAAACGCATTTCCATGGCTGGTGCGTTACCCATTTGTGCGTGCGAATGCGATGTTGGAGCGTTCATCCGAAAAACAAAATCTGATTTTCGTAATAGCCAATCACTTCGAACCGAGTTGGAGTTCGCGCGGTATTCTCGAGCTCGATTCGCAAAAAAGACGTTTGGATGAATGGCATTCGATGGCGCGAAAGATCGGTGACGACGTAAAAGATTCCGATGGCACAAAATTCCGTCACACAAATTTCTTTCCTGCCGAACAATATGACCGCGGACTTTTGGATCAACTTTCCGCAATGCAAGCAGAAGGACTCGGCGAGGTTGAAGTGCATCTTCACCACGGCGTAGCTAAGCCGGACACAGCCGAGAATTTGCGCCGGCAACTTGTCGAGTTTCGCGACGTGTTGGCGGAACTTCACCAATGTCTTTCGCGACTCGATGGTGTCGGAATCCCAAGGTATGCATTTGTTCACGGAAATCTTGCGCTGGCGAATTCTTGCGGCGGAAAATTTTGCGGCGTGGATAACGAAATGGAAATCCTGCAGGAGACAGGTTGCTATGCAGACTTTACGTTGCCAAGCGCGCCGGACGAAACACAGGTTCCGATGATCAATCAAATCTACGAATGTGCGCTGCCTCTAGGTCTTCCTGTGCCGCATCGGAAGGGAATTCGTGTGCGGGTAAATGGAAATAAACCTCAATTGCCACTTATCTTTACTGGACCGTTGGTATTCAACTGGACCCGGAAGATCAGAGGTATTCCCGTTCCGCGCATCGAAGATGGAGCGCTTGTCCATAACCAACCAAAGGACTTAGCGCGTTTGCGCCGATGGATTTCTGCGGGAATTACGGTTCAGGGAAAGCCCGATTGGGTCTTTATCAAGTTATATTGCCACGGGTTTTTCGATCACGATCAGGCATCCTGTATTGGTGAAGACGCCCGCCAATTTTTCTCTTCGATTATCGAAAACGGGGAAAAATCGGGCGATTACACGGTTCATTTCGCCTCGGCTCGCGAGGCGTTCAATATGGTTGCAGCCGCGATTGATGGAAAGGGCGGCGCGCCGGGCAGCTTTCGCGATTTTCGGCTTCAAGCGATAATGAATGAAAGCAAAAACTTAAGCGTCTAGTATTGGAAAGTAATTCTCTCGATGGCGAATCACATTGATTCATTAAAAAAGTTGAAATCGGATAAGTGGACGGAAATCCGCACACGTTCTCAGCAGGCTTTTTCGGGCTACGCGGAGCGAATCGGGCTGGGCGCTAAAGTTCCGACGGATGAGGAATTCGCGTCGCTGATCGAACACGAAGCCCTTGGAGAAAGACCGACGCGTGAAAACCTCGTCGCTTTCTTTTCGCAGAGCGCGCGGAATTCGTTTTTCATTTCGCTTTGGAATCTTGATTCAACCGCCGAGAGATATCGCCTGGAGTTTCCGGACGAGGCAGAAAGATGCGTCAAGGAGGCCGATCGGATTGTTGACGGGCGATTCGATTTAATGGGTTATAAGGATCTCAAATTCGGACTACCGGTTGATTGGCATTTTGAACCGGTTTCGGGGAAACGTTCGCCGCTTCGTCACTGGAAACAATTCGATGAACTCGCGACCGATGAAACCGGCGACAAGAAAATTGTTTGGGAATTAAATCGTCATCAATACTTCACGACGCTCGGAATCGCTTATCGCCTGACCAAAGATGAAGTTTATGCCGAAACATTTGTTAGTCATCTGAAGAGCTGGATTGAGGCGAACCCGCCGGGAATGGGCATTAATTGGATGAGTTCGCTGGAAGTGGCAATGCGTGCGATTTCGTGGCTTTGGGCTTTTCGCTTTTTTGAAGGCTCAAAATCCTTTACACCGAAGGTGTTTTTCAAAGCCTCGAAATTTCTGTTGCTTCACGGAAAACATCTCGAGAAATATCTCTCGACCTATTACAGCCCGAATACTCATCTAACCGGCGAAGCACTGGGTCTTTTTTATCTCGGGACTCAACTGTCATTTCTCAAGTGCGCAAAAGATTGGCGTAAGTTAGGGAAACAGATTCTTCTCGCTGAACTCGATCGGCAAATTCTTGACGACGGTGTTTATTTTGAGCAGAGCACCTGGTATCAAAGATACACAGTGGATTTTTATTCGCAGTTCATTTTGCTCGCGGAGATATGCAAAGAAGAAATTGATAGCGAATCGCGAATGAAATTGAAATCGAAACTCACTGCGATGCTCGATTTTCTGATGCAGATCACAAGACCCGACGGCACTACACCCCTGATCGGCGATGACGATGGAGGAAAAGCACTCCGACTTTCAAACGCTCCACCCAATGATTTTCGCGCGCTTCTCTCAACCGGCGCGGTTATGTTTAAACGCGGCGACTACAAATTCGTGGCACAAAACTTTTATGCGGATACATTCTGGTTGCTCGGCGAAAACTCCAAGGGAACTTTTGATTCCATCGAAGCGCGACGACCGGAAAAAACCTCGTGTGCCTTCGAGTCCGGCGGCTATTATGTGATGCGCGATGGTTGGCAAGATACGGATAATTTCCTGATTGTAGATTGTGGACAACTCGGCGCGCTCAGCGGCGGGCATAGCCATGCCGATGCTCTTTCGATCGATGTTGCTGCTTTTGGTCGAACTTTGATCATCGATCCGGGAACATACACCTATCATGAAAGCCGAGCATTGCGCGATCACTTTCGTTCTACAAAAGCACACAACACTCTTACCGTGAACGAAAAATCGTCGTCTGAAATGAGCGGCAAGTTCAGTTGGAAACGCAAAGTAAATCCGAAAGTTAATTCATGGATTAGCGATGAGCGTTTCGATTTCTTCGAAGGTCAACACGACGGATTCTCGGAGATGCTAAAACCGTGTGCCCACGTTAGAAGCATTCTTTCACTGAAAAATAATTACTGGGTTATTCGTGATCAGGTGGAAACCGGCGCCAGAAATGAATATCAAATAAATTTTCAGTTTGGTCCTGGTTCATCGCCAGCCACTCGGGTTGCTGCGGGAGGAAAAGAATTTATTGAAGAGCCCGATGCGAGTGGAGTTGGATTTCGGATGTTTACATTCGGCGATGGCGGCAAATGGAAAATCGCCGAGGGCGAGATTTCAAGTTGTTACGGTTCAAAAGAGTCTGCGCCACTCGCCCGATATGTTTCTAAGGGAATCGGCGTTCAGGAATATTTCACGTTCTTAATTCCGACAGATAAATACTGCGTGAATCCGGAAGTGATTGAAACGCCGATCGTCGGCGGGCGCGCCTTCGTGATTCGGTTCGCAGATTACAGCGACGTTTTTGTTTATTCAGACGGACAGGAAAGTATTCATACGGAATTCTTTGATGCAGATTTCAGATTTGTGTGGGCGCGGATTCTTCCCAGCGAGGAACTGCCTGAAGAATTTGTTTTGGTCGACGGAAAAACTCTTTCAGTCGGAGGTCGCGAGATCATCAAAGGTAACTCGCAACTGGAGTTTTTGAGCGCTCGCCGACTGGGTCAAAAGCTCAATGCGCGTACGAATGAAGGAGTATTTAGCACGACGATTTCGCAAAATCGTCCGGCTGCTTACGTTATAAAAAACTCCGAAACGAAATAGAAAACCTTTTGAATGGATTTTGTCTTTTTGAATAATTGCATAGATACAGATGTTGCATTCAGATTCCCTTGCGAAAAACTTTTCCGGCTCCGCACCCGAGACACGAGCACACGATGCGGTGAAGGTGGTTTTGATTGCTTCGTCACCACGTGAAATAGGCGGGCAGGCGATCCAGGCAAAGGGAATACTCGAAAATCTTGCGCAAGATTCTTCGCTGGATATGGGATTTATCCCGACGAATCCTCCGCTCTATGGAATGCTCACGCCGATTGAAAAGATTCCTTATCTCCGTACTTTTTTTACTTCGCTGAAATTCGGATATTCGCTCTTCCGGAGGGTTAAAGAATTCGATGTCGTACACGTATTTTCCGGCGGCGGAACTTCATATCTGATATCAACTCTTCCGCCTCTGTTTATCGCGAAATTGTTTAAAAAGAAAATCGTTTTGAATTACCACAGCGGTGATCTCCAGGAACAATGGGAAGGCTGGAAATGGCTATTTTTATCGACCTTCAAACGCTTTGACTCGATTGTCGTTCCCTCTCAGTTCTTGGTCGATGTTTTTGCGAAGCGCGGATTCGCTTCGCAGGCGATTCCAAATTTTGTAGATGATCGCCTTTTCGTCTTTCGTGAACGAAACGAATTTTCACCGCGATTTCTTTCGACGCGAAATCTCGAGCCGCATTACAACGTTGCGTGTATCTTGCGGGCGTTTTCCCTAATACAAAAAGAAATTCCCGAGGCGAGTCTGGTGATTGCCGGCGACGGTTCCCAAAAAAGCCGACTGAAATCTCTCTGCGCGGAATTGAATCTAAAAAACGTAGACTTTCTCGGCGGAGTTTCCCGCGAGCGAACGAGCGAACTATATCGTGAGAATGACATTTTATTGAACTCGTCGAATGTAGATAATATGCCGCTTTCGATTATGGAAGCGTTCGCCAGCGGAACCGTGGTCGTTTCCACGCCGGCAGGTGGAATCGCGAATTTGATTACAGACGGCGAGACAGGCTTGCTCGTTTCCAAAGACGACGATCAGGCACTGGCAATCGCCGCGCTTAGTCTTTTAAGAGATAAAAATCTGGCGCGGCGTATTTCTGAAAACGCACATGAATTCTCGTTGAAGCATTTTTCTTGGAATCAGATTCGAACGGATTGGGTAAAACTTTATACGCGATTGGGAAAGGACGCGCGTTGAAGTTATTGAAAAGATGAATACGAAAATCGTAAAACTCATTCCTAGTTTTCATCAGGGCGGTTCGGAGAGCCAGGCGATTCAACTTCTCGAGATTCTCAAGGATATCGAGGGAATTAGGGTTGAGCTTGCGTGTCTCGATCGCGAAGGTGTTTTGCGAAGTCGTGTCGATGAACTTGGATTCAAGGATTTCCCGACTTATCCGCTTACGAGTTTTTACGATCTAAATTTTGTCCGGCAGCTATACCGGTTTGTGAAATTCTTAAAGGAAAAAGAATCGACGATTATCGAAACGAGCGATTTTTACACAAACGTTTTTGGTTTAATTGCCGCCGCGATTGCGCGTGTTCCTGTGCGAATCGGGACCAAACGCGAAACCGGATCGCGCAGTAAAGCACAGAGTTTTCTCGAGAGATTTGCTTTTCGATTTGCAGACGTGATTATCGCAAATTCCGAAGCGGTCAGGACACATTTGGTCGAAAATGGCGTTGACGCCTCAAAGATAGAGGTGATTTATAACGCGGTTGACCTGAAGAGTTTTACAATAAAAAAAACACGACGACAAATTTGCGAATCGCTTGGATTGCCGGTGGAAGAGGAAATTCGTTTTGTAACGATCATCGCAAATTTCCGGAGTGAGAATAAGAATCAAAGAATGTTTTTGCGCGCGGCGCAAAAAGTTTCTGAAACAATCGGATCTGCGCGTTTTGTGCTCGCGGGTGAGGGTGAACTTTTAGACGCCCATAAGAAATTCGCCGATGAATTAGGAATCGGAAAAAAGTGTTTTTTCCCCGGACGAATTGAGCGAACTGAGGAACTTCTTTTTGCCACGGATGTTTGCGTTTTGACCT
This sequence comes from Pyrinomonadaceae bacterium, assembly GCA_036824525.1. Classification (GTDB taxonomy): domain Bacteria; phylum Acidobacteriota; class Blastocatellia; order Pyrinomonadales; family Pyrinomonadaceae; genus DAITAB01. Next base: position 8,088 of record DAITAB010000068.1, read on the forward strand.
CACGATTTGAGGGTTTTTCAAATTCAATCATCGAGTATATGGCAGCCTCGAAACCGGTCGTGGCGACCGCTGTTGGCGGCGCGGCGGAGGCAATCGAAGATTCCCGCACGGGATTTCTTGTCGCTCCGGAAGATCACCTTGCGCTCGCGAAGCGCTTAGTTGAACTTCTCGAGGATGGCGCGAAGTCGGAACGATTCGGGCAAGGTGGATACGCGCTTGCGAAAGCGAGATTTTCCGTCGAGACGCGACGCGATAAAACGCTGGCGCTTTACGAAAGGTTACTGAATACGATTGTCGAACGGACGAATTCGAAGCATATCGTCTCAACCAAGAGCGTTAATTAGATGAAACGTAATTTTGAACAATCGGAGAGTACTTTTACGGTTGAGAGCATTCGACCGGAGATTTCGGTTGTGAAGAAGATCCCACGAATACTCATCATTGCGCCGGCAGAGCCGATGGTCGGCGGACACGCCGTTCAGGCAAAGCGTCTTATTTCGCGTTTATCGGGAGAAGAAACGGTAAGGGTTCAGCTCCAACCGATCAATCCTCAGTTGCCGAAATTTCTCCATGTATTGCAAGAGGTAAAGTACCTTCGGACAATAAGCACATCCATCTTGTTTTTGGGCGCTCTGTTTTCGCATGTTCGTGAGTCCGATGTTATTCACGTTTTCTCGGCGGGCGATTCCTCATTCTTGCTGAACACTCTACCGGCGATTTTGTTTGCAAAACTTTTTCGAAAGAAGACATTACTCAACTACCGCCACGGCGGAGCAGAACGACACTTTCGCAACTCACCCAGGATCGCGCTTTCCATCGCAGGGCACTGCGATAAAATCATTGTGCCCTCTGATTTTCTCGTAGGCGTCTTTTCAAAATTCGGTTTGGAGACTGAAGCGATTTCGAATTTTGTCGATGCTGAAAATTATCGCTTTCGTGTTCGAGAAGAACTTCAGCCGGTATTCTTGTCGAATCGAAGTCTGGAATCGGGTTATAACATTCAGTGTATATTGCGCGCATTCGCCATCATTCAATCTGAATTCCGGGATGCACGTTTGTTCATTGCGGGAGATGGACCGGAACATTTGAATCTTCAAAAACTTTCTGCAGAACTTGGTTTGCGGAATGTTGAATTTCTCGGAAATGTCTCTCAGGAGAAGATGCCTCAACTATACGATCGCAGTGACATTTATTTGAATTCACCGAATGTTGACAATATGCCAACCTCCATAATCGAAGCATTTTCGTCCGGAACTCCGGTCGTTAGTACCGATGCCGGCGGAATTCCGATTATTGTCGCAAACGAAGAAAGCGGATTACTCGTTGCGAAAAATGATCATGAAGCGATGGCGCAACAGGCGATTCGTTTGCTGCGAAACAAAGAATTTGCCCAGGCGATTATCAAGAACGCCCACGCAGAATCTGCAAAATACTGCTGGGAAAGAGTGAGGGAAGATTGGCTTCGCACTTATAATGATTTGGCTGGAGTTTAGTTAAGTTCACTCGTCGTTCATTGCCGTTCACCTCAGTAAAGAGATTTCGAAACTCAATGTGTGGAATAAATGGAATTGCATATTCAAGCCGCTCGGGACGCAAAATCGACTTAGGCGTCCTGACCAGAATGCGCAATGTCATTGCGCATCGCGGTCCAGATGGCGCGGGAAATTTCATCGAAGGAAATATCGGTCTCGGTCATCGCCGTTTATCCATTGTTGATGTCGCGCATGGCGAACAGCCGATGTTCAATGAAGACCACTCACTGGTCATTACTTTTAACGGCGAAATTTACAATCACTCTGATTATCGGGATGAGCTCGAAGGCAAGGGACATACATACCGAACCCACTGCGATACCGAAACCATTATTCATTTATATGAAGAAGACGGCGCGAAATGCGTAGAGAAACTGCGCGGAATGTTTGCCTTTGCGATTTGGGATCGCATTCATAAGACACTATTCATCGCGCGCGATCGACTGGGAATCAAGCCGCTTTATTACGTACACGATCAAGACGGAAATCTTTTTTTTGCATCAGAAATCAAATCGCTCTTGGAAGCAAATGCGACGCGGGCAGAACTTAACTACGGCGCGCTGCCGGACCAATTTGCAAATCACGGAACAACTTCCGACGAAACCTTATTTGCCGGCGTAAAGCGACTCCTTCCGGGTCACACTTTGACCTGGATTGATGGCGAAATAACCATCGAGAAATTTTGGGATGTTTCCTTCGAACCGAAACACGAAGAAAATTCCGATGAAGAATTTATCGAAGAATGGCGCGACTTGTTTCGGCATTCCATCAAGCTCCGTCTGATGGCGGATGTGCCGCTTGGAATGTTTTTATCCGGCGGAATCGATTCATCGGCGATAGCGGCGGTGATGTCCACGTTGGTTGATGAACCGATCAAGACGTTTTCCGTCGGATTTAAAGAGCGCGAAGCGAATGAATTTGAATATTCAAGATTGCTCGCAAGCAAATACAAAACCGATCATCACGAAATTACCATCACTCCGAAAGAGTTTTTTGAGGCGTTGCCTAAGTTGATTTGGCATGAAGATGAACCGCTAGGATTCGAAGCAAGTGTGCCGCTTTATTTCGTTTCAAAGCTCGCACAAAAACATGTGAAGGTGGTTTTGACGGGCGAGGGCAGCGACGAAATTCTCGCCGGTTATGGACGCTACGCAAAAGCGATCGCTCTTCTTGGCTACGGTGAAAAATACGAAAATATAGTGCCGAACATTATGCGCAGCGCGGTGCGTTCCTCGGTTTTGGCTTTGCCAGCATCATTGAATCAAAAACTATCGAGGACTTTTCTTACTCGCGATGCCGATATAGAAAATCTTTTTTTCGACAACTTTTCAATTTTCCCGAAGACGATGCAGGAAGAACTGTTTAGCGCCCGAACGAAATCACGCATCGTCAAACTTGATCCTTACGCAAATCTGAATCAGTTCTTGGCGAAAACTGACGCGGTCGAGCTGCTCGATAAGCTGCTCTACGTGGATATCAAAACGTATCTACACGAGCTCTTAATGAAGCAAGATCAAATGTCCATGGCGGCTTCGATCGAATCGCGGGTTCCGTTTCTCGATCATAAGTTAGTTGAATTTACGGCAAAGATGCCGATTCGGATGAAGTTACGCGGAAAGAACACTAAGTGGATTTTGCGCGAGGCGATGAAAGGAATTCTGCCTGACGCGATTTTGAACCGCCCGAAGATGGGTTTTCCTGTCCCGCTCGGTAATTGGTTTAGAAACGAATTCCGTTATGTCGTAGACGAGTTTGTTTTGAGCGAA
>DAITAB010000395.1:0-1061 GCA_036824525.1 Pyrinomonadaceae bacterium
TGAGGAGATGCACAAAAATGAAGGCTCGATCACTTTGGAAACTCGCCGGCGTTTTTCCTTGCTCGCCTTCGCGCGAACTTCGCAATACGATAAAACTATCGCTCGTTTTCTCACAAAGAATATCGATCCAAATGAAACGGCACATTTGAAACACAACGATGCCTTGTCGGATGTAGTTTTAGTAAACAAAAATGCGTGTGATTTTGACGGCGAAAAATTTCCCGAGTTGATGACGGTCGAACTCGCGAAGGTTTCGGATTTGCGATACGGCGAAAACCCGCATCAACGCGCCGCGGTTTATGCGCTCGACTCAAACGGAATCGCAAACGCCGAGCAACTTCACGGAAAAGAGATGTCTTTCAACAACTACATTGACACCGATGCGGCTTGGGAACTGGTGACGGAATTTGTTCGACCCGCATGCGCCATTATCAAACACACGAATCCTTCGGGCACCGCTATCGGCGAAAATTTGGCTGAAGCATATTCGCTGGCGCTGGCTACGGATCCGGTTTCGGCTTTTGGCGGAATTGTTGCTTTTAACGGAAAAGTTGACGAAGCTACGGCGCGAAGCGTTGCGAAAATTTTTACTGAAGTCATAGTTGCGCCCGCTTACGATGATGAAGCGCTGGCGATTTTGCGTGCGAAGAAAAATTTGCGCGTCCTGCGTATCGCGGATTACGACACAAATGAATTGAACTTCAGAAAGATCAGTGGAGGAATGCTCGCGCAAACCCGCGACACAATTCCGCTTGATCGAGAAGATCTTCGAGTCGTAACAAAAAGACAGCCGACTGAATTAGAAATTTCGTCGTTGCTTTTTGCCTGGCGCGTTTGCAAACACGTGAAATCAAACGCGATCGTTTTCTCTGATGACAGACAAACTTTTGGCGTCGGCGCCGGACAAATGAACCGCGTCGATTCGGTGCGCATCGCGGCGACGCGTGCGGAACGCAATAATTTTCGCCTCGGCGGAAGCGCGCTCGCGTCGGACGCATTCTTTCCGTTTCGCGATGGTGTTGATGAAGCGGCGCGATTTGGCGTAGCCGCGATCATTCAAC
>DAITAB010000251.1:0-3421 GCA_036824525.1 Pyrinomonadaceae bacterium
ACGGTTGCGTGGAAGACGATCAAGATCGTACCGCAGTCGAGCGTTCTTTTAATTGAACGTCTCGGAAAATTTCACCGACTTGCGGCAAGCGGTTTGAATATTATCGTTCCATTTTTTGAATCTCCGCGCGCCGTCTATTGGACCAATCAACGTCCCGGCGTTACCTTCATCGATTTACGTGAACAATATATAGACCTGCCGCCGCAATCCGGAATCACGCGCGATAACGTGATGATTTCAATTGATTCGGTTGTTTACTGGCAAGTTACCGATCCAATCAAAGCGACCTATGAAGTTAACGATCTTGTAGGAAGTTTGGTTCAGCTTACGTTTACCGGAATGCGATCGGTCGTCGGAAAACTCGATCTCGATCACACGCTTTCTTCGCGCGATCAGATCAACAACGAACTGCGTTTGATTCTCGATGAAGCTACAGACAAATGGGGCGTAAAGGTTACGCGCGTTGACGTGAAAAATATCACCCCGCCGGAAGACGTTCGCATCACAATGGAAAAACAAATGACCGCCGAACGAAATCGCCGCGCCTTGATTCTGCAAGCGGAAGGCGACAAGCAAGCCGCGATTACTCGTGCGGAAGGCGAGAAGCAGGCATCGATTACTCGTTCGGAAGGTATGAAGGAATCTGCGATTTTGGCGGCGGACGGCGCGGCGCAGGCGAGACTTCGCAACGCGACCGCGGAAGCCGAAGCGCTCGCGAGAATCGCGCAATCAGTCGGCGACGCCTCGACTGCGACGCAATATCTCATCACCGTGCGCTACATCGAAAGTTTGCGCGATATGTCCGTGAGCAACAATTCGAAAGTTGTCTTCATGCCGGTCGAAACTTCGACGATGCTTTCCGCCGTCGGCGCATTGAAAGAAGTATTCTCCGAAACGGTTGAGAAAAAACAACCGCTCCCCGATCCATCGAGACGCGAATTATCGAAGTAGTTGTTTGCTCTTCAACTTCGAAAGTAATTGAGCGGCGTGCCATAGGAAACGCCGCTTTATTTGTGTCGGTTTCATCAAGAGTTGAATTTCCGTAAGTCGGAAGATGACGCGGTAAATTCGTAACGGCACACTGCGTTGGTTTGAAAAATTAATATTTGTTAAACTTTTGGCGGAAATGAAAATTTTGAAGCTAATTATTCCTCTATCATTATTGGGGTTGCTGGTCCTAAGCGGCTTCGTTTTTTGGATTCGTTCGGCACTAAATACTCCGCACGAACATTCACGATCGAATGATTACATTCAAATTCCCAAAGGTTCGACACCAAACGAAATTATCGGAAAACTAGTCGACGAAGGAATTCTCGAGAGCGGTCTGGCGACGCGGATTTATTTGCGCACGGTTGGAAACTCCGGAGCACTGAAAGCCGGCGAGTATCAATTCAACTCACCAATCACGCCTTTTCAGGTTCTATCGGAACTTGAGAAAGGCGAAGAGAGAACAACGAAGCTAACCATTCCTGAAGGTTTCACTCGATTTGATATTGCAAAGAGAATTGCCGAAAAATTTCCGCAAAATCCACCGATGGACGAAAAAGCCGTTCTCTATTTAATGGATGATGTTTCGCTCATTAAGGACATTGACGCAAAAGCGAGAAACCTTGAGGGTTATATGTATCCGAATACTTATAGCTTTCCAAAAGAGACAACTCCTCAACAGGTAATCAAGCACCTCGTAGAACAATTCAAAAAAGTTTGGAAGCCGGAATGGAATATTCGGGCACGCGAACTTGGTAGAACTCCGGGAGAAATTGTGACCATTGCTTCCCTGATCGAAACAGAATCTAAATTTGACGACGAACGCGCAGTAGTCGCTTCAGTAATTTACAATCGTTTGGGCAAAAATATCCCGCTTGGAATTGACCAAACGGCAGTTTATATCGCTAAGATGGAGAATCGTTGGGATGGCACGATACATAAAAGCGATCTCGCTTCTACGTCGCCCTACAACACACGGAAATTCGCCGGAATTCCACCGGGACCGATTTCCTCGGTGAGCGAAAGCTCCTTGAATGCCGCTTTGAATCCGGCGCAAACGGATTATTACTATTACGTTTTGAATGTGGAAAAGAACGACGGCTCTCATCACTTTTATAGTTCGGCTGCCGATTTCGAGAGAGGCAAGGCGAAATATCAGGAGTGGCTCGAGGAACAGCGCCGCAAACAATAATGAACATCGAATCAGCAGTTTCACCGGATGAGTTTCGCGCCGCGCTGAGCAATTTTGCGAGCGGCATCACGGTCGTCGTTTCTCGCGATGAGAAGAATCACTTACACGGAATCACCGTTAGCGCGTTTTGTTCGGTTTCATTGGATCCACCGCTGATTCTGGTTTGTATAGACAAGGCTGCGGGCAGTCACGATTCGCTCCGAATCGGAAGCGCACTCGTTGTGAATATTCTCGGCGAAAATCATGAAGCGGTTTCCGAGAAATTTGCTTCGCTCGATGCAGACAAATTTGATGGCAGAGATACGATCATCGGAATTGATGACCTCCCGGTATTTTCAGACGCAATTGCCTCGCTCCAATGCCGGGTGATCGAAATAATTCCCGCCGGTGATCATTCCATTTTTGTCGCAAACGTGTTGCATACCCGCATCAAAGGCGGAAAACCGCTTTTGCACTTCGAAGGAATTTACGGGAAATTCGTTTAGCCTCTCGCGCGATGCCGATCGATAAATCGAATCAAATTCACTTTAAGACTCGGGCTGAATGGCGAAGCTGGCTCCGGATGAATCACAAATCATCGCGCGGAGTTTGGCTCGTATATTTCAAAAAACATACGAAGAAGGAAACCGTCGCTTACAATGATGCAGTGGAAGAAGCGCTTTGCTTTGGATGGATCGATTCGACCGTCAAAAGAATTGACGACGAGCGCTACATACAGCAATTCACGCCACGTCGAAATTCCGATAATTGGTCCGAGGCAAACAAGAATCGGATCAGAAAACTTATCGCACGAGGTAAAGTGACAAAAGCCGGGCTTGCGAAGATCGATCTCAAGATTTTAGACGCCCCGCCGAAACCAAAACTGATTTCAAAGAAAGTGAAAGTTCCGAAATTCATCGAAGCCGCGTTTAAGAAAAACAAAATCGCTTGGAGCAATTTCCAAAATCTCGCACCTTCGCATCGGCGTTTGTATGTGCATTGGATTTCGGAGGCGAAGCGAGCGGAAACCCGGGAACGCAGAATTGCGTTCGCGATTTCGCTTTTGGTGGAAAATAAACGTCTCTCGACCGGTTAATGATAAAACTAATCGCACTTGATCTGGATGGGACTCTATTGAATTCGCGCGGCGAAATTTCTCCCGTGAATCTTGCTGCTATTCGTGAAGCCGAGAGCATGGGTGTCTTGGTCACGATCGCGACCGGCAGGCGATTTCGCGATGCCCGCCCGGTGGCGCTTGAATTG
>DAITAB010000252.1:0-3416 GCA_036824525.1 Pyrinomonadaceae bacterium
GACGTCGACCGCGAAGGCGTGGGAGATTGGTAGATCGAATAGTAGCGCCCGTGACGCCGATATGAATCTGGCTAAATACAATCCAAAAGATTTCTCCAAAATCGCGTCGCGATGTCCTGATTTTAGCCGTGGGTTTTAACCCACGGAAAATCGAAAACGAAATCCCTGTCGCGTCAGCGACAATTGAAAATTACGAAAAATTCAGTCGTCGCTCGCGCGACGCATTTGTGCGCGCAACTCTAACGTGGGTTGAAACCCACGGCTAAATTCAACTCGTCGCTCACGCGACGAACATCCGATGTGTTTGTCAGATCCCCACACTCCCGCGACGAAACTTAATCAACCGTTTCGACTTTCTATCTGGGTGTGAGATTTTCTGTGTAGAGCTGCCGATAGATTCTGTAGTTCGTCATTACCTTAAGGGTGTAATTCTTTGTTTCCGCGAAGCCGATTTCCGAAACGAAGATCGCCGGATCTTTTGGCTGCGAACGGAAAAGCCAGCGCGCGGCATTGTCTTCGCCGCCGTTGTAACTCGCCGCGATCGGTTCGTAGAGATTATTGAACTCTTTCTTCAGCGCGGCGATGTAGATCGAGGCGATCGCGATGTTTACATCGGGGCGATAAAGGTCTTCTGGCTGCAAATTGGGAAATCCGGCTTCGCGGCTGTATTTCAAAGCCGTGTCGTATGTGAGTTGAAGAAGTCCGCGCGCGGCGGCGGGCGATTTCGCGTTCGCGCGAAAACTGCTTTCCTGTTTCATTACTGCTAACACAAAGCGCGGATCAATGCCACGCGATTTTGCCTGACGCAGAAGTTCTGCACGATAAACTACCGGAAAATCAAGATAAGAACCAGAGTTTCTTCCTGCGGTTTTCTTGAAGCGCATCGGAAGCAGAACTCCCATGGCTGAGAGTCGCTCAGAAGCAACTCCTCCGAAGTAACCCGAGTCAGGTATTGAAGAGTAAAGTGAAATTGCCTCATCCTTTCTGCCGAGTCTCTCAAGCGCAAAAGCTTTTAGAAATGTGACCTCATCGAGAGAAGTCATCGAGCCGGTGAAGTTTTTCAAACTTCGAATTTGATCGGCAGCCTCGTTCGCCTTCAACCAATTTCCACGAAAGAGTTCCATACGAAGCCGCGAGTGCAGCGCAGTGATTTCCGTCGGCATATCGGAAAATCGCTGACGCGTTTTGTCCACCCAAAGATTTGCGTCGTCGTATTGTTTCGCCTCGCGAAGAGCATCAATAATATTTAAATAGGAAGAATCAATTTTCTCGCCAAAAGGAAACATTACCGTGTATTGCTCATAGGTCTTCGCCGCTTCCACGTTTTTTCCCAATCTCACAAGACACGCGCCCTTGAATGCCAATCCATCGCGAGCTTCTTTTGAAGTAAGGGAATTCTGTAAAAGTTTATCGAAAAACAAAACCGCCTGCGCATAGTTTCTTTCCCACATAAACGAACGCGCGATGCCAAAATGTGCCTTAGAACTGAGCGGATCATTTGGATAACGTTCAAGAAGTTTCTGCCAATGTTCGCGCGCCTCAGCAAAAACTCGATTTGCCGCATAGACCTCGGCGCGATAATTGTGCTGGGTGGCGGAAAGAGTCAGAAGTTGTCCATTTGATTCCCGATCGGATTGATCGTCGAGCCGGACCTGTAAAAGCGCCGCATCATTATAAGGCTGCGAAAGTCCGACCACCGAAAAAATAAATACCAGAAATACAAGGGCGAAAAACTTTTTCATAAACACACGAAATCCCTTTTGCAAGAATAACGCAAAAATTAGACGTCGCGAAGCATGCGCGAGTTGTGCCGATATTCGACTCTCTGAAAAAGGATGTTTTCCGCGCGCGAAATTCTTCGTGTTACAATTTGAAAAATCAACGGATGACTGGAGTTAACAATGAAGATTGCTTTGAATGGTGCGACTACAATGCACGCCGATCTCAAAACTGATATCGAGGCGGCTTCAGCCGCGGGCTATGAACTTTTGGAAATTTGGGCTTCGAAGTTACGAAAGTTCCTTGAGGGTAACAGCGTCAACGAACTCAAAAATCTGTTTGAACAAAATCATCTTTTGCCATACTCGATTAATTCGATCGAACACATAACTTTTCGAAGCGCGGAAGATTATGCCGCGATCAAATCGCAGTGCGAGGAGCTTTCGAAGATCGCCGGCGAAATTGGTTGTCCGTATTTAGTCGTTGTGCCGGGAAAACTTCCCGCCGGTGCGACTAAAGAAATGATTATCGATGAGTCGGTGAAAGTGCTGAATGAACTTGCGGACATTTCGGAAAAGCATAATGTGGGACTCGCGTTTGAATTTCTCGGGCAAACAGATTGCTCGGTGCAGACTCTCGATCTCGCAAAGGAAATCATAGAGAAAATAAATCGGAACAGTGTCGGGTTGGTGATCGACACATTTCATTTCTATGCAGGGAATTCCACGTTTGAAGCGATCGACACACTCGCTCCGGAAAAACTTTTCATCTTTCATATCAACGATGCAGAGAATCTTTCAAAAGAGACTTTGACCGATGCGCATAGACTTTATCCCGGCGAGGGAATTCTTCCGGTACGCGAAATCAAGGACCGGCTGAACAAAATCGGTTACAACCGCATGGCGAGCATAGAGATTTTTCGTCCTGAATATTGGGATCAAGATCCGTTTGAAGTTGCGCGAAAAGCGCGGATCGCCGCGATTGCAACGCTCGGGTTGGAAAATACGGCGGCGGGTGGAAGTTGGTAAGGGAATTTTCGCAGGATTCAAAACTTGAAAGAACGTCTTTATAGAAACGCGGAATGTCAAAAATTAAGATCGGAATAATTGGAACGGGTTATATGGGCGGGACGCATGCGCAGATTTTCGCACGTGACTCGCGCGCTGAGGTAACGGCTGTTTACGACATCATTCCCGAACGAATGCAGCTCGTTTCGCGTCTGACCGGCGCGCGCGTGATGGAAAACGCCGAACATGTAGTTGAAGCCTGCGACGCGATTGTCATAACGACTCCGAATACGCGTCATGTGAAACTTGCCATTGACGCGATTGCGGCTGAAAAACATGTGTTATGTGAAAAGCCGATGGCTACAAGTATTGGAGAAGCGCGATCGGTCGTTGAAGCGGTAAAGAAATCTCGAAAGGTTTTTCAGGTCGGACACAATCGTCGCTCGGCTCCCGTCTATAAAAAACTGAAAGAGCTGCTTCGCGAAGAACAACCGCATTCGGCTCACATCAAAATGAACCGGGGCGAATTGCAAAATCCCGAATGGACGGGAGACAAGACGATCACGGGTCGTTTTCTCTATGAGACGACGATTCATCTCTTCGATATGGTTCGATTTCAATTTGGAGAGGTTGCGGAATTGATTGCTTTTGGTTCGCAACACACCTATCCGGAATATGACAATTTTTCGG
>DAITAB010000069.1:0-11288 GCA_036824525.1 Pyrinomonadaceae bacterium
GCAAAAAGTGTGGTCGTGGCGACCGGTACTTTCCTGAATGGAATGATCCATACGGGGCGCAACACGTTTTCCGCGGGTCGATCAGGCGAACCTGCATCAATTGAATTAGCGCAAGACCTCAAGAATCAAGGGTTTCCGGTTGGAAGGCTGAAAACCGGAACGCCGCCGAGACTTGATGGGCGAACGATCGATTGGTCGGCTTTCGAACTACAACCACCTGACGAAAATCCCGTCGCTTTTTCGTTTGCAACTGAGAAGATCGACCGCCCGCAGATCGACTGTCATATCGGTTATACAAATGACCGTGTCCACCGAATGATCAGCGAAAATATTCACCAATCACCGTTGTACTCAGGAAAGATCAAAGGAATCGGACCGCGATATTGTCCATCAATTGAGGACAAGGTGGTTAAATTTGCTGATAAGAATCGTCACCAATTATTTCTTGAACCCGAAGGGCACGATACTAATGAAGTTTACTTAAACGGCTTTTCAACTTCTCTTCCCTCAGAACTGCAACAGGATTTGCTGCGACTAATTCCGGGATTCGAAAATGTCCAAATCGTTCGCCCCGGCTACGCCATCGAATACGACTTTGTAGACCCAAGACAATTGACACCTTTTCTGGAAACAACGAAACTGCGCGGGCTGTTTTTCGCGGGTCAACTTAATGGAACAACCGGCTATGAGGAGGCTGCATGTCAGGGATTAATAGCGGGAATAAATGCCGCGATGCGCGTTCAGGGGCGTGAGATGTTTCGCTTGAATCGAGAAGAAGCTTACATTGGAGTCTTGGTTTCCGATCTGATTCAGCACGGCGTTGACGAACCATATCGAATATTTACATCTCGTGCCGAGGCGCGTTTGACGTTGCGCCACGATAATGCGGATCGACGTCTCACAGAGAAAGGACGGGAAATCGGCTTGGTCGGCGACGCGGCTTGGGAACGCTTCAACAGGAAACGAGAGCGATTATCCGAGCTAAGAAACGTGTTGGATCAGACGCGTTTTCGACGTTCGTCGAAGGAGTACGCCGCAGTCGCACAAGTGCTCGAATGTGACCTTGGCGATTCTTTTTCGTTAACTCAACTGGCGCATCGTCAGGGAGTAAAGTTGGATTTTGTCTTGAAGCTCATACCTCAGGCGTCCGGTCAGAATATCTCAGTGACGGATTTGGAGAGCGTTTTTGCGGATTCGCTTTACGAAGGATATTCGGTTGCACATCAAGCCGCGAACGAGCGCGTTTTTCAGAACGATCAACTTCACGTCCCGCCCGATTTTAGTTTTTCTGCTCTAAGCGAATTGTCGCATGAGATGGTTGAGCGCCTGGAGAGAACCAAGCCTCAGACCTTCGGGCAGCTTCGACGCATTCCGGGTGTCACTCCGGCAGCGATGTCTTCAGTCTTGGTTCATTTGGTCGCACACGGAAGAAAATAGAGGCGCAACCTTCATTAAATGTGGCACGTGAAACATTGGGGAGCCGGTTTTTCATCAATGTGGCACGTGCCACAATTCTTGTCTGAGTAGGAAAATCTAAGAAAACTGTGCTAATTTAACGTAAATCATGGGTCGCGTAATTGCCGTTGCAAATCAAAAAGGTGGAGTTGGTAAGACAACTACCGCAGTTAATCTCGCCGCCGCACTCGCCATCGAAGAGAAGAAAGTGTTACTGGTAGACGCTGATCCACAGGGAAACGCTACTTCCGGTTCCGGAATTGAACGCGATATAAATCGCAAAACACTTTATGACGTATTGGTTTCCGGCGTGAGCTGGCGCAATGTGGTTCTAAAAACGGAGCTTCCTACTTTTGAAATTATTCCTTCTGACCGGAATCTCGTGGGAGCCGAAATTGAGCTCGTTGACGTCGAACGTCGGGAGTTTCGCCTTCGCGATGTTTTGCAGGAAGCAAAAGTTGAATACGACTTCATTATTGTCGATTGCCCGCCATCGCTGGGACTTTTGACAGTTAATGGTCTCACCGCTGCAGACACTTTGCTGGTTCCAATTCAGTGTGAATACTATGCATTGGAAGGAGTTACAGAGCTATTCGATACAGTGGGACGTGTGACAAGTAATTTGAATCCGGATTTAGCCATCGAAGGTTTGCTCCTAACGATGTTTGATGACCGAACAAACTTGTCCACCGCAGTTGCGAAGGATTTGCGTGGTTATTATGGAGACAAAGTACTTAAAACGGTAATTCCTCGAAATGTCCGTCTTGCAGAAGCTCCAAGTTTTGGTAAACCTATTATTCTCTATGATATACGCTCACGAGGCGCGGAGAGTTACATTCAATTAGCAAAGGAGATAATTCAAAATGACCCGAAAGGCATTAGGTAAAGGTCTCGGAGCCTTGCTTGGCGATAATTCTGCGGCAGTTGCGACGGCAAAATCGGGCGACGAGTTGATTCATCTGTCAGTCGACGAAATTTTCCCAAACGCCGAACAGCCACGCACCAGATTTACGGAAAACGATCTCGTTGACCTCACTCGTTCCATCGAGGCAAACGGAATCGTTCAGCCGATTCTCGTGAGACGAAAAGGTGCCCGTTACGAGTTGATAGCAGGTGAACGACGTTGGCGAGCGGCGCAGAGAGCAGGATTAAACAGGATACCTGCAGTCGTACGCGAAATTGCCGATGATAAACGATTGGAAATTTCCTTGATCGAAAATATACAGAGAAAAGAACTCACACCTATCGAAGAGGCGAGGGCATATCAGAAACTCATTGAGACCATCGGACTGACTCAGGAAATGGTCGCGAATCGCGTCGGAAAAGATCGAACATTCGTTACGAATTATCTTCGGATGCTCAAACTACCCGAGGATATTCAAAGTCTGATTATGGAAGAAAAACTTTCGGTCGGACATGCGCGCGCGTTGCTGATGTTGCCTCAAGTTGATCAACAAAGAAAACTCGCGCGGCGAATTATCGAGATCTCGCTTTCAGTCAGGGAAACTGAAACAGCCGTGAAGCGTATGCTTCGCGGTGAGGCTATAACTGTTGAATCAAAACATGTTAAGGTGACGCTTGACCCAAATTTTAAAGCCGTTGAAACAAAATTACGTAGAATATTTGCAACTCAGGTACGAATCGTTCCTAAAGGAAAAGAACGCGGCAAGATTGAGTTTGAATATTACTCTGAAAAAGATCTGGACCGAATTTACCGTTTGATGAATCCGGAAGAACGTCAGTAGAATTTTTTATGACAGCAAAACGCTTGACCGAAATGGTCTCTTGCGCGGGTTGAGTGGCGAAACTTGCGCCCAGCGACCTTGCTCAAGTTTTGAGCAAATTACCGAAACAAGATTTCACCAAAGATGTTCTCGTCGGCTTCGAAACATCTGATGATGCCGGTGTGTTTCGCATATCGGATGAACTCGCGCTCGTGCAAACCGTGGATTTCTTTACGCCGGTTGCAGACGACCCGGAAATCTATGGAGAAATCGCCGCGGTGAACGCGCTCAATGACGTCTACGCGATGGGAGGAAAACCTCTGTCGGCATTATCTATCGTTTGTTATCCGCAAAAAGGCGATTGGGATGTTTTGGGCAAAATTCTCCTCGGTGGTCAGCGAAAACTCAATGAAGAAAAAGTTGTAGTCATCGGCGGACATTCGGTCGATGATCAGGAAATAAAATTCGGCTATGCGGTAACCGGATTAATCAATCCGAAAAAGATCATTAAGAACTCGGGTGCGCGTGCCGGAGACTTTTTAGTGCTCACCAAACCAATCGGGACTGGCGTAATCAGCACGGCGATCAAAAACGACATAGCAAGCGCAATAGCTACAGATGCAGCTATGAAAACAATGACCACGTCTGCCGCAAAGGCGGCTGAATCAATGTGTAGGGAAGGCGCAAACGGCTGCACGGACATTACAGGTTTTGGTTTGCTCGGTCATGCGTTTGAAATGGCGAAGGCGAGCAATGTCACCTTTGAAATTTCAGCCGGTAAGGTTCCACTCTTGCCGAATGTAATAGAACTCATTGAGAAAAAAATGCTTACTCGTGGCGATAAAAACAATCGGGTTTACGTTGGTGAAACGGTGGAGTTTTCGGAGAGCGTCAGCCGGGAAATGCAAAGCGCGCTTTTTGACCCGCAGACCGCGGGAGGTTTGTTGATTAGCGTCAGCGAAAGAGGGGCGCAAAACATCGTCTCGGAAATTGAGGGCGCACGAGTAATTGGTAAGGTCTTTAATCGCGCGAACAAGTTGATGTTAGTTTCGTAGTGGTAATAGGAAGAACTAGTGTTTGCATTCATTCTTGAGTCAATAGGAACGTCAGAGCTTTTGCTGATCGGCGTAATTGCGTTGATTGTTTTCGGTCCCCGAAAGCTACCGCAACTTGCGCGCATGATTGGTAAAACTATGGCTGAATTTCGCAACGCGAGTCAGGAGTTCCGCTCAACCTGGGAAAAAGAAGTTCAGGTTGAATTGGAGCCTGCCAAAAATTCACCTGCCAATTCGAACGTAAATCTGGCGACGATCGAAGAGACGCACGCACGCAACATTCTTCCGGAAACAAATACAATTCCGGCGCCGGAAATAAAAAAGATAAACGAATTTCAGGGAGACTTGTTTAGTAAGCAGCCGGAACCTGCTTCGCCGGAAGAAATTCCCGACGACAAGAAAAACTGGATCTAATCACAAATGTTACCTGAGGAAGAAATGAGCCGTGCGGAGTTGGGCGGACAGATGTCGTTTCTCGAGCATCTGGACGAACTTCGGCGTCGACTGATTCGATCGGTTATTTTTATAGGCTTGGCTTTTCTCGCGTGCTGGTTTGTATCCGACAAGATTTACAACTTCCTCGCGATTCCTGTGCAAAGAGCTTTAGCGGAAGCGCAAAGGCGGGAAGTGCCAGTTGAAGGATTACAGGGCGACGAAAAAATTCTTTCTTTGGATAATCTTCGCGAAGGCGAAACCGGACGATTTGTTTTTGATCGGACGACTCGTCTCGGTGTCGGAACAGTTGTTCCGGGAACATCCGTTACTGCAAAAGTCGTTCGCGATCGGACAGGGCGCCTCGGATTGTTTTCGCAGGAAGCGATTTATACAAACTCGGCGATCATCCCCAAGGGAATTCGCCTTCCGGTGGATTTTTCCGCGTCGCCCGATTCTCAAGGCGGGACCGAAGACCGGATGATTGTTACGACCGCCGTTGAACCGTTCACGCTTTATGTAACAGTTTCACTTTATACGGCTTTTGCGATTTCGATACCGTTTCTTCTTTTGCAGATTTGGGGATTTATTTCGCCGGCTCTTTATAAACACGAGCGATCTTATGTGACTCCGTTTGTTCTGCTTTCGTCAATCTCGTTCGTAATCGGCGCCGCTTTTGCGTATTACGTTTTATTCCCACCGGCAGTGAAATATCTCCTCGGACTCGGGCAAGATTTTCGTCTGATGCTTCGAGCTTCGGACTATTTCGACTTTATTACTTTGATAATGCTTGCGATGGGCGTAATTTTTCAGATGCCGGCGATAACTTATGTGCTCTCAAGAATTGGCGTCGTAACCGCCGGTTTATTAGTAAGAAGCTGGCGCATCGCTATAGTCGTGATCTTGATTGTGGCGGCGGTGGTTTCGCCCACCGGAGACGTTCCGAATATGATGCTCTTCGCAACGCCGATGATGGCGTTATACGTAATCTCGATTTTCGTTGCGTGGTTTTTTGGAAGAACACGCAGGAAATCCGCAGGCTAAAGACCAGCTGGCTTGTGGGTCAAAGCAACCACAGCCCGCTTGAAGAGCATCTTGAAATATTGGGAACTTCTATCTAAGATCATCTTTCATTCCCCATTTCGGGAAGTAACAAAGTAACAAGGAGTTTTATGGCAGCAACTGAAGTAATAAATTTACGGTCTTACATCACGATGATTTTGGTTTTGATCTTTGGTGCATCTTTGTCTTTTGCCCAAAAGCCCGCTAAAACTCCTCCCGAAGATCCTTCCACCAAAGCGATAAAGATCGAAAAAGAAAACAGCAAGGTTTTCGAAAATTGGTTGAACAAAGATGTTCCCTACATTATTTCTAGTGAAGAGAAAAGAGCCTTCAAAGCTCTGAAGACCGACGAAGAACGAGAAAACTTCATCGAGAACTTTTGGCGCCGCCGCGATCCGAATCCGGATACGGAAGAAAACGAATTCCGCGAGGAATATTATGAGCGCATTGCTTACGCCAACGAACACTATGCTTCCGGTATTCCCGGATGGAAAACCGATCGCGGTCGGATTTACATCACTTGGGGAAAACCGGATTCGGTCGAATCTCATCCTTCGGGCGGATCTTATGATCGCCCAAGTTATGAAGGCGGCGGATCAACTACGACCTATCCTTTTGAGGTTTGGTTTTATCGTCATCTTGAAGGCGTAGGCGATGGACTCGAAATTGAATTCGTCGATCCGACCGGAACCGGTGAATACCGGCTGGCACGAAACGCCGACGAAAAAGATGCTCTAAGAATGGTTCCCGGCGCCGGTTTGACCAGTTCGGAGCAGCTCGGACTCTCAGATAAAGCCGATCGCATTACGGGAGGTGGTGCCAGCGGAACGAACTACATGCGAGAGCAGGATATGCCGTTCAGACGCCTCGAGATACTCACGAATCTACAACGTCCGCCACAGGCAAAGTATCCTGATCTTCTTGCTTCGCTGACTGAATCTCCGGTACTCGACAATAACCCGTTGGATTTCGATCTCGAAGTTTCGTTTTTCCGACAGTCGAGCGAAAGCGTTGTTACAACCTTTACTTTGCAGGCGGAGAATAAAGAACTTGTATTCGAAGATATCGGCGCGATTCCAACCGCGCGTATGAATATCTTCGGCAGAATTACCGCCGTTACCGGTAAGCGTTCGGGAATTTTTGAGGACTCGGTAGTTGCAAGCGCAACTCGCGAAGAGCTCACAGAAGTTCGCGATCGGAAATCGATCTACCAGAAAGCGATTGCCTTAACTCCGGGCACTTATAAAGTTGACGTAATCGTTCGCGATGTTGCTTCGGGAAATCGCGGAATTCGCAGCATAGGCTTCAACGTGCCGCGATATGAATCGGAAAAACTTGGAACTTCATCGTTGATTCTCGCTTCAAAGATGTATTCAACGACCGAACGCGACATCGGTGCGCAGTTTGTGATCGGTGCGACCAAGGTCGTTCCGAATCTCGCACGCGTTTACAAAAAAGGACAGGAAGTCGGAATTTACTTGCAGGTTTACAATGCGGGAATTGATCAGACTACGCTTCGTCCGGCGGCGGATGTCGAATATGTTTTGACAAAAGGCGGCAAGGAAATTCTTCGTCAGAAAGAAGATTGGCAAGGATTGAGCGATTCCGGTCAGAGATTGACTCTCGCCCGGCTTTTACCGACTGCACAACTTCCAACTGGCGATTACGAAATCAAGATCAAGATTCGCGATCTGGTTCCGAATGCAAAAGGTGAAACGCAGAGTCTCGAACCTTCCGCGAAATTCTCGATCGTTCAATAATTTATTTCGAAAATTAAGATGACCGGCGTTGTGCAAAACATGACGCCGTTTTTTATGGAAACGGAACAATCGGTTTTCAGAAAGCACGCGAATCGTTATCACAGATCCGGCATTACGCATCAGTCGCCGAAGGCGACAAACATTAAAGCCCAGGGTAAGCGAGTGAAACGAGCGCAACCCTGGGAATCGTGGACGAAGACATTCCGACGCTGAAGGCATCGCACAAATTCGCGGGCTGGAGATTTCAGACACCGAATCATTTCCGTTATTTCTTCATAAACCTATCGAACCAAATCTGAAACACGAGCAATGTCCAAAGTTGTTTGTGATGGCTCGCGGTGCCGGATTCATGTTCGCCTATTAATCTTTGAACGTAGTCGTTATTGAAAAGTTTCTGCCGGCTAATTCGGTCAGGTGCAAGTAAATCGTGCATGAGCGGATTCAATTTTCCTTTCAACCAGTCGGCAATCGGAATACCGAATCCCTTTTTCTTTCGCTGAAGAATTGTCTTTGGAAGTAAAGGTTCGACCGCCTTTTTCAGAATATATTTTCCATTCCTACCTTTCAGTTTGAATTCGATTGGAATTGCCGCGGCGAAATCCGCGACTCTCGGATCGAGAAATGGCGCACGTACTTCCAGGGAAACCGCCATACTCGCGCGATCAACTTTGGTGAGAATATCTTCCGCCATATAAAAATTCATATCGAGAAATTGCATCTGCTCAATTTCATTTTTTGCATCGCAAATTGCCAAAAGATCTTTCGCATCTTTGTAGATATCTTCCGAAGTCTTCTCCAATACATCTCGAGACAAAATGCGCGAATGCTCATCTATCGAAAAAGAACCAAACCAGGAATGATGGCGCGTAACCAAATCGTGTTTTGCCGCCGCTACGAATCGCTTCGCTTTGTAATCAAACGAAATATTTTTAGTACTAACCGGAAGTCTATTCACAACCGGCTCGATCAAACCGCTTCTTACTACACGCGGAATTGCGTCGTAGATACGAGCAATCTTGTGTCCGTAATACATTGGATAACCGGCGAAAATTTCATCACCGCCATCGCCGCCAAGCGCGACCGTTACATGTTTGCGAACAAATCGCGAAAGCAAGAAAGTGGGAAT
The DNA here is from genome assembly GCA_036824525.1 of Pyrinomonadaceae bacterium. Lineage (GTDB taxonomy): Bacteria > Acidobacteriota > Blastocatellia > Pyrinomonadales > Pyrinomonadaceae > DAITAB01. The sequence goes on from DAITAB010000069.1 coordinate 8,615, forward strand.
CAGCGAACCATCGGATAAAGGCTCATCGAGCCATTCGCCGATTGTCGAAATTAGATCCGCCGCGGTATCGACACTCAGTCTTTCTTCGAAATGTTCTGTTCCGAGATGCTGCGCAACTTCGCGCGCGTATCTCGATTCATCGAAAGAATCTTCGTCGAAGCCGATGGAAAAAGTTTTTACTTTCTCGGTTGAGAATTGCGTGGCAAATGCGGCGATCGTCGAAGAATCAATTCCACCTGAAAGCAAAATCCCGAGCGGAACGTCGGAAACCAGCCTCATACGCACGGCGTCCGCGAGAATTTCGCGCAAATCCTTCGCGGCTTTATCGAAGGCAGAAACGCGAGCGTGAGGTGGCGTGTCCTTCGCTGGATCGCCGGTCGCACGCTCATTGACAGTCGCGTTTCCGCCTTTTCTCCATGACAAATTCCAGTACCGGCGAGTCTTCAGCTCGCCGTTTTCCAATACCATAAGATGCGCCGCAGGTAGTTTGTAAATTCCCTGATAGATCGAATGAGGCGCAGGAACGTAGTCGAACGAAAGATATTGTCGAAGCGATTCAAGATTTAATTTTGCTTCGACCGAAGGATGAGTTAGTAAAACTTTCGGTTCCGAGGCGAAGATGAGTCTGTTTTCGAAAATTCCGTAGTAGAGAGGTTTCTCGCCGAAGCGATCGCGGGCGATAAGCAAACGTTTGCGGCGCAGATCCCAAAGCGCAAATGCAAACATTCCATTGATTTTTTCCACCATTGCATCGCCAAACTCTTCGTAAAGATGCGGCAGAATTTCCGTGTCGCTATGCGAGGCGAATTTGTGTCCGCGTTTCTCGAGTTCTGCGCGAACCTCGCGGAAGTTGTAAAGCTCGCCGTTCATTACAGCGACGACGCTGCGATCTTCATTCCAAACAGGTTGATCACCGGTCTTCAAATCGATAATCGAAAGCCGCCGCATACCAAGCGCAACGCTATCGCCAAACCAAATGCCCTCAGCATCCGGACCGCGATGAATCATCCGATTGCACATCGAATGCAACAGATCTTCATCCCGCATCGTTGGCGAGGCGTTCGAATCTAAATGCGCCCAACCCGTTATGCCACACATAAAATTTCAGCCGTAGAATAATGAAGATGTTTTTCTATCGGTAAGGAGATTCGTTCAATCATGAATCAAAACCGATAAGTTCGCGCACTGCATAAATCGCCTTCGCCTGCGATTCGTGATAAGTGCGCACTAGCATTTCCGCAAGCAATCCCATCAGGAAAAATTGCACACTGATCGCTAGCAAAACGATCGTGATCATCGGAAGCGGTGTGAGAATAAATGAAACGCCTTGGAAAATTTTTAGAAAGACCGCCCACGCGCCGGCGAAAAGCGACGTGGCAAGCGCAAGCAAACCGAATGAACCGAAAACGTAAAGCGGTTTCGTCTGATAGCGCGCCATAAATTTTATTGTGATGAGATCGAATACAACTTTCAGCGAACGCGAGATTCCGTATTTCGATTTTCCCATCGTGCGCGCGTGATGATCCACCGGGATTTCCGTCACGCGTGCGCCCGCCCAGCTCGCGTAAATCGGAATGAAACGGTGCATCTCGCCATAAAGCTTTACTTCCTGAATCACATCGCGGCGGTAAGTTTTGAGAGAGCAGCCGTAGTCATGCAGATGAACACCGCTGATCAACGAAATGATTTTGTTCGCGATCATCGAAGGAATTTTTCGCGAGATGAGTTTATCCTGGCGATTTTTTCGCCAACCGGAAACTACGTCGTAACCTTCATCTAATTTTTCGAGCAGACGCGCGATGTCGTGCGGATCATTCTGCAAATCCGCGTCCATCGGAATGAGAATGTCGCCGCGCGCGGCGTCGATTCCGGCAGACATCGCGGCAGTTTGTCCATAATTGCGGCGTAAAGAAATAACGCGCACACGCGAATCCTGCGCGGCAAGTTCTTTCAAAATCTGCAGCGAACGATCGGTCGAGCCATCGTCAACGTAAATCACTTCGGCAGTTTTACCGAGCGTGGTTAACGCTTCCGAAATTTTCGCGTGCATGGGACGCAGATTTTCTTCTTCGTTCAAAACAGGAAGAAAAAGTGAAAGCTGAGGATTCTGGTTCATTGTTGCGGATTGAGTCATGAAACGAAAAATTCTAACAGGATAAACAGGATCGACAAGATAATTTCATTTATGCAACCGATGATATTCTACTTTTGCGTTTCCTAAATTGATAAGGAGCCCGACCTCGATTCCCGTCGCTTTCAGATAATTGATTACTTGAACTTTGTGTTCCGGAACGATTCTAGTAACCGCTTTTAGTTCGACTAAAACCTTTTCGTCAACTAACAAATCTGCGAAGTATTCGCCGACGATAACATTTCGAAACTTCACGTGAAGCGGAACTTGCTGCCTCACCTCAAATCCTTTTTGGATTAGCGCGACCATCAGCGATTTCTCGTAAACAGATTCAAGAAATCCCGCGCCGAGCTCGCGGCTTACCTCGAAACTCGCTTCTAAGATCTTCGAAGTCAAATCATCATAAAGCATTTATCCTGAATATCCTGTCCATCCTGTTTTAGTTCTTCCTCGCGACAACCACGATCGAAACTCCAAAAGGAAAATTCGCGCGTTTCAACCAAAATCTCTCCGCGCCGAAAATCTTTCCCAGAAAGCCATTCA
>DAITAB010000253.1:0-3365 GCA_036824525.1 Pyrinomonadaceae bacterium
GCGTCTCGGTGGTCGACGTTTCAAAAAACAGCTGGAATGACTTTTATCTGACCAACAGCGGTGAAAATAGTTCGAACGCCCTTTATCGAAACAATGGCGACGGAACGTTTAAAGATGTAGCAAAAGAATTGGGCATCGCCGACGTCAATCGACGAGAAACGGGCGTTTCGATGGGCGCGGTCTGGGGTGATTTTGACAACGACGGATTCGAAGATTTGCTCATTTACAAATGGGGCAAAACTCAACTTTTCAAAAACAATCAAGGCGAAAGTTTTGCAAACGTCGATGCCGGATTTCCCGGCTGGGCGAATATTAATTCCGGGATTTGGTTCGATTATGATCGCGATGGAAAATTGGATATTTTCCTCGGCGGATATTTCCCCGAGAGTCTTAATCTTTGGAATTTGGAAACGACGCGGATTATGCCCGAGAGTTTTGAATATGCAAAAAACGGCGGTCGAAAATATCTCTACCACAATTTGGGCGACGGAAAATTTGAAGAAGTAAGCCGGCAATTAGGCGTGGATACGAACCGCTGGGCATTGGCAATCGGCGCGGCGGACTTAACCGGAAACGGTTTTCCTGATTTGTTTATTGCCAATGATTACGGCGTTTCGGAGCTGTTCTTTAACGATGGCGGAAAACGATTTGTTGACGTCAGTGAAAAATCCGGAGTTGGATTTGCGCCGAAAAGCGGAATGAACGCGAGCTTTGGCGATGTGTTGAACGACGGGAAATTGAGCATTTACGTTTCAAATATTTCCGAGCAAGGAATTTTGCTTCAAGGAAATAATCTTTGGATGCCGCGTACGAGTACCGGCGGAGCGGATCTGAAGTTTGATAATCTGGCAAAAGATTTCGGCGTTGATTTCGGCGGCTGGAGCTGGGGTGCCCAATTCGGTGATTTAAACAACGACGGAAATCTGGATCTGTTTTTGACGAACGGATATGTTTCCGCCGACAAGAAAACCAATTACTGGTACGATTTTGCAAAGGTTACCGTTGGCAACAACACGATAATCGGCGATGCCGCGAACTGGTCGCCAATGGAAGGAAGAAGCCTCTCGGGTTATCAGCAGAAGAAAGTATGGCTCAACGATGGCGCTGGAAAATTCAATGAAGTCGCACAAATTATCGGAGTCAATGAAACTTATGATGGTCGCGCCGTCGCGTTCGTTGATTTATGGAATCGAGGTGTTTTGGATGTCATCGTCGCCAGTCAAAAAGCTCCCGTTTTGATCTACAAGAATTCCGTCGCGAACGAAAATAATTGGATCGATTTTGAATTAGAGGGAACCGAAAGCAACAAAAGCGCAATCGGAACGCAGATTCGCGTGTTTTGGAATAACGGTCAGCAACTTCAGGAGATTCAAGGCGGCAGCGGTTTTTGCGCACAAAATCAGAGACGCCTGCATTTTGGAATTGGACGCGCAAACTCGATCGAAAAGGTTGAAATTCGCTGGGCATCGGGCAAAACGCAAAATATCAAACAGTTGAAATTAAATAAGCTCTACAAAATAAAAGAATGAGCGCTACGGCAGCAGAACTAGGCTCGGTAAAATTAACTGAAGAATCTATGCCGGTAAAGATATTCGGCGTTGATTCCCGGTTCATCGCGCCGATTTTCATTACCTTGATTTTATTCGTCGGTCAGCTTTCGTTTGGGATCTTGGAAAGTTTTCCGCAAACTGCGATCGCTATTCTTACATCGGTCATTTTCGAAATTCTTCTTTCGCGGTTAACGATTGGAAAATTTCCGCACTTAGCGAGCGCTTACATATCGGGAATCAGCGTAGGAATTCTCGTGCGCTCACCCGATATTTATTGGACGTTTGCACTTTGTGCGGCAATCTCAATCACATCAAAGTATGTACTCCGTGTTAGGAATCGACACATTTGGAATCCTTCGAATTTTGGAATTTGTGCGATGCTTTTTCTCGCGCCGTTTGCGGTCGCCAGTCTTTCCATTCAGTGGGGAAATAATCTCCTTGCGCTGATCGTCATTTGGTTGCTGGGTTCAATTATTATTTATCGCCTGAAGCGGTTTCACATTACGTTAACTTACGTTTTGAGTTTTTTGGCGTTCAGTTTTGTGCGCAGTCTCTGGACCGGTGATTCGTATTTTGCAGAAATTGCGCCGATAACCGGTGCGATGTATCAACTTTTTATTTTCTTTATGATCACAGACCCAAAGACTACGGTGCGATCATCAAAGAAAGCTCAAATTGTCGTGGTTGTCGTTATCGCAACAGTCGAAATGATTTTGCGAATGTGCGAAGTCGTTCATGCTCCGTACTATGCCTTGTTTATCGTAGGACCAATCGCAAATTTAATTGATATTTATTACCTTTCTCAAAAAGCCTCTCCGTAAGAAAACAAGTAAAAGATCGGATTTGACCGAATGTTCCGCAAGCCATATCTTTCGATAAGCAACTTCGCGCTCGAAGCGGGCGGCAGTCAGTCTCGACATAAGAAATAGTGTCAGTTATTTAATCTATAGATGAGTGTTTCCGAATTACTCGACAAATTATTCTCCGGTGACCCGCGTTCGATTGCGCGTGCTATCACGAATATCGAAAATGCCTCTGTCGATTCTTCGGAAATGATGAAAGCTGTCTATCGGAAAACCGGTGGCGCCTTGGTCATAGGAATTACCGGTTCGCCCGGCGCCGGGAAATCGTCTCTCGTTGATAAACTCGCTTTTTATTTTCGTGAAGAAAAGCATCGCGTCGGAATTATTTGCGTTGACCCATCGAGTCCATTTTCCGGTGGCGCGATTTTGGGTGATCGAATTCGCATGGCGACGCTCGGTCTGGACAAGAATGTGTTCATACGCTCGATGGCAACACGCGGAAACCTCGGCGGACTCGCGCGCGCTACGGTCGATGCCGTGGCGATTCTCGATGCGGCGGGTTTCGATCGGATAATCGTAGAGACAGTCGGAGTAGGACAAGATGAAGTTGAGATCGTAAAAACCGCAGATGTCTCCGTGGTCGTGTTAGTTCCGGGAATGGGCGACGACATTCAGGCAATCAAGGCTGGCATTATGGAAATCGGCGATATTTTTGTAATCAATAAAGCCGATCGAGAAGGCGTCGCACGCACGGAAAAAGAGTTGATCTCGTTGCTTGAGCTAGCGCATCGCGACGACATGTGGCATCCGCCGATCATTAAAACTATCGCGACCGAAAATAAAGGAATTGAAGATTTGTCCGGGGCGATTGAAAGCTATAATGAATTTCAAAAGAATGCGGATGGGAATCGCGAACGCAAGAAATCGATCGCGCGTTGGCGCTTGATCGAATTGCTTCGTGAAAAATTGCTCGTTCGCACGTTGGAAAAAAACGGCACAAATGAAAAACTCG
>DAITAB010000396.1:0-1043 GCA_036824525.1 Pyrinomonadaceae bacterium
CACCGGAGAGCTTTGCCAAGCGCTCTTGGAATTTTTCCTTGTCATATTCGCTGTGCGTCATAATATGCCTGATTAATACCAACCGCGAATCAAAATGAATTTCGGCAATGAGTCTGTAATTATTTCCGCCGATATTAAAAACCGTAAATCTCCCAACCAAATCAGCGTGCGGATAATCTTGCCTAACTTCAACAATATTTTGCCACGTTGCTTTCCTGGCAATTTTATACCACGAACTAAGAGAGGATTCGGCGTTTGGATGTAAAATAACAAACTCTCGAATCTTTCGATATGAGATTGTGTTCATCTGCATTTCCTTTTTTTAAGCTAACGGTCATTACATCACCAAACCATCAAAGGTTACCGTATTGGGAACATTTTGTCAAATCTTTGCGATTGCACACCTTAGTTTTGAGTTCCTTAAACATCGCGCAAGACAGTCTTAATCCAGCCGTGTTTTCAATTGACGGAACGCGGACGAAGAGGTAAGTGTCGCGTCCGCGATATTTGAAATGAGCCGTGCGAATAATTGCCACGTTGGAAAGAAAAAACGATTCGCATCGCGTCAGCGGTGAATTGAATAGGATTGTTGTAAATTCATTTGTCACTGTTGCGAAAAGAAGCATTTGAATACATCTCCAAATTCAGTTTGTCACTAACTCTACGATGAACGGAATGCAAGGTTAAGAAAATCTGTTAAAATGCACAGATGGCCAAAAATCCGACCATGACGTTTGGACGAAAGTGGAAGATTAGAAATATTAATTATGGGGGAGCTTTTTAAAGGCTGAGAGGCGTTCACGCGACCCACATTACTTGATGCGGATAATGCCGCCGAAAGGAGAAAAACAAATGAAGGAACAAGAAATGCAGAAACCCGCACGAAGTAAGGGTGAAACACGTAGCAGCGAGGTGAAATTGCCTGCCTCGCGCAAGATCTATGTTGAGACCAACGGCAAATCAGTCAATCAAAACAAACACAACTTGAAAGTCCCGTTCCGCGAGATCGCCCTGAGCCCGTCAAAGAATCTCGACGGCAATCT
>DAITAB010000254.1:0-3359 GCA_036824525.1 Pyrinomonadaceae bacterium
CATTAATTCTGCACCTCGAAAAGCGGCCTGAATTCCGTGCGGAAGTCGATATTATAATGCAAAAAGGCGCCTACAATGCCTTTTCGAAAGAGGAACTTGCGGAGGCGGTTGATGCTTCCGGAGCTTTGAAGGCAACACGTTTGAGGGCGGTGGAATTTGCGTCGGCCGCGAGAAAAAATCTTGAAGTCTTAAGCGATTCGGAGTATCGTTCAGCGTTGGATGAAATCGCTTCTTACGTAGTTGAACGTTCGCGATAACTCAGCATTCCGGAGAATTCAGCGCCCCGCTATTTGGTCTAAGGAATTCGTCCTATTTTTACACTCTTATGCTCGATGAAAATCTAATTTCGACTTTGGAGCAGAGCCTCCGGCAAACGCGAAATGCACAGAACCGTCTGACGGCACGTCTGCGCGAAGTCGAATCCGAGTCCGAACGCCTGAAACAGGAAATTGACGCGCTTGATAACAGCGCGGCGCAAACCGAAGCCGCGATTTACAGCTTGCTCGCTACGATGCGTACTGGTCAGCAGCTCTGGGATTCCGATACGATTTCTCATTTGAGCAAGGATTACGAATTGCCGCATGATTTGAAACGTTCGACCCGTCCGGCTGGTCAGGCTCCGCTTAATCCGCCGCCCGCACCGATTCGTGGTAATCCGATTTCTTATATTGGCGCAAACAAGCCTGTTCAGAGTCCGGCTGCGGGAATCGAAGTTTTGAATCAACGTTTTTCTGATCGAACGATTACACAAGCCTGTACTTTACTCTTACGCGAATCCGGACAGCCGCTGCACGTAAACGAACTTTACAATCTTCTCGTCTCCGGTGGAATGCAGTTCAAGGGAAATAACCCTACGATTTCGATCGCAGTTTCGCTGAATCGTAACCGTAGATTTCGAAAAGTCGCGCCGGGAACCTTTGACCTGACAATCCGCGATGCCGCTCAGGCGGTAATCTAAAGTTTGAGAGTATTGATTTGAAAGAAGCCGGCGAGTTACAAACGCCGGCTTTTTTCGTAGAAGATACTTGAGGTATTATCATGTTATGTGTTCATTATCTGAACTTGGGCATTCGGATTCTATTAGCAGCATAACTTCCATCTAAATCGTATGAACAAAACCAAAATGTTTTTCAACCTGCAACTTCTTTTGATTGTGTGTGTCTTGATCGGTGGATTTACGTTCTCCGCTTTTGGACAGAAGCTTCGCCTTCGTTCGCAGATCACTCCGACCTGCGCTAATACGGGAAAGCTGAAGTTTGCAGATATTTACGCGGATGGAAATATCGCGGTACAGGGAAGCTATGATTGTCGCGGCGTTTTTATTTATAACGTCTCAAATCCGGATGCGCCGACTCTTTCCTCCTGGTATAACCCGGGCGCGAATATCCAATTTCTCGAGGCGATCGTGATCGGAAATCGTGGCTACTTTGGCAGCGGAAATGGTTTTGGAGTTCACATCGTAGATCTCACAAATCCTGCGAATCCGGTTTTGCTTGGAACTGTCGATACCACACACGGAAACGGCTTCAGTTCGATTCACGAAATGGTCGTCTTTGGAAATTATCTGATCGAGAATTTCAATGGCTTCTCAAACAAGACTCTCAAAGTTATCGATATAAGCAATCCCGCGAATCCGGTTTTCGTTCGCGACATTATTCCAAGCGAGCCGCTTTGGGTGCATGCCATGCACATTCGCGGCAATCGAATGTTTACCTCCGGCTGGGGCTCGAGTTCCCAACGCGGTCGCACCGAAATTTACGACATATCAAATATCGCAACTCAGGCGCCGACCTTGCTCGGTTTTATAGAAGATACTTCCAGCACCACCGCCGGTAACAATATGCACAGCAACTGGACGAGCGAGGATGGAAATTATCTCTTCAGCGCACGCGAAACCGCGCTCGGCGATGGCGACGTTCGTGTTTACGATGTTAGAAATCCCGCCGTTCCCGTTTATGTTAAAAGACTCGGAATGCAGGAACTCGGTTTGAATGCGATCACTCCGCATAACCCGGTGGTGATGGGAAATTATCTTTATGTCGCATGGTATCAGGCGGGAATTCAGATATTTGATATTTCCGACCCGGTGAATCCGCGACGCGTTGCGCAATATGATACTTACCCGACCGTTTTCGCTCCGACCGAATTTGAAAAACAAACTCTGGCGAATGCCGAGCCTTGGGACATGATTTGCGGAAGCGGAAGTTTACAAAACCTTTTGCCAACGACATACGACGGCGATTGGGCAGTCTTTCCATTTCTCGGAACAAACAAAATTCTCGCGGGCGATTTGAAATTCGGATTGTTGATTCTCGATGCGAGCAATATAACGGCGCCGCCGAAAAATAATGTCTCGGATTTCAATGGAGATGGTAAAACCGACTACTCGCGTTTTAATCCTACGAACGGACGTTGGAATATTGAAACTCCAAACTCGGCTTCGAATAGTATTTTCGGACAAGCCGGCGATAAACCCGAAGCCGGAGATTATGATGGCGATGGCAGGGCGGATTTAGCCGTCTTTCGTCCCGCAAATGGAACTTGGTATGTATTTGGAAGTCAGCTCGGATTTATCACTTTTCAATTCGGTTTGAATGGCGATGTGCCGGTGCCGGCGGATTATGATGCCGATGGAAAAATGGATTTTGCGGTTTTCCGTCCTTCAACCGGAGTTTGGTATGTCCAACAAAGCACTCTCGGATTTCGCGCGGTTCAGTGGGGCACGATTGGCGACAAAGCTTTTACCGGAGATTATGAAGGCGATGGCAAAGCGGACTTCGCGATCTGGCGACCATCAACCGGAGTCTGGTACATAATGCAGAGTTCCTCGGCGCTGCCGATCATCGCTTCTTGGGGATTAACCAACGATAAACCGGTTTCCGGCGATTTCGATGGCGATGGAAGAAGCGAACTCGCGGTTTATCGTCCATCCGATGGCATTTGGTACACGCTCAGTCTCTCCGCGAATCTTTTCAGAGCGACTCGTTTCGGCATCGCCGAAGACGTGCCCATTCCGGCGGATTATGATGGCGACGGAAAATCAGACATAGCAGTCTTCCGCCCAAGCGACAACGTCTGGTACATACTCAACAGCACAAACGGCGGCGTCACTTACAAACAATTTGGACAAAGTGGAGATATCGTCTCACCTTCATCCGCGCAACCGCAGTAAGGAAAAGCAACGCGGCGAACGGAGCGCAGGCAGCCTGCCTGCAACGCGTCCGAAGGACGCGAACGTGTTCGTCCGAGCATACGCCGAGATGTAAATACAAACTGCTTGTATTCGCTGGCAGTTTTTTTCTTCGCGTTGGAACGCGTTGGAACGCGGACTTTAGTCCGCAAAATGTGCGAACTGAAGT
>DAITAB010000070.1:0-11001 GCA_036824525.1 Pyrinomonadaceae bacterium
TTTGGTCGCGCATGCAAGTCAGGCGCATTTCAGTTGGACGACGACCGGCGCGGTTACTGCATTGGCAGTTTCGGGCGCGATCGCCGGAACGGCGCTTTCGCACAAATTGGCAGCGCACAAACTTCAACGCACTTTTGCCTACTTTGTTTTTGCGGTGGCGGTTTTTCTCTTCGCGAAGAACTATAGCGTTTTATTTTCGTAATTAATTAGCGAGCATTATTTTTAATGGAGATGTTATGAACTTTAAGCAATTCTATCTTGGCTGTCTTTCGCATGCTTCTTATTACATCGGTTCGGAAAATGGAGCGGTCGTGATCGATCCGCAACGCGATGTTCAGCAGTATCTCGATGAAGCGAAATCCAACAATCAAGAGATCAAATACATTATCGAAACGCATTTCCACGCAGACTTTGTAAGCGGACACAAGGAGCTTGCCGAGAAAACCGGCGCGAAAATCGTTTTCGGCGCGAAGGCAAAACCGGAGTTTGATTTTCTGCCGATGAAAGATGGCGCGGAAATTCGCGTCGGGAAAATAAATCTTAAGTTTCTGGAAACTCCGGGACACACTCCCGAAGGCGTTTCAATTCTCGCGACCGATACGGAAAATCCGGATGCGCCGAAAAAATTATTTACCGGCGATACGCTTTTCATCGGCGACGTCGGGCGACCCGACCTCGTTGGCTCCGTAGGATTCACTGCAGAGCAAATGGGCGCGATGCTTTACGAAAGTCTTCACGAAAAAATTCTGAAGCTGCCGGACGACACCGAAATTTACCCGGCACACGGCGCGGGTTCTCTCTGCGGAAAAAATCTTTCGAAGGAAACCTGGTCAACGCTCGGTGTTCAGCGAAAAATGAATTACGCACTTCAACCGATGTCGAAACAAGAGTTCATCAAAGTCGTCGCGGAAAATCAGCCGGAAGTGCCCATGTATTTCCTGAAAGATGTGGAAGCAAATATGAAAGGCGCACTGCCGCTCGAAAAATTACCGAAAGCCAATCCGCTTTCGGCGATGGAAGCTGCATCGAAACAAAAGTCAGGCGCGGTTATCCTCGATGTTAGAACTTCCGATGAATTCGGAAGCGGACACGTGGCGCATTCATTAAATATAGGACTTGGCGGGCAATTTGCTTCATGGGCGGGAACGACAATAAAAATCGGGACGCCGATAATTTTGGTCGCGAACAACGACGCTCAAGTTGAAGAAGCGCAAATGCGTTTGGCTCGAGTAGGGCTTGATTCAACCATTGGTTTTCTCGATGGCGGCGTTTCCGCGTGGGAGAAAGCCGGTTACGAAGTCGGGAAAGTAAAACAAATCACGGTCGAAGATCTGAAATCAAAAATCGAAAAGGAAACAAATCTGCAAGTTCTCGATGTTCGTCGCGTCGCCGAATTTCAAAGTGCCCACGCGCCGAAGGCCAAGAATATGCCACTTTCGGAATTGATGAAGCGCGTAAATGAATTGGACAAAACAAAACCGACCGCGGTGATTTGCGCGGGTGGATATCGCTCGAGTCTCGCGACGAGCATTCTCGAACAAAACGGCTTTCGCAAAATCGAAAATGTGATCGGCGGAACATCCGCTTATCAGCAAGCGGGATTTGCGTGCGTGGTTGAAGAGGAGAGCGCTTGCGCAAATTCGTAGTCTTCGGATTTACGATTTACAAGGATTACAGAGAAAAAACAGAAAGCTTATGAAATACTTTTTTTCAATCGTAGTGATTGCGATTTCTTTTTTTATCGGTTGTCAGAAAAGTGCAACCGGCGAATACGCGTCGAAAATAAATGTATCGGAAGTCCGAGAAGTTTCGGTGCAGGATACGAACGAGGCTTTGCTGAAGGACGACGTGCAATTTATCGATGTGCGAACCAACGGTGAATATCGGAGCGGACATGCGAAAAAAGCAGTTAATATCCCGCTCGATGCGCTCGAAAATGAATTCAATAAACTGGACCAAAAGAAGCCGGTTTATGTGATCTGTCAGACGGGAAATCGTTCAGCGAAAGGCGCCAGGATTTTGAGCAATGCGGGCTTTAGTCAGGTCTTTAATGTTAAAGGCGGAACGTCGGCTTGGATCGCGGCGGATCTTCCTACAGAAATGGTTTCATCCAAATGATCGGCTCATCGGCGCTTTATACGGAGGTCTGAAACATGAATGAATTTTTTTGGGTAATCGGAGGTTTCGCCTTTTGGTTACTTCTGCAACTCGTAATTTTGCCTAAGCTCGGCGTTTCTACTTGAATGTCCGGAAGGTGCGACGTCGAGGTTCGACGTGATGAAATTTCCGAAGCTGAAAAGAAATCGTGATGGATGAAAAAGAAGCCGCTGCGCGCGAGCGCGTGAAAGAAATCGCCGAAAAATTTATCGCCGAAGGAAATCCCACCGGTTGGTTTGATGCGCTTTATAAAGAAGCAAAAGGCGACAACGAAAAAATCCCCTGGGCGGATTTGGAGCCAAATAAATTTCTGGTGCGTTTTGCTGAAGCGACAAAGCTTCAGGGAAACGGACGAAATGCCTTGGTCGTCGGTTGCGGACTGGGAGACGACGCGAGGTTTTTACAAGATCGCGGTTTTCGCGTCACTGGATTTGATATTTCAGCGACGGCGATCGAATGGGCGAAAAGAATTTGCGGCGACAACAAGATAAATTTTTTCGTCGCTGATTTATTTTCGTCGCCAAAGGAATGGAATGGCGCGTTTGATTTCGTGTTGGAGGTTTACACGATTCAGCCTTTGCCGCTCTCTCTGCGCGAAAGTGCGATTGATGAAATCGCTAAGTTTGTAAAGAAAGACGGAAAACTTCTAGTGGTAACCCGCGCACGCGAAGATAATGAAGAAGTAACCGATCCGCCTTGGCCGCTTTCCAAAAAAGACCTTTCGCGTTTTGAAAAATCAGGCTTGAAGCAAATTCACTTCGAAGAAATGTTTGGCGATGAAGAAGAGCCGATGAGGCGTTTTGTTGTCGAGTACGAAAAATCATAAGATTAGATTCAAGCCATGTCAGAAACTGCAAAAAAACAAAACACACGCATTGAAACGGATTCGATGGGCGAGATCGCCGTCGAAGTGGACAAATATTGGGGCGCGCAAACAGAGCGAAGTCTGCATCATTTCAACATCGGCTTTGATGTGATGCCGCGCGAAATCATCAGTGCGCTTGGCATCTTGAAAAAAGCCGCCGCAATCACAAATCACGAACTCAAACCGGAAAAAATGTCGAAAGAAAAACTCGATCTGATCGTGCGCGCTGCCGATGAAGTGATCGAAGGAAAACTCGATGCGCATTTTCCTTTGCGGGTTTGGCAGACCGGTTCCGGCACGCAGACGAACATGAACGCCAACGAAGTGATTTCAAAGCGCGCGATCGAAATCGCCGGCGGAGAAATGGGTTCGAAAAAACCCGTGCATCCGAATGACGACGTGAATATGTCACAAAGTTCCAACGACACCTTTCCGACCGCGATGTATATCGCCGCCGCGGAACGTTTGAATGGGCTGATTCCGACCGTAGAAAAACTTCACGATGCGATTGACGCGAAGGCGAAGGAGTTTTCGGATGTGGTGAAGATCGGGCGCACACATTTGCAGGACGCGACTCCGATTACCGTCGGACAAGAATTCGGCGGCTGGGCTTCGTTGATCGAAAGAGACATCGAAAGACTAAAACAAGTTTTGGTCGGGCTTTACGATCTCGCGATCGGCGGGACCGCAGTCGGCACAGGCTTAAACGCGCACCCGCTGTTCGCGGAAAAAGCCGCGGCGCAGATCGCAAAACTTACAGGACTTCCTTTCAAAGCACATCCAAACAAATTCGCGGCGCTTTCTGCTCACGACGAAGTTGTTTATGCTTCGGGCGCATTGAAAACGTTGGCATGCAGCCTGATGAAAATAGCGAACGATATTCGTTGGCTTGCCTCCGGACCGCGTTGCGGCATCGGCGAACTCTCGTTGCCGGAAAATGAACCGGGAAGTTCGATAATGCCTGGCAAAGTAAACCCGACTCAATCAGAAGCGATCACGATGGTCGCTGCGCAAGTGATGGGCAACGACGCGGCGATCGGTTTCGCCGGCTCGCAGGGAAATTTCGAACTGAACGTTTTCAAGCCGGTGATGATTCACAACTTTTTGCATTCGGTTCGGCTACTTAATGATTCCTGCAAAGGCTTCGTGGAATTTTGTGTTGAAGGAATTGAGCTGAATCGGGAACAGATCGATGAGTATTTGAAAGATTCCTTGATGCTCGTAACGGCACTCAATCAACACATCGGTTACGATAACGCCGCTAAGATCGCCAAGAACGCGCACAAAAAAGGAATCAGTCTGAAAGAATCGGCGATGGAATTGAAACTCTTAACTAGTGAGCAGTTTGATGAATGGGTAATTCCGGTTGATATGACACATCCGTGAGTTGATGGATCGCGGATTTTAGTCCGCGTTCCGTAGTTCCGGAAAATTGGTAGCGCATACGGGGATCGAACCCGTAGTCTCAGCCTTGAGAGGGCTGCGTGTTAACCGATTACACTAATGCGCCGCAGATTTTCAATGCGAGTAATTCTATCTCTCGCTCGTGTGAAAGAACAAGTAACCGACTCGCTGGTAATAGAACGACCAAAAACTTCTTAACGCGGTAATTCCAAAACATCCGTCCGAGTAATGATTCCGGTGATGCGTTTGAAATCTTCAAGCAACACCGCGGGAGATTCTTGAAGCTTCGGTGTGATCTCTTCGAGACTGGCATCGACATCAACCACCGGAAAACTTTCGTCCATCACATCCCGGACTTTTGCATTAAGAAGTCCGCGGTCTTTCAGAAGCTTTGCCAGTATATGGCTTTCTCGAAGCGATCCGACCGATGTGTGTTCTTGCAAGACGGGAATTTGCGTAACTCCCGTTTTGTTCATTCGATCAATCGCCACACTTACCAATTCATCCGGCGAAGCAAAAATAATTTCCTTCGGCGCACCGTTCGTTTTTGTTTCGGCGATGAGACCAGCAGTGATGCGTTGCGGTTCGAGTAGTAGTTTCTCTTTGAGCCATTCATCCGAATGAAACTTCGTCAGATAATGTTCGCCGGTATCGCAGACGATGAATACAATCACCGCATTTTCATCCGATTCTTTTCCGACTTTCAACGCCGCGGCGAAATTCGTTCCGGTAGAGCCACCGCAAAAAATTCCTTCGGTGCGCGAAAGTTGTCGTGCAAGATCAAAAGACTCGCGATCGGTTATGTTTATAATCTCATCGATCGCTTTCATATCGGCGTTTCCAACCGGAAGACTTTGTCCGATTCCTTCTACGAGATACGGCGTCGCTTCGGGAACGTGACCGGATTCTTTATACGTCTTGAAAATCGAACCGTAAGGATCGGCGCCGATAATTTTTATCTTTGGATTTTTTTCCTTGAGGTAGCGTCCGGTTCCGCTGATGGTTCCGCCGGTTCCTATACTTGCAACGAAGTGCGTTAGCTTTCCCTCAGTATCTTCCCAAATTTCCGGACCCGTAGTTTTATAATGCGCCGCCGGATTTGCCGGATGATTATATTGATCCGGATAAAAAGAATTGGGCGTTTCCTGTGAAATTCGTTTGGCGGTTTCAACGTAATGATCCGGTGTTCCGTGTTTCGCCGCCGCCGGACAAACAACCACGTCCGCGCCCAGAGCTTTTAAGTAACGGGACTTTTCCATCGAGACTTTGTCGGTCAAAACGAAAATACATTTGTAGCCTTTTATCGCGGCGGCAAGGGCGAGACCGATTCCCGTGTTTCCCGAAGTAGCTTCGACGATAGTTCCGCCAGGCTTCAACGAACCTTCTTTTTCCGCATAATCAATCATCGAAATCCCGATCCGATCTTTCACGGAGTAACCGGGATTGAGACTCTCCATCTTTGCGAAAATTTGCCCGCGGACGCCATTTTGTTTAGCCAGCACGTTGATTCTCACGAGCGGAGTCTTTCCGATCAAGGCGAGAATGTCGTTGTAATATTTCATGATTCCTCCGAAAAATATTGCTCCGCAAAATAGTATACGAAAATGCCGACGAAGTCCGACTGAGGAGAGAATACATCCTTCACTCAGAAGTTCTGCAAGGCAAATCGGGCTTAGGAATCTTGCGAACGCGCTTCCAATAAGCGCGCCGGATCATTAGTGATGATCGCGTAAATACCTGAAGCGTCGGCGAGGTGAATCCATCTTGGATGATCGGCGGTCCAAATCGTAGTAAGCATTCCCTCATCCTTTGCTTGCCGGACGAGCACCTCCGAGGCGAGCGAGTAATGCAGCGAAAGCTCGTCTGCACCGAAACTTTTCGCGCGCTCAATGAGCCGCGATTCGCTTCGAATAATCGTGCGGATTTTTGGGGCGAAGAGCGCCGCAGTAATAACGTCGGGAATTTGCTTACGAAAGCGCTTGATCGACTCGAGGACAAAGCTCTTTACTACTAATTGGGCGCGAAATTTTTTCCGCCCGATTATTCTCACAACTTCATCCACCAGCGGAGCGAAATTCTTTTCATTACATTTAAGTTCTAAATAAAGACGACCTTCATAATCGCGCAAGAAATCTAAAAATGAATCGAGTGTAGGAATTCGCGCGCGCGAAAATTTCTCATCGGCTCGCGTTGCATACTTTTGGTTGAACCAGCTTCCGACGTCGATTCGGGCGATTTCATCCAAATTCAAATTCGTTACTTTACGGTTAATGCCGGCGAGCCGTTTCAGCGTTGGGTCGTGAAAAACGATCGCGCGTCCTTCTTTAGATAGTTGAACGTCGAACTCAAGACCTTCGGCGCCAATTTCAATCGCTTTCTCGAATGCGAAAAGAGTATTTTCGGGTGCGAAAGCACTTGCGCCTCGATGTGCAACGATTAGTGGAAGCTTTTTTGTCTGAGTCATCAATGAAGAGAAAGGGAAGCGGATCGCCAACTACTTTTTCTTTAGCAGAAAGGAAATCTTCGACCAGCTAATGGGTTCGGTAATCGGGAATTTGTGGTTTCCGACGAGATGGAAATCTTTTCTTAAGGCTCCGACAACATCTTTGGTCTTATGCGCCTTAAAATCATAGATTACTTCTAATACTGCGCTGATCGGCGATTTTTTCACCGGAATAAAAACGAGGGTTCCGTCTTTTTTCAAAACCCGGGCGATTTCGTTCAAGCCTTTTTCAATCGGAACATACTCAAGCGCTCCACACGTGATCACAAAATCCACGCTCGAATCCGCAAGCGGTAATGCCAAGAGATTTCCTTGCAGCGCATTTATATCTCGGTTGCGAACCTTCTTATCTTCGATGAATTGCTCGCGGGCAATCGAAAGCGAATTGAATGATAGGTCAAGCGCTAAAGATTTTCGTGGGCGATAGCCCGCACTATAAAGTGCCAGGGTCGCAAGTCCGGTCCCGCATCCGGCGTCCAATACGATTGAATTAGAAGAGATTTTAAGTTCTAAAGCCTTCAAATATTTTGCAAGCGATGGACGATAACCATTGAGCGTTAGCGCGAGGTTGTGAAAATCCGCGATGCGATCGTAAAGGTGTTGAGTCTTTGCTTTACGTCCGCGCGGTTCAGTCAACATTCGGAGACTCATCACCAACGACGGAGTTTTGGAGGCCGCTTCTCTCAATTCAATTTCCTTTTGCCCAGACTATTTTTCCGCTAAAACTCTCTCGATAACTTTTCCGATCTCGTCTTCGCGTCCGGCGCCGCTATCCAGATAGCGAATGATACCTTTTCGATCGATCAATACGGAAGTAGGAATTCCCGAAACGCCAAAGGCGCGATGATTTGTTTCGTCGGCGGCAACGACGATGTCGTACGGAAGTCGATAAGACTTTTTGAAGCGTTTGAGAAAATCAAACTCCGCATTTTTATCGACGCTGAATCCTTCGGCTTGCCCATAGTAACGAGTTACACCCAAAACAACCAAGCCTTCCGTTCCGTATGTTTGGTGCCAATCAATGAGCGAAGGGAAAACTTCTATACAAGGACCACACCAAGTCGCCCAAAAGTCCAATAGAACTACCTTTCCACGCAAATTCGCGAGCGAGGTTTGATTGCCGATCCACTTATCGAGCGAGACGAATTCCGGCGCCGGTTCGCCTAGTAATTTATATTGGCGTTCTCTTTTTCGAAGCCTTCGGGAGACATCCTCTTGCAAGGATTTATCCGCGAAAT
Organism: Pyrinomonadaceae bacterium; assembly: GCA_036824525.1. Taxonomy (GTDB): domain Bacteria; phylum Acidobacteriota; class Blastocatellia; order Pyrinomonadales; family Pyrinomonadaceae; genus DAITAB01. The sequence continues at coordinate 8,168 of DAITAB010000070.1, forward strand.
CCGCGGGGATTTGCTTAAGTAAAGCCTGATAGGTTTCGAGGGCGAGTGTTTTGCGATTTGTGTCGATCAATAATCTTATGAGTCGATCAACTGCATAGAAATATATGGTCGAAGAATTCACAAAGGCAGCAGTCTTTCGCAAATCAACCAAAGTGGATTCGGCATTCTTAGAATCGCCGCTCTCTTCATATATTTCGAAAACTTCGATCGCGGAATCCAAAAGCTCGGTGAGTCCGCGCGCGCGGGTTGAAGCATCTTGAAAGAGGGCTTTCGTTGCGCGATAGGATTCCTCGGCGTGTTGTGAAGCTTTGACATATTGCTTTTCGCCGCGATAAGCCTTGGCAATTTCGTTTTCCATTTTTGCGCGTTCGCGCAGGCGAACTGGATCGCTCTTCAGATACTCTGAAAGTAATCTCTCGGCTTCTTCGAAATTCTTTCTTCGCGCTTCGATTACGATGATCACGCTACGAGAAGTCTGAAGCTTTTCAGCCAAAGGTTTTGCGCTGCCCACATACTTTCGGAGATTTAACGCGGCGTCATCGGAATTTTCTGCGACCCAATGCAGCATACCGAGAAAGTAATAATCTTCATCGGTCAGTTTCTCGCGACTAGAAAGCTGGCTCGCATATTTCGCAGCGAGCTGTTTTTGTTCGCGCACCGTCTGTTGGTAGAGAGCCGGGCTGTAGGCGAGTTTCTTTTGCTCAAACTCACCAAATTTTTTCTTTGCGTAATCCCGAGCTTCTTCATACATCCTCTCGGCGCTGAGAGCAGCTTCCGGAACGACATTCTCTACGACAGCTTTCGACGCGGTGCCCGGCGAAGCGGGCGGAACGCGCCGCGCTTGTGAAAAATTCGTGAGGGTGAAAATTATAATCAGAAACAATGCAAAAATAGGTTTCATAACTTCAGTTCGCCATCCGCGCGGCGCTGTTCAAAAAACGGTCCGGCGTAAATGCCGGTAAATACTTCGAATCAATTCCGCGTAAAATTTTATCCGCTAGAATTTCGCTTGTCATCGGCGCGAGTAGGATTCCGTTTCGATAATGCGCGGTTGCAACGTAAAGATTCTCGATTCCCGGCAGTGAACCGATTACGGGAAGTCCATCTGAAGCAAATGGTCGCAAGCCTACGCGCTTTTCCGTGAGGGAAAGTTTCCCGAGGCTGGGAGAGATATCGTTTGCGATGCGAATAAGTTGTGCGATTCCCTCTTCCGTTACGTGATTTTCGAAACCTACATCTTCCACAGTCGCGCCGGCGAGAAGTCTTCCGTCGCGTCGCGGCACAAGATAACCTCTCGGACTGTAAATTACGTGTTCGAAAAATCGCTTCGATGACTGGAACGAAATCATCTGTCCGCGTATAGGTTTTATTTTCGGCAAGGCAAATTCGTGACCGGCAAATTTGATGTGCGATGTCCAAGCGCCAGTTGCAAGCACGAGATTTTCCGCTGCGAAATTTCCCGCCGATGTTTCGATGTCAACGAAGCGTTGATTAATAAGGTTTATATTTCGCGCCTCGCAGTTTTCAAAAATCGTGACGCCGTTTATTTCCGCAAACTTCCGCAAGGCGGAGAGCAGCGCGCGATTCTCCACTTGCCAATCATTCGCAAAAAACAAGCCTTTACAAACGCTCGGCGATATTAATGGTTCGATTCGCCGAATTTCTTCGGCGGTTAACAATTCAACCTCGAAGTGTTGGCCTTTTTGCCAAGCGAACCGCGCGCGAATTTCCTTCGCGTCTCTTTCATTAAAGGCACAGAAAAGCGTGCCGTTCTTATCTAGCTCGATATCGATGGCAGTTTCTTCGAAAAGTTCGCGTGCAAAATTTTGGTAGAGATTCCGAGAGTCGCAACAAAAGTCAAAAAACGCATCACGCGAATTCGCCTCCGCTTGGGGCGCAAGCATTCCGGCGGCTGCAAATGAAGCTTCGCGACCGATTTCGTTGCGTTCGAAAATCGCGATGTTTTCAACGCCGCGTTTCTTCAAAGCGCGGGCGATCGAGAGTCCGATCACTCCGCCACCGACGATAATTGTGTCGAAAATTCTCGCTGAAACCATCTGCGTTCTTGGTCTTTAAGCTTTGAAAGTTTATTCTGTCAACGCGTTTAAAAAGGGCTTGAATGCGCGATAGAAACCCACGCAAAACACTGAAAATTCGGATATGAAACATACTATCACATTGATTCCCGGCGACGGGATCGGACCGGAAATCACTGCCGCAACAGTAAGAATTATCGAGGCTTCCGGAGTTGAAGTCGAATGGGAAACAAACATCGCCGGTGCCCAGGCTCTGGAAAAATCCGGAACGACTCTGCCAGAAAGTTTGCTCGAATCCGTGAAGCGAAACAAGGTCGCGCTGAAAGGTCCGCTCACGACTCCGGTCGGAAAAGGCTTCACGAGCGTGAATGTCGGAATGAGAAAAGCGCTCGATCTTTACGCAAATGTGCGTCCGGTTCGCGCGCTTCCGAATATCGAATGTAAATATCCGGAATTGGATCTTGTGATCGTTCGCGAAAATACCGAAGGACTTTACGCAGGTTTGGAACATCAGGTTATTCCCGGTGTGATCGAGAGTTTAAAAGTCGTAACGGAAAAAGCTTCGCTGCGGATTGCGAAGTATGCGTTTGAATTTGCGCGGCGCGAAGGAAGAAAAAAAGTCACCGCCGTTCACAAAGCAAACATTTTGAAAATGTCTGACGGACTTTTTCTCGAATGTTTTTACAAAATCGCGAAAGATTTTCCGGAGATCGTGGCGGACGACAAGATTATTGACAACTGCTGTATGCAGCTCGTGATGAACCCGCAGCAGTTTGAAGTGTTGGTAATGGAAAATCT
>DAITAB010000255.1:0-3323 GCA_036824525.1 Pyrinomonadaceae bacterium
TCCCAACTCAAACCTGCTTGCGCGCCCTCAAGAATCAGAAATTCAAAGAGCAAGCGATCTTCGTGAACGGGCACGCCCCATTCTTCGTCGTGGTATTGAATCGCCAGATCATTCTTTGCCCAAGAGCAACGCTTCATAATATTTGCGCTGCCGCGGACTAACGCAGATGCCGCAGATGTTCTTAAAATCTACCCGGTCGCTACCGCTCCCGGTTCTGACATCTTTATCCGCGTTCGTCCGCGTAAATCAGCGGCTAATGTTCCCAACCGACGCGCTCCAAATCTGCACGCGAGAAAATTCTGATTTCGTTAAGCCATTCTTCAGATTTTCCGCCGAGATTTCTCAAGCTCGAAATTTCCGAAACCCGCGCACTCATGAAATGAAATCAAACTCTTTCTCTCAAATTCACTTCGGAAAACCTTCCATCTCCATCACCCGCATCGCTTGTTGCACATGACGCTTTTCGTGTTCGACGATTATCGTCAATGCGTCAGCAAGTTTGTAAGTCATGAGCGACATAAACGGCGAAGTCATAACCGTATTTTCCAGATCGGCGTTTTTTGCGGCGTCAATTTTCGCGCCGACGACTTCATTATGCTTCGCAAATTGACTGACGATGTCCGACGCGATTTCGCTTGGCGGAATGATCGTCTTGCTCGGCGCCTTGAATTTCTTCTCGTTGTTCTTCATCGACTTCGTAAGATAGCCGCCGAGAAATCCGGTAAAGGGCGAGTAGTTTTCCCAAAAGGAATTCGTGTGTGTGCCGTTTCCAACCGAATCGAGCGCGGAAAACATCGCCGTGTTTGTCTTGATCAAATGTTCGAGACATTGTCCGACACTCCAGCTTTCCGCCGCCGGTTTCCAATTCAATTGCGCCGCGGAAAGCGAGCCGAAATTCTTCTGCACGTCGGCAGTCACCTTTTCAATTTCGTTGATTCTCTCGTTCATATAAATCTAACCGCAGAGAACGCGGAGTTCGCAGAGACAAAACAATGATTTTTCGTTTCCAATATGAAACCACAGACTTAATTCGTAACCCTTTTACAAACCAACCTAAAAATCTCTGCGTTCCCGGCGGTCTCTGCGATTCAATACCTCTCTTAATTCCGAAGAGGCTTTCCGGTTTTCAGCATCGCCGCGATTCGCTCCTGCGTTTTCTTTTCACCGCAAAGCGATAAGAAACCTTCGCGTTCGAGATCGAGCAGATATTGTTCGCTTACATAAGAAGAATGATTCATTTCGCCGCCGCACAAAATCTTTGCGATTTTCTTTCCAATCAAAGCATCGTGATCTGAAACAAACCCGCCTTGCTTCATCATATGAAGCGCGATTTTGAATGCAGACATTCCCGCTTCGCCCATCGCGTAAATATCCGTGCGCGGATTCGGCTGAACGTAACCAGCCGCGGCGAGATTCAGAACTTCCTGTTTCGCGTCTGCTATCAGACGATCGCCGTTCATCGAGATCGAATCGCTCTCGCGAAGATAACCAAAGGCGCGCGCTTCCTGCGCAGAAGTTGCAACTTGTCCCATTCCGATTTTTTCAAAAACCGGTTTGAGAAAATTCAGCGGATCGGTATCCGGAAATTTTTTCCATTCGTCCATCGCGCGCAGCGTTCGCTCTTTCGTTCCGCCGCCGCCGGGAAGAAGTCCGACTCCGACCTCGACCAATCCCATGTACGTTTCCGACGCCGCGCGCACTTTGTCGGCGTGCAGGGTTATTTCGCATCCGCCACCAAGCGTTAATCCGTAAGGCGCGGCAACGACAGGAATCGAAGAATATCTCAGACGCATATTCGCATCTTGAAATGTCCTGATCATGATGTTGATGTCGTCCCATTCTTCTTCCTGCGCAGCGAGGAGAAGCATCATAATGTTTGCGCCGGCACAGAAATTTCCGCCCTGATTTCCGATCACGAGCCCGACGCGATTTTTCTCCGCGTCTTCTACTGCGAATTTCATCATCTGCATCGTGTCGCCACCGATGGAATTCATCTTCGAATGAAACTCGAGACAGGTGACTCCATCGCCGATATCGATCAAAGATGCGCCCGCGTTCTTCTTGATCACTCCGACCCGATCTTTCACCGATTTCAAAATGATCACGCCCTGACGCGCCGGCAGAGATTTGTATTCGCCTTTTACGAGATCGAAGAAAAACTGTTCGCCATTTTCCGTTTTGTAAAAACTTTTTGCGCCGCTCGCAAGCATTGCTTCAACGTTTTTCGGAATCGCCTGACCTTCCGCGCGCATACGCTCGACCGATTCGGCTACACCAATTGCATCCCACGTTTCAAAAACTCCGATTTCCCAACCGAAGCCCCACTTGATCGCGTTATCAATTTCGAGGACTGTGTCTGCAATTTCGGGTATGCGGTTCGCCGCATAGCGCGAAGTGCGCGAAACAACCTTCCACAAAAATTCGCCGACGTTATCTTTTCCCCATACGAGCGCTTTCACGCGCGCAGGTAAATCTTCGATTCCTTTTGCCGCATCGACCGACGCGAATTTCGTTTTCGATTGCGGTTTGTATTCGAATGTCTTCAGATCAACTTCGAGAATCTGCCGCTTGCCTTCCGCATCTTTCGACTTCTTGAAAAATCCGCCGGCAGTTTTATCGCCGAGCAATTTCTTCTCGAGCATTTTTTCGATCACATCCGGAACTTTGAAAACTTCGCGATCTTCGTCTTCGGGAATCGCCGGATATAAATTTTTGTTTACGTGAACGAGTACATCCAGACCGACGAGATCCGAAGTGCGAAAGGTCGCGCTCGATGCGTGTCCGATTGCCTTGCCGGTCATCTGATCAACTTCGGTGGGCGTAAAACCTTTCGCGAGCATTTCGTGAACCGTCGCCATCATCGCGAAAGTGCCTATCCGATTTGCGATAAAGTTCGGGCGATCTTTTGCGGGCACGACGCCTTTTCCCAAACGCTGATCCAAAAATGCCGAAACCTGACAAGCCATTTCGCCATCGGTCCAAGGCGTAGGAATTATCTCGACGAGTTTCATGTAACGCGGCGGGTTGAAAAAATGAATTCCTACGAAATTCTTTTTGAAATCATCCGAGAAAGGTTCGGCGATGGAAGCGATGGGAATTCCACTGGTATTGGAAGCGATGATCGAACCGGGCTTGCGATACTTTTCCACGTCTGCAAAAACTTTGTGTTTGATATCGAGTCTTTCCACCACCGCTTCGATCACAAAATCACAATCCTTAAGACGCGGCATATCATCCGAGAAATTTCCGATTTCGATCAGCGCTGCATTTTCTTTCAACATAAAAGGCGCCGGTTTCAATTTCTTCGCCGCTTCAAACAGCGC
>DAITAB010000256.1:0-3316 GCA_036824525.1 Pyrinomonadaceae bacterium
CAAGCCGAATTCAAAAAACGTATCGGCAGTTTGTCGGCGCCGAAAACCGGAAAAGTTGTTTCGGTAAAATTTCCGGCGAACGAACGACGCGCCGTCGCTTCTACTGAAACACTTTCGCGTCTGGATGTTCTACGTTATTCGCCCGAAGGCGATCTTCCGATCATCTCAGATTTAAATGTTACGTTTTCGCTTCCGATGGTCGCGGTCACATCGCAGGAGCAAGCCGCGCAAACCGTTCCGGTAAAACTCACGCCGCAGCCCGAGGGAAAATGGCGTTGGCTTGGAACAAAAACTCTGATGTTCGACACGACGAAACGTTTTCCGATGGCGACGAAGTTTACTGCGCAGATTCCTGCCGGAACAAAATCCGCGACCGGCGCCGCATTGCAGAAAGATGTTTCGTGGAATTTCTCCACTCCGCCGCCGAAAGTTTTGCAGATGATTCCGAACGGTCAGACGACCACGCGAAATCCTTTGATCTTCATTTCGTTTGATCAGGAAATAAACGCGGACGCAGTTTTAAAAACTACAAAGGTTTCCGCCGGCGGAAAAATAATTCCGACTCGTCTCGCAACCGCCGATGAAATTGCAAGCGACGCAAGCATTTCCTACTACGCGAAATCCGCGATGCAAAATCGCTGGCTTGCGTTTCGCGCGATCAATGCCGATGGTTCAACTGCGAACGCGCTTCCGGGCGCGACGACAATTTCCGTCGTTGTTGATAAAGGAACTCCTTCCGCCGAAGGACCGCTCACGACAACTGCGGCGCAGTCTTTTGCGTTTCAAACGTACGGCGCGATGCGTTTTATTCGCGGTTATTGCGATGATCAAGCCGCGAAGAAATGTTCGCCTTATGCAGATTTTTATTTGCAGTTTTCAAATGCAATTGATGCCGAATCATTTGATGCGGACCAGATAAAGATCGAACCCGCGCTGCTTGGTCAGAATATTTACGCAAACGGAAATTACATTTATATCTCCGGCGCGAAGAAACCGCGTACGACTTACAAAGTTTCAATGACCGGTTCGGTGAAAGATGCGTATGGTCAACAACTCGAAAATTCTGTTTCCGCAACATTCACCGTCGGCACAGCGCAACCGCAATTTATGTCGCAGGGCGGAAGTTTTGTCGTGCTTGATCCGAGCGCAAAACCAAACTATTCGATTTACACAACCAACGTCGCCGCGTTGAAAGTGAAAGTTTACTCGGTCGCGCCGAGCGATTGGGAATCGTTTCGAAAATATATGCAGGCGCAGTATCAGGAAGAATCGAAGCGACCGAAACTTCCGGGAAGAATCGTCGTTGATAAAACAATTCAGGTCGAACGAAAACCCGACGAAATGGTCGAGACGCGAATTGATCTGAGCAGCGCGCTTGATGGCGGTTTTGGAAATGCGATCGTCGTCGTAACGCCGAGCGTTCGTATTGACCAATACGATCGTCGCGAGGTGGTCGCTTGGTGCGAAGCGACTCAAATCGGTCTCGATGCATTCGTGGACAATCAAGAACTCGTCGGATGGGCAACCGATTTGAAAACCGGAAAAGCTTTGAGCGGAATCGAACTCTCAATTTATCCGAATGGCGGAAAAGTCAGCGAACAACCGATCGAAAGTCCGCAGAATGATTCGGGCGCGCTTTCGATGATTTCGCGTTGGTGGAATTACCTATGGAAAAGTGAAAGCAACGGTCCGAAGGAATCAGCGGCGTCGGACGAAAATGGCGTCGCGGTCGAATCGGAACTCGTTGCGCAGGCGCCAACAAATCTCACCGCAGAAAATGGAATCGCGCGCTTGCCGCTGCCGGAGTCTCAAGCTTCAGTGCCAAATATTCTGATCGCGCGAAAAGGAAAAGATGTCGCCTTCCTGCCTGAACAAGCTGAATACTATTGGGTGAGTTATGGAAGCTGGTACAAGCGCAATCTCGGCGAGAGTGTTCGTTGGTTTGTTTTCGACGACCGGAAAATGTATCGCCCGAAAGAAGAAGTTTCGATTAAAGGTTATCTGCGAAATGTTTCGAATGGAAAATTCGGAGATGTGGAAGGAATTCCCGAAACGCGCAATCCGGTTTCATATCGTGTAACCGATGCGCGTGGAAATGAATTGCTGAAAGGTGAAACGAAACTGAATGCCTTTGGCGCATTCGATTTCAAATTCAAACTCGCAGACAATGCGAATCTTGGTTACACCACAATTTCCTTTGGTCGAGGCGAAGGTTATTACAATGATTTCTCGCATCAGTTTCAGATTCAGGAATTCCGACGACCGGAATTTGAAGTGACGACAAAAGTAGAAACCGAAGCGCCGCATTTTGTCGGCGACAAGGCAGACGTCTCGGTCGAAGCAAAATATTTTGCCGGCGGAGGACTCGCGAATACCGAAGCGAACTGGACTGTTTCCGCGTCGCCGACAAATTACACGCCGCCGAATCGCGATGATTTCACTTTCGGAACCTGGACGCCTTGGTGGATTTTTGGTGGCTATGATGATGGAGAAATCTCTTATGGACGCGGCGGAATTCGCCAAAATACCGAAAGCGTTCAAACCTTCAAAGGTGTGACCGATGCCGCGGGAAAACATCGTCTCAAAATTGATTTCGATTCCGTTTATCCGCCGCGACCTTACAACGTAACCGCCGCCGCCGCGGTGCAAGACGTAAATCGTCAAACCTGGTCGAGCAGCACGACTTTGCTCGTTCATCCTTCGTCGCTTTATGTCGGAATCCGTTCGAATCGTTTGTTCGTATCGAAAGGCGAGCAGCTTGAAATCGAAACGATCACGACCGACCTCGACGGAAAGGCAATCGCAAACCGCGACGTAAAAGTGCGTGCGGTTTTGAAGGACTGGGTTGTTGAAAAAGGAAAATGGTCGCAGAAGATCGTCGATGAACAAACCTGCAACGTGAAATCCGCGAGCGACGCGGTGAAATGCAAATTCATCGCGAAACAAGGCGGAGTTTACACAATTACGGCTTCTACTTTTGACGATCGCGAACGCGAAAACGAAAGCGAAATCACCGTTTGGGTTTCGGGCGGAAAAACTCCGCCGAAGCGAAATGTAGAAAAAGAAGTGGTTCAGTTGATTCCGAATAAAAAAGAATACGCTGCGGGCGAGACTGCGGAAGTTTTAGTGATGGCGCCCTTTGCGCCGGCGGAAGGTGTTTTGACTCTGCGCCGACAGGGAATCGTTCGCACCGAACGATTCTTGATGAAGACTTCTTCGATGACTTTGAAAGTTCCGCTCGACGAAAAACTTTTGCCGAACGTTCATCTGCAAGTTGATCTCGTTGGCGCGGCGGACCGCGCGCCGGAAGCGGACG
>DAITAB010000071.1:0-10965 GCA_036824525.1 Pyrinomonadaceae bacterium
GAATTGATTGCTTTTGGTTCGCAACACACCTATCCGGAATATGACAATTTTTCGGTCCTGATGAAATTCAAAAGCGGAATGCACGCGACCTTTTGTTCTTCGGCTGAAGCCAGCTGGCTTTTTCCTTTCGAGCGCATGGAAGTTTTTTGTGAGCATCGAACCATTCTCACGCAGGAGATGGAGAATCTGACTGACAGCCGCGGAACCGATCCCAATTTCGAACAGTTTTCATATCATCTTTTGCAAAAAGAAGAACGTTGGGGATACGCGCAGGAAGACGCCGCTTTTTTGAATTCGATACAGAAATATGAGCCTCCGATCGTTTCTGCGGAAGATGGTTTGAAGTCTGTTGAATTGGTTGAAGCGTGTTATGAATCGGTCTCGACCGGCGAACGAATTTCCGTGAAATAGTTTGACGCGAAACCGCGAACTTCTCGGGATTGCGATTCGTAAGTTTATTTTTGGGTGACACAAAAGCGCATGAACATTTGTCAAAACTGCGGACAGCCGAGTGTGGTGGAAAGCAACTTCTGTCGTTTCTGCGGAACTCGTTTGACGGCTCATGCCGATCCTCGTCCGCCTCGACCCGATCAGCCAAGGAGTTTTGATTCCTCTCCGCCTCGTCCATACTCATGGAAAACTGACGAATTTCCGCCATCAGCGGCGCGTTCGACGCAGACAGCAGTAGACAGATTTTCGTCGCCCGAAAAATCAACCCAATTCATCGGAATGCCTCCGGCACCGCTTTATCGTGAGCCTTCCGGCATGTCCCGGCGAAAACAGTGCCCGCGATGCGGGCAAGTGCATTTTCCAATTATTCAGCGGAAAATTTCGACTGCCGGTTGGATAGTCTTTGCAGTCTTATTGATCTCTGTTTTTCCGCTTTTTTGGGTTGGCTTTCTAATTAAAGAAAATGTTGAAATTTGTCCAGCCTGTATGGCGCGATTAACTTGAGCATCAGCGCTTTCGGTAAAAATAACCCTTCGGATGTTCGATTCTGATTTCCGGATTGCTGCTCAGCACCTTTAGTTTGTGGTAACCCTTTTTGAAATGAGTTGAGATATACGTAAGTACAAATTGGCGGTTGAGTGCCAAAACCAAATCACGGAAGAACGGATTAAACGAAATCGGTGACGAGCTGCCATAAATAAACGCGCGACCGCCGGTTTCATCCGCGAGTCGATCGAGGCATCCCTGTCCACGCAAAATCGTTTGAGAATTCGGATTTAGAGCCGAGCCAAAGTAAAAAGCGTAAACGGCGACGCTTTTTCGTTGAGCCGTTGAAATCGCGCGATCGAGTTCGATACTTTCGGAAGGCGATGCTGCTTGATTTCCACGGGAATAATCCGCTCCATCAGAAATTAAGAGAATTGCCCTTCGTCCGGTTGGGAGCGAATCAAATCGATCGAGCACTTCACTGACCGAAGCATATGGGCTAAGCGGCGACAGCGCATTTGAACTAGGGATGATTCGCAGAGACTTTGCCGCTTTTTCCAAGTCCACGGTAAATTTTTGCCGAACCTGGATCGCGCCGGATCGCGCGTAAGCTACCATTACACGCGAACCTTTCGGGAGTTTGCGGATGAATGTAGCAATGTCTTTCGTTTGAAGATTCAGTTCCGATTCGAGGTCATCCTGAATTACGATCGCCAAGGAAAGCGGCACGTTCTCGTTATTTCGAATCGACAATATTGTTTGCGGATCTCCGTCTTCGATAACGGAAAGATCGCCGGCTCCAACAAACTCTTCTTGTTCGCCTTTGCGAAGTTCACGTTTTGAGAATATAGAAATCGGTATCGAAACAATTCGCACTTTTTGTTTGCCGACTTTGGGAGTCGGTTGTGCTTCCTGTGCAAAGGTTCGTTGAGCCTGGAAAGTTACCGCGAGACTTGCAAGCAATAAAAAGCGAATTAGACCGTTTTTCATAGATGTGCACCTTGACCGAGACCTTATACACTCAGATATTACACCACTGCCAAGCCTTAATGTTATTGATGCACTAATATTGTAATGGGTTCGCGGCGACTGATAGATTAAGATCACAACGAATGATTGATTCAACGCGCTTTTACGAAATTACTTCCAAAGACAAGGCAAAAGACGCCCTTCTCAAACATGGAGCATGGGCGGTGCCGCTTGCGCTGTCCGTAGTTCCGGCAGCATTAATCGCATTGATCGCAGTATTGAGCTCAACTCCTCCGAGTGTTGCGTTTTTCTTCTTTTTATCCGCGATCGTGTTTGGCATTGGGCTTTTTGTCGGTCTGATCATATCGGGAATGTTGCTCTATTTTCGCTATAAATGGCTGAAAGAAATTCGCGAGCGACTGAGCGTTGATGGAATCAAGGCAAACGAAATCGAGTGGTTTATGGGTGAGCTTACTTCCGCCGAGCGAAACACACTAGCGGACATTCAAAAGAAAGACCGCCTTCTCGCCGATGCCTTTCGCGAAACACTCGCCGCGCGATTGACTGCGACTCGACTCACAAACACCGCGCGCACGGAAATTCTCGTCATACAAAATAGACTTAATAAACTGAAATTTCTAAAGACCGAAAATGCGGAGTTGCTTCGAAAACAACTCGATGAAGATCGGGCGAAACTTGAAGAAATCAGAAGTGAGTCGGCACAAATGCGCATGGAAGCGGAAACGCGTATGCAGTTGATTGATGCCGCCGCGAGGCGCGGAACTGACCTTGCGAATTCGGAGTGGGCGCTGAAGAAATTGTCTGCGAGAACCGAAGAATTGCCGTTGGCGCTTGAGGCGCTGAAATACGAAAACGAGTTGCGCAGAGAAATGGACAAAGAGTTGGAAGAAGAGAACAAGTGAGTGAAAGTGACTTTTAGTCCTGATGCGGAAGCCGCAATCTTTCAATGCGCGTAGCTTTTCCGTTTGATTCATCGATTTCGACTACCACCGCACAAATCCATACGTCGTTTTTCGAATGATCGGCTCTTCGGGAAGGGAATTTCGTGAAGCGTTCGATCACATGATCCTTGTCCATGCCGATTACGCCGCCATAACTTCCGGTCATTCCGACGTCTGTAATAAATGCCGTTCCGCCGTCGAGAATTCTCTCATCGGCTGTCTGAACATGCGTATGAGTTCCGAAAACGCATGAAACTCGTCCGTTGAGAAACCATCCCATCGCCTGTTTTTCCGAGGTTGCTTCGCAGTGCATATCCACAATCCGGATTGTCGTATCGGACGGAATCGCATTTAACCACTCTTGTGCCGCTCGAAACGGATCATCTACGGGCAACATAAAAAGTCGTCCAAGTAAATTAGTGACCGCGATCTTATAGCCGCGAATTTCACCGATAAAACTTCCATTGCCGGGAGTTCGCGGCGGGTAGTTAGCCGGGCGCAGCAGACGCGGATTTTTTGTGATCAGGGGAAGCACCTCGGGCTTATCGAAAATGTGATTTCCCGATGTCATCAAATCAATACCTTTATCGAATAGCTCTTCGGCAAGCGAAGGAGTGATCGAAGCGCCCGAAGCAACATTCTCGGCATTCATTAACGCGATCTGAATCGAGTATCTATCGCGAAGATCCTGAATACGGTCCAATACCGCTCGTCTTCCGGGTCGCGCAAAAACGTCGCCAATTATTAGAATGTTCATATTAGGTAAAAAAGAAAATCGTAAATCGTGCCTCGCAAAATGAAAGACTCACTGCGAATTACCATTTACGATTTCCAGAAAAATTTTAGCGAAAGAAGACCGCAAAAGCCGTGTCAAACGCCGCAATTGAACCTATTTCTCAATAGGTGGGTGACCTACGCCATAAGCGAAAGTCCATTTCTCCGGCAATTCTTTAACGATGAAAGATTGCACTGAAATGAACATCAGTCTCCCTTTGATTCAAATGTTGGCTCAACTATTCTGCGTTCGATCTCGAACTCCACAGAAGATCCTTCGCCACCAAGAATGTTAGCACAGCCGAAGTGTTCCGCGTAGCAGAAATTAACGAATGCCGGAGGCAAAAAAAGCGTGAATTATTTTTCCGCTGCCAATCGGAGAGTTGACTTAGGCGACGTCACGATTTTTCAAAACGCGGTCGAGCATCTCTGTGCATTCCGCACTGCGAGAGGCAAGCAATTCATCTGATTGAGTGAGCTGTTGTTTTAAGCGATGATATTCATCCGCAATATACAGGCTTGCAAGGATAGCCACTTTGAGCGAGTCCGCCGTGAGCGTTCCGGAGGCGATTTCGCGCATCTTTGAATCGACATATTCAGCCAGCCGCACAACATATTCATTATCGCCATCCGATCGAATGCTATATGACTGATTGTAAATTTCTACCTGAATAGACTGCGAAGTATCGCCGGTCTTTCCGGATCCATGTGCCATTTTCATTATTTGCGAAGGACCTCCGCGACTTCCGGTTCAATTACGGTTATTGCGTCTAACATTGCCTCGATTTTGAGCTGTATCGCATCATGATCGCTCATCAGGCGTTCGATTTTCTTTTCGAGGTCGCCCTTGGTCGCTGTAAGTAAATGCAGTTCATTTCGCAAAGAAGTAACTTCATTTTGAAGTTTATCTTTTTCCTTACGCATTCTTTTCGCAAACTCGATAGTCAAATAAATCTTGTCTTCGAGATGCGAGAATTTTTCCATTCCCGCAAGACTGCTCATTGAGTTCTCCAACCTTTTTTCTTTAGCCACGATTATGTTTTGTATAACGGAAAACTGCAAGCGCTAGGCGCGAAGTTTCGCGTTGAATTCAGTCTCTACGAAACTTAAGATTTTTTGATGAACTGCATCAACCTCGGCATCGGTCAGAGTGCGCTCTTCCGCACGATAAATCAGGCGAAGCGTGAGTGAACGTTCGCTTTCCGAAAGCCCTTTTCCTTCATAAATGTCCACAAAATCGACCGCATGCAGATTCTCAAAATTGCCGGCAGTGATTGCATTGCGAATATTCGCGAAAGACAGGTCGCGGCTTATGAGCAAAGAGACATCGCGTTCGATTGAAGGGAAATTCGGTAACGGTCGATAAGAAACTATTTCTTTTTCAACTTTAAGAACCTTGTCGAGATCGATCTCGGCAACGAAAACCGCCTGCTTGAATTTGTATGCCAACTCCAGGTCATCTGAGAGTCTTCCTATTGTCCCAACTGCATTTCCACCGTAACGAACTTCCGCCGATTGACCTTTTCGCAGATGCTTAATTTCGCGCGGAATAAATTCCAGCGCACCGATTTGAAGTGCCGTTATAGCGTTTTCAAGCGCTCCTTTCGCGTCGTAGAAATCCAGTGCCCGGATAGGCATTGCTTTTCCTTCGTACATTTCGTCGCCCGTTATTACCAAAGCAAAGGCTTCACACTCGCGCGGGAGCGCAGCGCGGGTTGAGGAGTTGGCTTTCGACTCGGCAGCAAAAATCTTTCCGAGTTCAAACAGCCGAAGATTTCTACGCTTTTGATTGAAATTCGTACGCACTGCCTCAAGCAATCCACTTAGCAGGCTCGGGCGCATTCGAGTTGCTCCTTCGATGATCGAATCGCGCAGCGAGACAAATTTCTCCGTCGCAGAACTCGATGTGAGATTTGGAATCAGCTCGAAGAGTTCGTCGTTTTTTGTATCGATAAAACTGTAGGAAATCGCCTCATCGAAACCAAGGTGTGCCAGGGTCTGACGAAGGTGAAATTTTTGAATCTCGCCAGGCTGATACTCGCCAGCGCCGAAAGCCGGCGGTAATTCTTCACGAATGTTTTCGTAACCCAGGTGGCGTGAAACTTCTTCGACCAAATCTTCTTCGATTGAGAGGTCATGTCTCCACGTCGGCGCAACGTAAATTTTCGATTTCAAATTCTGATTTTGCTTGGGACTCACGCTTACAATTCCGAGAGCCCGCAAAATTCTATCAATTTCGGCATCGGTCACTTCTAAACCAGTCAATCTCTTCACGGCAAAATGAAGATCGCCCGATTCGATTTCATTCGGAACGAACCTGGTTGGATAAACATCCACAAAATCTTCCGCGGTTCCGCCCGTGAATTCACAAATCAAATCTGTCGCGCGATTCGAGGCACGAATCAGATTTTCTATATCCACTCCGCGTTCGAATCGATAGCTT
The DNA here is from genome assembly GCA_036824525.1 of Pyrinomonadaceae bacterium. Lineage (GTDB taxonomy): Bacteria > Acidobacteriota > Blastocatellia > Pyrinomonadales > Pyrinomonadaceae > DAITAB01. The sequence goes on from DAITAB010000071.1 coordinate 6,085, forward strand.
GCTTCTGTCGCAAGATTAAGTGCGCGCGAAGTCTTCCGAATAGATTCGCGTTTGAAGTAGGCGACTTCCAGCAAAACGTCGGTGGTTTGGTCAGTGATGCTCGAAGCGAATCCGCCCATCATACCGCCGATTGCTACCGGTTTTTCGGCGTCGCAGATCATAAGCATCGTTTCATCGAGTTTGCGTTCAACTTCATCGAGCGTCTTGATTGTCTCGCCTTTTTTCGCACGTCTTACGACAATACGCGCCTCTGCCAGCTTGCTTAAATCGAAGGCGTGCATCGGCTGACCGAGTTCATGCATTACATAATTTGTAATGTCTGCGACATTGTTGATCGCGCGCTCGCCGATTGCTTCCAGTCGATCAACCAGCCATTTCGGCGATGGCGCAATCTTTACGTTGCGAATAATTCGAGCGGTGAAACGATGGCAAAGTTCGGAGTCTTGTATCGAAACGAGATTTTCGTTATCGGTCTTCGGTTTTTGGTTTTCGACTTTGGACTTTGGACTTTGGACCTTGGACTGAGTTATCGCAGATAACTCTCTTGCGATTCCGAGATGTGAAAGACAATCAGGACGGTTTGATGTGAGATCGATATCGAACACAAAGTCATCGGCGATCTGATGAATTCCCTCGACCGTAATTCCGACGCGCGTCAACTTCTCGCCCAATTCCTGGGGCGGCAATTTTACGTCAGTCAGATCTTTCAGCCAGTTGTAACTTATGTTCATAGCTGAGCTTCAAATTGTCTTTGGTATTGCCACTTCGCCCTCATCAGAATCGAGAGCTTCCGCACCGCGCGCGATTTTTCTGACCATTTGCTCGAATATGAAAAAATGTGCCGGATAAAACGCGTACCAATACAAAAAACCAAGCAAACCCTTGGGAGCAAACATTGCGGTCTGAACCAATTTAGTTTTTCCATTCTCGGGAACCGCCTCAAATTTCAGCCAAGCTTTTCCCGGCACTTTCATTTCAGCGCGCAGGAGCATCAATTCGTTTTTCTTCAAATCTTCGACTCGCCAGAAATCCAATTCTTCGCCGACTAATAATTCCGTCGGATGCCGACGTCCACGCGAAAGTCCCGGTCCACCGACGAGCTTGTCCAAAAGTCCGCGCAGTTTCCAAGCCCAACTCCAGGTTAACCAGCCCTTGTCTCCGCCGATAGAAGTGAAACTGCGGTAAACGGATGATGCGGAAGCCTCAGTCAGAACGGTGCGCACTTCCTTGATCATTCCTTCGCTGTCAGTCAGTCGATAGGTCGAATTGTCGTCACCATATGAGCCGCTCCAGCGCGTTTCGACCGCTTTGTCTTCAATCTTCGCCAAAGACAATTCAACCGCTTGGCGATAATTCTTCGGCGTTATATGCGGAAAATACTTTTCAGCTTTCGATGTGTTCGCCAAAACAGGATGAATAATTCCTTTGACGAGCGGCACGGCAAGCGAATTTGGAATCGGCGTAACCAATCCCACCCACAATCCTGAAAGCAGCGGTGTAAGTACCGGAACCGGAATAATAATCCTTTTAAGTCCGCGAACTTCGGCAAAGATTTCCATCATTCCGCGAAACGGTAAAACATCCGCGCCGATATCGACGATGCCGAGCGGTTCGAGTTCGAGCGCGGACACCAAATATTCGATAACATCGCGGACGGCGATCGGCTGTACCTCGTTTTTGACCCAACGCGGAACAACCATCACGGGAATTCTCTCCGTCAAATAGCGCACCATTTCAAAAGAAGCCGAGCCGGAACCGATGATCGGACCGGCGCGAAATTCCGTGGTTCTTCCACCCGCCCGGAGAATTTCGCCGACGGCGGCGCGGCTTTCGAGATGTTCCGAAACATTACCTTCGGGCAGCAGTCCGCCAAGATAAATGATCTTTCCGACCTTTTCGGTGGCGCTCGCAAAATTCTCGGCGATTGTCTTTTCGCGTTCAGCGAAATCAGCGCCTTCATACATTGCGTGAACGAGAAAATATGCGGCGTCGATATTTTCCGAGGCGCGATTTATATCGTCCGCATTTTCAAGATCGCCGGTGAAAACTTCGACCTTCTCAAACCACTCTCTTCCTTCAAGGCGGCGCGGATTACGCGCGAAAACTCGTACGGCATATCCTTTCTCCAAAAGTTTCGGAATCAATCTGCCGCCGATATAACCTGTAGCGCCTGTTACGAGAATTTTCATTAATGTTTACCGAAACTGTTCGAGGAATCTGACGTCGTTGTCGAACATCAATCGAATATCGTCTATCGAATACATCAGTGCACACATTCTTTCCAGACCGAAACCAAACGCAAAGCCTGAGTAAATTTGCGGATCGATTTTGCAAGCGCGCAAAACATTCGGATGCACCATTCCCGAACCGCCAAGCTCAATCCAACCGGATCCTTTGCACGGACGACAACGGTCACTTCCAACTCGCCCTGTGCCGCCGCATTTGAAACACGAAAAATCAAACTCCGCGCTCGGTTCTGTGAAAGGGAAGTAGCTCGGTCGGAAACGAATCTGCGTGTCTTTGCCGAATAAACGACGCAGCCATTCGCCGACCGTTCCTTTCAGATGCGCCATCGTGATTCCCTTATCCACACACAAACCCTCGATCTGATGAAACATCGGGGTGTGTGTCATGTCAGGCGTATCGCGACGAAAAACCTTTCCCGGCGCGATGATGCGAATCGGCGCACCGCGACGTTCCATCGCGCGTATTTGCACGGTGGACGTTTGCGAGCGCAACGCAAATCCATCCGTCGTGTAAAAAGTATCTTGGGATTCTCGCGCGGGATGACCTTCGGGAATATTCAGTGCGTCGAAATTATAATAATCAGTTTCGATTTCGCGATCGTCTTCAATGGAATAACCCATTGAAACGAAAATATCTTCGATGCGCTGACGCAAAAGCGTGATCGGATGAAGATGCCCGACGGGCGGACGACGACCGGGAAGCGTTACATCGAGGCGTTCCTTTTCGATTTTTGCCGCGGAAACAAACTCCCGCAAAGTTCCTTCAACCGAGTCTAGTGAACCCGAAACATCGGCTTCGATTGATTGAACGAGTTGTCCGAAATCGCCGCGTTCTTCTGCGTTAACTTTTCCTATCAGCTTTTTCAACCCGGCAACTTCGCTCTTTTTGCCAGTATGTTTGATACGAAGCTCGGATAATTCCTTTAACCAACCTTCGGCATCCGCAGACGCAATTCCATCGAGCGATTTCGAGTCGCGAAAACGACTGAAGCGTTCAAAATCCTTCTTGAACGCTTCGTGAACTTGTCGTGCCTGATCTTTTGGATCACTCATAAAAAGCGAGCCGTAAGCAGTGTGAGGTCGTTAACAAAAAATCTGCAAACTGCCCACCGCCTACTGCGAACTGATTTACGCTGCCGCAGACTTTTTCGACAAAGCATCTTTTGCTTGTCCAGCAAGATGCGCGAAACCTTCCGGCTGTTTCACCGCAAGATCAGCCAGAACTTTTCTGTCGAGTTCGATGCCGGCAACTTTTAATCCATGCATAAACTGCGAATAATTCATTCCATTGATGCGGCAAGCTGCACCGATGCGAACAATCCATAGCGAACGGAAATCGCGTTTCTTGAGTTTGCGACCTGTGTACGCAAAATTGAGCGCGCGTTCCACCGACTCTTTTGCCGAGCGATAGAGTTTCGACTTTGTTCCACGAAATCCTTTTGCTAATCCTAAAATCTTTTTGCGCTTATTGAGGCGCTTATTACCACGTTTTGCTCTAGGCATAATTCACTCCTGTAATTTCATTCAAAGGACTAACGACGAATGATTTAAATTCATCCCGCATCCTTCTGCCTTAATTCCTGATTTTAATCCCTTCCGTATGGCAGCATCCTCTCGACGCGTTTTTGATCGCCGTCCGAAACATAACCATCAACATCAAGTAATCTTTTTCGTTTATTGGTTTTCTTGGTCAAAATATGGCGCGCATGAGAATGTCCGCGTTTGAACTTTCCCGAAGAGGTCGAACGAAATCGCTTCGCTGCGCCCTTATGTGTTTTAAGTTTTGGCATAACTTGCTCCTATAAAAATTTCTAAACTTCTGTAGCTTTTTCTTCCGCCACCGGCGCCGGTTTTTCCGGTTTCGGTTCTTTCTTTACCGGCTTCGCCGCTTTCACCGGCAATTTCTGTTTCTTCGGCACAAAGATCGCGAACATCTGATAGCCTTCCATTTTCGGCGCAACCTCTACGTCAGCAATATCGGAAAGATCGTCCGTCATTCGGCGGAGAATTTTCGCACCGAGTTCGCGATGGCTCATTTCTCGTCCGCGAAAAGCAATGGCGGCGCGAACTTTATCGCCTTCGTTCAGCCATTCACGCGCGTGCTTCAACCGATACTCGTAATCATGATCATCCGTTGCCGGACGAAACTTCACTTCTTTCACGGAAACGGTAACTTGTTTCTTTTTCTGTTCGTGAGCTTTCTTTTTCAGCTCGTATAACAATTTTCCGTAGTCGATGATGCGACAAACCGGCGGCTCTGCATTCGATGCGATTTCTACCAAATCGAGTCCAACCGATCGGGCGCGCGCGACTGCATCGCGCGTATCCATAATTCCCAACGCTTCTCCATCTTCACTTACGACGCGAACCGCCGGTACGCGGATTCGTTCATTTGTTCGGTGAAGCGGCTCTCTTCGAAACGGACGCTGATTGCGCCTACCTCTAAACCCTGTTGCGATAAATTGCCTCCTTTGAAAATGTTTTCCGAATGAGTTTTTCTAATTCGGAAAACTGTCAAAACTACTTGCGCGCGTTTCTTTCAAACGCTGCGCCATCTTCTTAAAATCATCGAGCGCCATCGCGCCGAGGTCGCCCGCTTTTCTCTCGCGCACTGCGATATTTTGATCTTCCAGTT
>DAITAB010000257.1:0-3312 GCA_036824525.1 Pyrinomonadaceae bacterium
GAATAAGAGCTGAGAATATAACACGTCGATTTTACGCGCGCAAAAGCGCACGTATCTCGGTTTTTGAAAAGCCTGAAATACTTATTATTTTCCGTCTCGATGTTGCGCCGCCGGCGATTTCGCCGACTATTTCGGTTTTTGAAGCGCGCGGAATTTTTCGCACCGAAAAGTTCGAGGCGTTTTTGTCTTCCGTTATTTTCAAGATCAGAAAGGAATGTAAGTTTTGATTAGAAGTCTCTCAATGAGAGTTTGAAGAACCGAGAGCATCAACATCACGATAATCGCTGAAATATCGAACATTCCCACCGTTGGAATCAACCGTCGCGCCGGAACCAAAACCGGATCGCAAATCTGCCCTAGTAACATTCGCACCGGATTCGAATATTTCATCGCAAAAATCGATACCAGCCTCAGAAGAATTAGAAAAATGTAAATCGAAATCAAGCCCGAGAAAAAATAGCCAAATGCCGAGGAAACGCTTTCGGTTTCCACGCTGCCCGCGATTCCATTTACCATCACAAAAATCTTCAGGAGAAAGGCGAGCCCGACCCATACGATAAAACACGCGATGATGATTGTGAGCACCGGAGCGAAACGTCGCTCAATTCTCCATTGCGAGAGAAATCCCGCCGCTGGAATTACCACCGGATCGGTTTTTCTTTTGAGCCAGAAAGCGAATCGACCCATCTTTCCAAATGGATTCGGATCTGCATAACTGAAAGCCACGCGTGCCAACAAACCCAACACAAAAACCGTCAGCGCCGACACAACAGCCAGATAAATTACGTTATATATCGTTGGTAAAATCGAAATCATTTTTTATCTTCTCGTGCACCGAAAATTACCGTTCCGAGTCGCAAAATGGTCGCACCTTCCTCAATCGCAGCCTCGAAATCGTGCGACATTCCCATGGAAAGCTCGCCAATATTTTCGTCGAAAAATTCTCGCTGGCGAAAATCATCGCGGAGCGCGCGCAGTTTTTTGAAAAACGGTCGAACATCTTCTGTGTTCTCAAAATACGGCGGCAGTATCATTAAACCTTCGAATTTCAATCTAATACACTTTCGCAAATATTCCGCCAAAGCCGGCAATTCTTCTTCAGCGATGCCGGATTTTGCCGCCTCGCGCGCAAGATCAACCTGTATTAGCACACGCAATTCCCTGCGCTGCTCTTCCTCACAAATACGCTCAAGTCTCTCTGCGAGTTCAATTGAATCGAGAGTGTGAATTACATCAAAGAGTTTCACCGCTCTTCGTGCCTTATTGGATTGCAGATGACCGATCAAATGCCATTCGAAATTTTGATCGCGAAGCTCGGCGATTTTCAGTTCGGCTTCCTTTATCTTATTTTCACCAAAACGCCACAGACCAAGTTTTGCAGCTTCGCTTACGAGTAACGCCGGATGAGTCTTGCTTACGGCGATGAGCTTAATCTCGCCTGCGTCTCTTCCAGCGCGTCGGGCTGCCGCTTCTATACGACGATTCACTTCGTTGTAATTCTTTTCCAGGTTTAACGAAGACTCCGTTTTCATCGCGACAAATATAACATCAACGACATTTCACGTTCATTTCTTGATAGTTCAGAATCGAATCCGTATGATGCATATTCGCGTCCGTGCGGACGTGGCGGAACTGGTAGACGCGCAGGTCTCAGAAGCCTGTGGGAGCAATCTCGTGGAAGTTCGATTCTTCTCGTCCGCACCAAAAAATCTTCAAATGAAGCGAAACGCTTTCATCTCGGCAATAAAAACTCACGAATCCGCTTTCGATCTGAATCTCGCCGATGAAAAAATCTCCGCGCTTGCCGATTACTTTCAATTAGTTCAAAAGCATAACGTCTTGCTTCACCTTGTCGGTCCGTGTTCGGAAGAGGAATTCGCCGTGCGACACATTCTCGAATCGCTGTTTCTTCTAAGATATCTTCCAAAGAATTCGAGCTTTGCAGATGTCGGCGCGGGTGCGGGCTTGCCGTCGCTGCCGTGTTTGATTGTTCGCGAAGATCTTCGCGCAAATCTGATCGAATCTAAAATAAAGAAAGCGGATTTTCTTTCGAACGCAATTTCAGAACTACAACTCGAGAAACGTGCGCGGATTATCAACAAACGATTCGAAGAAACCACCGCGCCAAATGTTCAGATTGTTACAACGCGCGCGCTTGAAAAGCTTCCCGAAAAGCTCTCCGAACTTATCCGTTGGTCGGGGAAAAAACGCCTCGTCATATTTAGCGGCAATGCGGTTTGTGACAAACTCACGTCGCTCAAAGTCTCATTTACTCAACAATTGATCCCGTTGTCCGAGCGGCGATTCGTTATCGATATTGAACGCTAAGGTTGCGTTTTCGCCGAAAATTTGCCTTTTTATGGGGCAAAACGTATTATTCTTGTTTGCAGAAAGCCGCAAATTATCAACTGTAAGGTGTATTGAGAAATGAAAGCAGAAATTCATCCCAATTATCAGGAAATTGCCGTCGCGTGTGCATGCGGAAATAAATTCAAGACGCGCTCGACGATGAAAGAAGAATTACACGTCGAAATTTGTTCGGAGTGTCATCCGTTTTTTACCGGAAAGCAGAAACTCGTTGATACAGCCGGACGCGTAGATCGTTTCAAAAAACGCTACGCCAAGAAATAATTCGATTTGTGAAGCGAAATTGTTTCCAACATTAGCTAAACAAAAATTCATGCCGTCGCCTTTTGGCGCGCGTCCTTCGGAGTGTGTTTTCCCGAGATGCGCAATAACCAAAATCAGCGCGGCATTTTTATTTTTGAATTTTTTACGATTTATAAAAATATGAAACGATTTCTCTCATTATTTCTGGCGATCGAGCGCGATCTGATCGTCGGCGGACAAGCAGTGATCGAAGGCGTGATGATGCGAACTCCGAGCGCATACGCGATCGCGGTACGCAAATCCGATGGAACGATCGTGCATACCGCGGAGCGCCTTCCGAAGTGGAGCGATACATATAAGTGGCTCGATATTCCGGTATTGCGCGGCGGCGCGACTTTGATTCAATCGATGGCGCTCGGTGTGAAAGCTCTGAATTTTTCGGCGAACATTTATGAAGAAGATTCGCCAGCTCGCGAGGAAATGATTGCGCAAAAATCTTTCGCCGGCGAACCGGCGTTGGTTGAAGGAACCTTCGACGAAAACTTTACGAAAGCACCGGTGAAAGTAACCATGCCGGCAAAATCGAAAGCAAAACCGAAACAAGCGGCAGGTGCAATCGGCTCGATAATTTTTGCGTTGCTTTTCAACATAATGCTTTTTATCGTCGCACCACTTGTTCTTACTAATCTCGGTTTTATGTGG
>DAITAB010000258.1:0-3308 GCA_036824525.1 Pyrinomonadaceae bacterium
TCAATTGACATCTTTGACGAGAATCTGTTGCTCGATGGATTGAGGTTGATAAGCGAACGGCAAATCGACTAGTTCGAACTCGCCGTTTTTTGCCGGACGTTTCCCAGAAAATAAATCACAAATCCTGCTAATACCGCCCCGATGAATACGAGTCCCTCTTTTGAGTAATCCGCGTTCGCAAGCAACCATCCAATCAAGATCAGCGAACCTAATGCCATGAAATTTCCAAAAGGCGCATGAAACTGCGCGGGCGATATTTTCTCGCGGCGACGTAAAACCGGAAGCGCCGCACACGTTGTTGCGTAAACCAGGAGACGCGTAATCGTGCTGATCGTCAGTGCCGAAATAAAAGAGGACTGGATTGTAAGTACGAAAATCGACAACGATGTTAAGAATATTGAGATATATGGAGTGCTAAATTTTGGGTGGATTTGTCCGACAAAAGACGGCAATTCTTTTTGTTCAGACATTGCGAAAGGAATTCGCGTAGCCGAAAGGAAGCCGCCGTTTAGATTTCCGAAAATTGAAATCAAGGCGCCGATGGCAATAAAGCCCGCGCCAAAACTTCCGAGAAAAAGGCTCGCCGCATCTGCCAAAGGCCTTTCGGATTTTGCCAGTTCAGGAAGAGTCCCAAGAGAAACCACCTGAACGACGAAAAATAAAAACGCCACCACCGCCAGCGCCGATAGCAATGCGAAAGGAACATCTTTGCCCGGATTTTTCATTTCGCCTGCCGGAATTACCGCCGCTTCAAAGCCGACGTAAGCATAAATCAAAAGCAAAACGGCTTTTGAGAAAGAGTCGAATTCCGGCACTTCCGAGAAATTAAAGTTCGTCGGCTGAACAAAAAACATTCCCACCGAAACAAATATCAACAGCGGTAATAATTTTCCGATGGTGAAGATATTTGTCAGGATCGTTGACTCCCTGACTCCCAAAAAATTAACGAGCCCGATGAGCCCGACTATCAAGGCAATGAGCGTAACCCTCAAGACACCTTCATTGACGCCGGGAATAAAAAACGCCAAATAACTCAGTAGCAGATTGCAGTTGGCGGCAAAGGTAGTAACCCTTACAAACCAATACAACCATCCGACCTCAAACCCTATTGCTGAACCGAAAGCATGCTTGGCGTAAAGATACATTCCACCGGTATTCTGAAACCGACTCGCAACTTCCGCGAAGCAAATTACGATCAGCGCGACAATCAACGCGCAAACAACAAATGCGATAAGGCTGTAGCTCCCGATCAACGCTGCAATCTTTGAAGGTAAACCGAAAATTCCCGCGCCGATTACGGTATTAATCGCAATCGCCGTTATGTCTTTACGACTGAGTGATCGTATAAGTTTTTCGTTTCCCATTCGTGAATTTCCTTCGTTACCAAATACGGGCGCAATTTACCTGTGACAGCGATTCGCTTCGTCGTTTATACTCTGCCGTATCAATCATCTCCAAAACGCTTCGGGAGCATTATGAAAACAAAACTATTTTTCTCGTCGCTACTCGTCTTGATTTTTCTCACCGGATTAAATGCGCAATCCCCACCGACGGGCGATTACGATAAAGCGCTCTGGGCAAAGGCGCTGAAACTTCACCGAAAGGCGATTATCGTTGACGGACACAATGACATAACTTCGCCAATGTTTGACGAAGATTTCGATTTGGTCACAAATTCGATGGGCAAATCCCACCAAGACGGTGACCCGTTTCATACCGATTTGAGCCGTTTTAGAATGTCAGGGATCACCGGCGAATTTTTTTCGATTTACGTTTCGGGTGAAACATTAAAAACCGGCGGATCGATGCGGCGCGCGATGGAATTAATCGATGCGACAAACCGCGAAGTCGAAAAGCACCCGGAGATGTTGATGTCATGCACTACCGCTGAAGAAATTCGCCGAGCAAAAAAACAGAAAAAGATTTGCGCCCTTATGGGAATCGAAGGTGGTTACGCGATTGAGAATTCACTTTATGCGCTCCGCAATTTTTATCGTCTCGGTATTCGGTATATGACCTTAACGCACAATGTTTCTCATGATTGGGCGGATGCGCATCGCGGTGAATTGAAAAACAATGGACTTTCAACCTTTGGCAAAGAAGTCGTAAAGGAAATGAACCGACTCGGTATGTTGGTTGATATTTCCCACGTTTCAGTCAAAGTGATGAGCGATGTTTTAGATGTTTCGACCGCACCTATTATCGCTTCGCATTCATCGGCTCGCGGAGTTGCCGACCATACGCGCAATGTGCCAGACGAAATTCTCAAGCGGGTTGCTAAAAACGGCGGTGTGATAATGATAAATTTTTATCCCGCTTTTCTCGATAAAGAATTTAACGACGATGAAAATGCCCGAACCGCGAAACTTAAGCCGCAACTCGATTCGCTCCGCGAAAAATATAAAGATGACAAACGAGCATTCAATGAAGCCGAGCGAAAACTCCTCGCCGAAAATCCGATTGAGGTGCCAAGCTACACGCGAATCGTTGATCACATTGATCACATCAAGAAAGTTGCGGGTATTGACATCATAGGCATTGGCTCGGATTACGACGGTGTTCCGCTTCTCCCCAAAGGAATGAACGGAATGGAAGACCTCGTTTTGGTTACTTACGAAATGCTTCGGCGCGGTTATACGGAAAAGGAAATCCGCAAAGTCTTAGGTGAGAATTTCCTTCGGGCGTTTTCGAAAGCTGAACAAGTTGCACGAAATTCTTCGCAAAGTATCAGCGCCCAAGGTAGTTTGATGAAGATTAAGTAAATGCTCAACGGTAAAAAGATAATAGTAGTAATGCCTGCGTTTAATGCGGCACAGACGTTAAAAAAAACCGTCGCGGAAATTCCGCGCGATCTGGTTGACGATATTTTACTGGTTGACGATGCGAGCTCAGACGAAACAGTTGAAGTTGCGAAAGGGTTGGGGCTGAAGGTGTTTCAACACAATCAAAACTTTGGATATGGTAGAAATCAGAAAACTTGTTATCGCGAAGCGCTCAGCCGCGGCGCGGATATCATCGTTATGGTTCATCCGGATTATCAGTATTCACCGAGTCTAATCGTACCGATGGCGGGAATGATTGCTTATGGAGACTACGATGTCGTATTGGGTTCAAGAATCTTGGGCAATGGCGCCATCCGCGGCGGAATGCCGGTTTACAAATATATCGCTAATCGTTTCCTTACTCTTTTTCAGAATTTATTGATTAGCCAAAAGCTTAGCGAGTATCACACGGGATTCCGGGCGTTTCGTCGTGAGGTTTTGGAAAATCTTCCGCTCGAAGAGAATTCCGACGATTTTGTGTTCGAC
>DAITAB010000072.1:0-10923 GCA_036824525.1 Pyrinomonadaceae bacterium
AAGTTGGTCAGGCGAGATTTGTCCGATTACTTCGTCCATTCTTCTAGCCATGGCGTTGTTAATCGCCGTGTCCAGAAAGCCTTTCGCTTCTGCCGCGAAAAATTCGCCGCGGAGGGTTTCTTCGAGGCGTTTCGGTAGAGTCTCGTTTACGAGATCATCGACCTCACCGAGGAGGTGATGGCGCGAAACAAAAAGCTTTTTGAAGAAAGGCAAGGCTTCGTAGTAATCGTGAACTTCATGTTTGATAAGCGAGGCGATTTGATTTCGCGTGCGTTCGGCTGTCGCGAGTTCCGTCAATTGGTGTATGAGTGGATTTATCTGTTCCCCGGCACGCGCTTTCAGAAGTTCGATGGCGTCGGCGGTGAACATGTCGCCCAGATGTGTTTCGGAATTAACTAGATCGTCGATTCGGCGATTGATAAATTCGGTCGTATTCTCCTCGAAGACTTTTTCATGCAATACACTCCTCAGGCGACTTTCCAACACACTCAGGACTTCGTTCAAGGCTTCATCATCAACTGTTTCTGAAACTTGTTTTGAAAAAAACTCTTCAATCCGGCGACCGACAAATTTATCTATCGCGATGGCGGTCTCTTCACTCTTCAATACATCGGAAACATGCGCTGCCACTTTTAGCTGAAGCGCCGAAATTGTGTCCAGCATTACGCCGCGAATATTAGAGGGCACCGATTCGATTAACGACGGATAATCTTTCGAAAGTAATTGATCGGCGAAGGAATCAACGAACGTCTGAATTCTGGTGCGGAGAAAATCTTTTCCGAAAAGTTCTTCAACCAGCGTTTCCTGCGATACCAATTCTTCGCCTACGGCGCGACCGATCGCGCTCGCAAGTCGCTCCCGATGTTTTGGAATCATTCCTTGCGGGAAAATTGTGAGACCGAAAAGTTTTACCGGTTTACGCGGACGGAAAAGCATTCTCACTGCCAGCCACGCGCCGGCATAACCATGAACGGTGGCGAAAATCACGAGCAACGCAATTTGAACCCACAGAAGTTTTAGAAAGCTGGATAGTGGCTGAAAAATTTCGGAAAGAGATTCCATCAAAAAACTTGAAAGCCTTTACTGCGCAAACAGAAATCCGCAAAATCTTCCAGCCACTGATAATTTGCGCTGTAGTTCTTCCACTGCTCGTCGTGGCTTCGATAGAAAGTTCCGTCGTCGGGAGTGTCTGTAATTGTGAGATCGGAAAAAATTCTCTTGTTTGGTTTAAGCTTCGGCAAAACTTCGTCGCGAATTTTTGCGCCGATCGCGTGTGCGTCGGCTTGCGTTATCGAAAAACCGGTCGCGCTTTGTCCGATGCGACGAATATCCGTGTTGTCCAAAATATTAAAGCTCTTAATAATTTCCAGCGCGGGTTTCCATGTCCAGGCACTCGCGCGAAATTCCAAACCACCGGTTCCTAAGTCTACTAATGTGAAACTCATTTCAACCTCTTCTTCAATTGGCGAATCAGCTAATAAGTAAAAGATGCTAGTTCTACGATTCAAGTTAGTCAACGAATTTAACGCGCTTTCCGAATAGCTTCCAAGCGATTGTCGAACTATAATTTTCGAAAATGACAAAAGCAAAATCATCGTCGATCACTTACGCTGACTCGGGTGTTTCGATTGACAACGCAAATCGAACAGTTTCATTGATTAAAGAACTGGCTCGTTCAACCTTTAATTCAAAAACGCTTACGGAGATCGGAAGCTTCGGCGGTATGTTCGACGCGAGTTTTCCCGGCATGAAATCGCCGGTCTTGGTCGCTTCCGCTGATGGAGTCGGAACAAAACTGAAAATCGCGCAGATGGCGAATCGTCACGACACGATCGGTGAGGATCTCGTGAACCATTGCGTAAACGACATTTTGGTTCAGGGCGCGCGACCGCTCTTCTTTATGGATTACTTCGCCACGGGAAAACTGGACCCGGAAGTCGCTGCAACGGTCGTTTCGGGTATGGCGAAAGCTTGTAAAGAGAGTGGTTGCGTTCTTTTGGGCGGCGAAACCGCCGAAATGCCTTCAATGTATCTACATGGTGAATACGATTTGGCAGGTTTTATCGTTGGATCTGTCGATAAAGAAAACGTTATCGATGGAAAGTTGATTGAAGATGGCGATGTGTTACTCGGATTGGCATCGAATGGACTGCATACAAACGGTTATTCGCTCGCGCGAAAGTTGCTTTTCGAGAAATGTAGTTACGGTGTAAATACGGCATTAACAGGATTGGGTAATGAGAAGTTGGGAGACGTGCTTTTGCGTCCGCATAAGAGCTATCTTCGCGAAATCGCACCATTACTGAATTCGGGAATGATCAAAGGTCTCGCACATATCACCGGCGGCGGATTATTGGAGAATATTCCGCGCATCCTACCGGAAGGCGTCGGGGTCGAGATCAAACGTGGAAGCTGGACCGAGCTTCCCATCTTCGGTGTCTTACAGGATGCAGGAAAGCTTGATGACAAGGAAATGTTTCGCACGTTCAATATGGGAATTGGAATGGTTTTGATTTGCGCTTTAGGTGATAAAGAAGTCTTGCAATCTAATTTTCGCGAGTGTTTTGAAATCGGGAGAGTCGTTAGTGGAGAAAAAGTCGTGAAGATCGTTAAGGAATAAATTGTCGCGTACGAAAATATGAGAATTGGAATACTGATATCGGGGCGTGGATCGAACATGGTCGCGATCGTCGAAGCGGCGAAGCGCGGAGAAATTCCCGGCGCCGAGGTCGCGATCGTTATTTCCGATCAGGCAAACGCAATCGGTTTGACGAAGGCACGCGAACTTGGAATCGAGACTTGTGTGATTGAACGCCGCGGTCGTTCGCGAATTGAACATGATGCCGAAATAATTGGAAGACTCCGTGAAAAAAGGGTCGAACTAGTCTGTCTCGCGGGCTATATGCGGCTTTTGTCGAGAGAATTTGTGCAGGCGTTTCAGCATAGAATTGTTAATATTCATCCGAGTTTATTGCCTGATTTCAAAGGGTTAGATGCGCAAAGGCAAGCGCTTGAAGCCGGTGTGAAGGTTTCGGGCTGTACAGTGCATTTTGTTGACGAAGAACTCGATCACGGACCGATCATCGAGCAGAAATCCGTCCCGGTATTAAAGGGTGACACGGTCGAAAGTCTCTCGGCACGGATTTTGGCGGAGGAACATAAGCTTTATGTTGAGGCGCTTAAGCAGATTTGCGCCAAATCAGGCGTGAAGGCAAATACTCTTGCGGCGGCATAATATGTGGGTTTTTTCGTTGCGATCTTTTGACATCGGCGTCTTTTCTACGTAAACTCGGCGTTTTCACTTTCGAGTGAGGGGATTACGTTTTTATGCCTAAGAGAACTTATCAACCAAATAATCGCAGACGTGCAAAGAAGCACGGATTTCGCGCGCGCATGGCGACGAAAAACGGTCGTGCCGTTTTGAAACGCCGCCGCGCTAAAGGAAGAAAGCGACTTACGCCATTTCATTATCAATAGTGCGTTTTGATTTTCCGAAAGATGACCGCGTAAGAAAGTCGTCGGATTTTCGTCGCGCGTATGCCGAAGGAAAACGTTTTAACGGAACGTATCTGAGCGTATTTTTGCTGAGGACCGATACGGGTACGCAACGGCTTGGTGTTACCGCTTCGAAAAACGCCATTGGAAAAGCTCATCTGAGAAATCGAGCGAAGAGACTTGTAAGGGAAACGTTTCGGTTAAGCAAATCGGAACTTTCGCAGCTCAAGTTTTCGTATGACTGGGTGGTGAATGTAAGGCGGGTTATTTTGCGAACGAAGCTTGAAAAACCACTCGCGGATTTTCAGAAGATTGTCGCAAACGTAAAAGCGGTTGAGACGCGCATTTTGGAAGGCGAATCAAACGTCGCTTTTGAATCTCAAAATCAGCCATGAAGTTTTTGGTTTTGGAATTTTTGAGGATTTACAAGGCGTTTGTTTCGCCTTTTTTGCCGTCAGCGTGTCGGTTTACGCCAACTTGTTCGGAATACGCCAGTGAAGCGGTTTCGAAATACGGTGCGATTCGGGGAGTATGGCTGAGCGCGAAAAGAGTTTTACGTTGCCAGCCATTCAGTAAAGGTGGTTTCGATCCGGTTTTATAGATTAAGTATTTAGATGGACGACCAGAAACAATCCAGTCAATCGAGATTTTTACTTGCCGCAACGCTTTCGATGGGCGTGCTTTTTGCTTGGTCATACTTTTTCGCTCCCAAGCCAAAGCCGGTTGAACCAAATGCCAATGTGGCGGTCGCAACGCAAACGCCAGCGCCGCCTACCGCTCCGATAGCTGGACCGCAACCGGCGACGGTCACATTGCCTTCAGCAATTGCGCCTGACACAAATCCCAACAAGACGATCACCATTAAATCGCCAATCTACGAAGTGAAGCTTGATACAAAAGGCGCAGTCGCGACGAGCTGGATTCTCGTGAAGAATGTTCATAAGCAACATGAGCAAATTCTCGCCGCCGATGGATCAACCGATACGGTTAAGAAACCGCTTGAGCTGGTTTCGCTTGTTGGATTGAAACAAGTTCCGCGCGCAGTTCCTTTTCAGCTCGCGACCGACGACGCAAATTTAGACTTGTTAATTAACGACCGGAATTTCCGTGTTTCCGAAGTGGAAGACACGATCACTCTAAAAGACTCCGAGTCGAAACAGATTGATTTCGTTTTACAAGATCCGAGCGGTTTAGAAGTAACGAAGAGTTTTGTTTTTCACGCGGATAGTTATGTGACCGGTCTTTCGGTGAAAGCGACGCGAAATTCCGCGCCGATTCCGAACACGAAGATTCTGGTCGGTCCGAGCATCGGCGACCAGGCGATCGAAGTTAATAACTACTACCACATCGAACCCGAAGCCGTCGTTTACAAAAACGGAAAAGCCGAAAGACATACTGCGGCTTCGATGATCACCTCGGGCGATTCCGGAAATATTAAAATTGATGGACAGGCGGATTGGGCAGCGGTGGGCGACACGTATTTTGGAATGGCGCTAGTGCCGGCACAACCCGCTCCATCGATCGAGTATCGATCAACGAAATACGAGGTGGACGTCGCTCCATTTTACAGTGGCGTTTTTGCCTGGGTGCTTCGTAATCAAACTACAAAAGTCACCAAGCATCTCTTGACTGCTTACGTTCCGGTGAATTCCGATGGTTCGATGAATAATATTTACACCGGGTCGAAAGACTACTTTACGCTTTCGGAGTACAACGAACGACTCTCAAAGGAATCCGGTCGCGCGGTTGATATCGAAGACTTCATCAACTTCGGTTACCTAAAGGTGATTACCAAACCAATAGCTGTTCCGCTTCTTTGGACTCTGAACAAGATCTATGGTTTCGTCGGGAATTACGGAATCGCAATCATAATTTTCACGCTGATTTTCTATTCATTGTTTTTCCCTCTTCGTTGGTACCAATCAAAATCTTTCAAAAAAGCTTCGGCAAATGCGCCGAAGATGAAAGAGGTGCAGGAGCGAATGAAAGAGCTCCAGCGGAAAGGTGTTCCGGCGGATGATCCGCGAATGCGCGAAGTTCAGATGGAACAGTTGAAGATGATGAAGGGCGCGATTCCGCTTGGCGGATGTCTGCCTTTGCTCATGCAAATTCCGCTTTTCATTGCGCTTTATGTTGCGGTGACCATCTCGCTGGATTTTCGTCATGCTTCGTTTTTGTGGTTGCCTGATCTTTCGGCGGGTGATCCCTGGCATCTGCTCGAGTTTCTGTTTGCCGGCTCGATGGCTGGTTCGATGGTTTTGACGCCGACCACGCCCGCGATTACCGACGAACAAAAAATGCAGCAGAAGATGATGACTTATATGATGCCCGCGATGATGCTCTTCGTGATGTGGGGAACTTCATCGGGTTTGTTGCTTTACTGGTTTTGCGGAAACATCGTAAGCTTCATTCAACAGTTCATAATTAATCGTTTGAACAAGACAAACGAGCCGCCTACCGACGAAAAAAGCGCGGCAAAAAATTTGAAGAAAGCCAAACTTCAAACTTCGTAAGATTATGGAAGAGACTCCGGAAAAAGCCCGCGAATTTCTGAGCGAAGTGATTCGCGACCTTGGATTCGAACTGGAATTATCGTCTTCAGAAAATGAAGAAGGATACATTTTTGATTTGCGTGGAAAAGATGCGCCGATGCTTTTGAATGAAGGCGGTGAACTTCTCGATGCATTTGAAACGATTTTATTTCAGGTTTACGGTCGCGAAATCCCGCGCGAGAAACGATTTATCTGCGATGCTGAAGGCTTTCGTCAAACGCGCCGTGCGGAACTGCACGCGATGGGACGATTCGCCGCCGACAACGTAAGAAAAACCAGTAATCCATTTACTTTTGGTCCTTTGAATTCTGCCGAGCGACGCATTATTCACCTTTCGCTCGAAAAGGAAGCGGATTTGCTTACGGAATCAGTCGGAGCCGGTCGTGATAGAAGATTGCGGGTGAGCCTGAAGTAGCGAATAACGAAAAGTGATAAGTGATAGGTGACGGGAAAGGCTTTCTTCATTGTTGTCGCCGCACATCGCTACTTGCACAAGTCTCGGATAGTTTTTTCTTTTCACTTATTACCTATCACCTATCACCTATCACAGATCTTTTTGTGAGCGAAACAATCGTCGCACTTTCAACTCCGATCGGACGAAGCGGAATTGCCGTGATACGTCTCAGCGGAATTCGTGCGCTCGAAATAACGCGGGAACTCACACGCGACCGCAAATTTAAACCTCAACCGCGTTTTGCAACCGTTAAAGAAATTTTCGATATCGAGTCACACGAACTTCTCGATGAAGTCGTCGTTACTTATTTTCAGTCGCCGAATTCCTTCACCGGCGAAGATGTAGTTGAAATCAGCTCTCACGGTTCGCCGGTTCTTATACGTCAAATTATCGATCTGTGTTTGAAGCTCGATGCGAGGTTAGCCGAAGCCGGCGAATTTACCTTGCGCGCGCTTAGCCACGGAAAAATAAATCTTACGCAAGCTGAAGCAATTCGCGATTTGATTGACGCGCAAACGAACGCTTCCGCGCGGCAAGCCGTAAGGCAACTTCGCGGCGAGCTTTCGAATTCGCTGCAGCCACTGAAACTTGAGCTGCTAGATGTGATTGTTTTGCTCGAATCCTCGCTCGAGTTTGTGGAAGATAATCTTCCCGATGTTGAGACTGAAAACGTAAAAGAGAAACTTCGGGAGATTGCTACGCAAATCGAAAAACTTGCCGCGACTTTTCGCGCCGGAAAACTCTTGCGCGAAGGTTTGCGTGTAACGATAGCGGGTCGTCCGAATGTCGGAAAATCGTCGTTGTTCAATGCTCTGCTCGGAAGCGAACGCGCGATTGTGACGGACATCGCAGGGACTACTCGCGATAGTCTTCACGAACGGATTACGATCAAAAATATTCCCGTGTCGTTAACCGATACGGCAGGTCTTCATGAAGCGACGGACGTTGTAGAAACGCTCGGAGTCGCGCGCGCAAAACGCGCCATGGCGGATTCGGATTTGGTAATTGTCGTTTTGGACGCTTCGGCTGAAATTACAAGAGAAGATGAAGAAGTGTTGCGCGAATCTTCGGAACTCGAAACCGTAATCGCGATAAACAAAATTGATTTGTGTTCGAATGGAAGCAGCGCAAGAGATTCGATTAAAAATCAGTTTGCGAATTCGAAATCAAAAGTCGTAGATATTTCCGCGATTGCCGGAACCGGTCTCGAAGATCTTAAGCGCGCGATCGTAGAACCTTTTTCTACCGACAATGATTTTACCGGCGGTTTTCTTGTTTCAGACGCGCGTCATCACGATCTTCTTTTGCGCGCAAAAAGCGAGATTGAAAATTCGCTCGAGTCGCTCGATGAAAAAAAGAGCGAGGAGATCGTCTTGATCGGATTACACAATGCGATGCGGCTTCTCGGACAAATCACCGGCGAAACTACAACCGAAGATATCCTCACCCGGATCTTCGCTACTTTTTGCATCGGAAAGTAGAGACTGCTTTTGATTTCGCTTCCGTTAGACTTTCGTCTTCAAAGCCGGACCTTTCAATGGCGGACGGTGAAGACCGCTCATTTTGGTGTTTAAGTAAGGCGATCCCGCTTGATAAATTCCGATACGCGGAATCTCGTAATCGGAAAGCCCTACGTTGTTTGAATTCACAGCAAACGCGGCTCGGTAACCGACGTTTTTCGCAGCTTCAGCAACTTGCCGGTTATAGTTACCGAAAGGGTAAGCAAAGTAATCGACATCTTGTCCGATAACTTTTTCTAAGTATTGGCGAGATTCAATTAGTTCCTTATCTAACTCTTCCGGCGAACAAGTTGGAAGCGATGGGTGGCTTATCGTATGTGATCCGATAGTTACCAGAGGACTTCGCGCGAGTTCTTTGAGTTGTTCTTCGGAGAGTCCGTCGTAGCAATCGCGCGCAAATTCTTCCGGCACTGCGGATTCCTTTCCCCAACTCTGAAGCGCGTGTTTTCTCGTAAAATGCAACCAGTTGCGAGGTGCCTGCACATGTTGCGTCGCGACGAAAAACAATCCCGGTGCGTTGAATTCTGCCAGAACGGGTAACACATTGGTAAAGTTGTCAGCATGTCCGTCATCAAATGTGAGCAACACACCTGGTTTCCTGTCGAATAAATAATCTTCGACCGTCAGGAACGAAAATCGTTTCTCAATCCAGCTCAACACTTGTCGGAACTCTTCAACCGAATGATGAGGCTGAAGTTCGTCTGGTATATCCGCATACCTTCGACTTGAAACGCGGTGAAACATAAGCGCGAATCTTCCATCGCGAACCAAAAGCGATCGTGCCAAAGATATTATGCCGAGGCGTTCAGCGGTAGAGGATAGGAGGCTGCGAATTTGCATTTACGGTCGATTTTATGTGGATGAGAATTCTAAGGCAAGTGTTTCTGGATTGCGGCGGGCAATCCTTCGCTGGGAAATTTCGTTTTCATGATTCCCTTTTCAGTATAGCGGTAACATTTGGTTCGGCGGGATTCTCGTAGAATCCACACAGCGCTATCGAGATTTTTAGAATTAACGGTTAATCTCGTGCGCGTCGTTGGACAAGAGTCGAATTATTAGGCTGTAATAACTTTTTACTTTCGAACGGAAAATTTTATGAATCAGATTCAGATGGTTGATCTGGGAAGCCAGTACAAAAAACTCAAAACCGAAATTGACGAAGCAGTTTTGCGTTGCCTTGAATCTACCGCTTTTATTAATGGTCCCGACGTAAAGAATTTTCAGAAAGCGCTCGAAGAATATTTGAAGATAAAGCACGTTGTGCCCTGCGCGAATGGAACTGACGCGCTGCAAATTGCTCTGATGGCTTTGGGTTTGAAACGCGGCGATGAAGTGATCGTTCCTTCTTTTACCTATGTTGCAACAGCTGAGGTGATTGGACTTTTGGGATTGCAACCCGTAATGGTCGAGGTTGATGCGAACACCTTTAACGTTACCGCGGAAATAATCGAAGCGGCGATAACTCCTCAAACGAAAGCGATAGTGCCGGTGCATCTTTTTGGACAGAGCTGCGATATGGAACCGATTATGCAGCTCGCGGAAAAACGCGGGTTGTTCGTAATCGAAGACAACGCGCAAGCGATCGGTGCGGACTATATCTCAAGAAACGGAACGCGAAAGAAAACCGGAACAATCGGACATATCGGATGCACCTCGTTTTTTCCATCAAAGAATCTCGGTTGCTATGGCGATGGCGGCGCGATGTTTACTAACGATGATGTGATCGCGGATCGACTTCGCATGATTGCAAACCATGGACAATCCGAGCGCTACTATCATTCAATAATCGGCGTTAACTCGCGACTTGATTCAATTCAGGCGGCGATTTTAAACGTAAAACTGAAACACCTGGATGAGTATTGCGCCGCGCGAGCGAGAGCGGCGAAGTTTTACGACGAAGCATTTTCCGGCATTGAAGAACTACAAACACCGGTTCGCGAAAAAAGCTCCACACACGTTTTTCATCAATACACGCTGCAAGTAAAAAACGGAAAGCGCGCGGAATTGCAAAAACATTTGGACGAAAATGGTGTTCCTTCGATGATCTACTATCCGGTGCCGCTCTATCGACAAAAAGCTTTTGCGCCCTTTGTAAAGAAAGGTTTTGAATTACCAATTACTGAAAAACTCTGTGGGTCGGTTTTGTCGCTTCCGATTCACACCGAAATGAACGAAGGGCTTTTGAATTTTATTAGCGGACATGTCAGAAAATACTTTGGGCATTGATTAATCGAAAATTAAACATGACAAAATTCCCGTCTTAGTCAGCCATCACCGGCCACGTTTTTGCGTTCGCAATACGGAAAAGCAGCTACGAATCTCAGAACTCAAGCAACTTTTTTGTGACTGTGTAGCGTAAGTCAACGGATCGTTGTAAATTAGTCGAGCTGATATTTTTTTACGAAAAATATGTTTGACGAGAATTTTGACGTGATCGTAATCGGTGCGGGACATGCCGGCTGTGAAGCGGCTGCGGCTTCCGCGCGCCTTGGCGCGAAGACTGCGCTCGTCACTCTCAATCTGGATCTTATCGGACAGATGTCTTGTAATCCTGCTGTTGGAGGAATCGCAAAAGGTCACCTCGTTCGCGAAATTGATGCATTAGGCGGAATAATGGGGCGTGTGATTGATCGCACGGGAATTCAGTTTCGCTTGCTCAATCGATCGCGCGGTCCTGCAGTGCAAAGTCCACGGGCTCAAGCAGATAGATCACTTTACCGAAAAGAGATCCGCCGCACTCTAGAGGAGATTTCTTCCCTCTATCTTCGCCAAGGAATGGTGGTTCGTTTAATCGTCGAAAACAAGTCGATCATCGGCGTTGAAATGCAAGATACCCGGAAGTTAGGCGCAAAAAGTGTGGTCGTGGCGACCGGTACTTTCCTGAATGGAATGATCCATACGG
>DAITAB010000259.1:0-3295 GCA_036824525.1 Pyrinomonadaceae bacterium
TCCGATGACAAAACAAAGTGCAATGAGATTTTTCATACGAATTAGTTCAAAGAAAATTTCGCCAACAATCCATTCTGGCCGACTGCCCAAATCGCGTCACGACCTTTTGCCGCGACCGCGTTGTAGTTTTCTTTGTCGAGATTCTTCCAGGTTGTTCCGCCATCGCGGGAAATATCGGAACCACTCGCGCCTACCGCGAGAATCATCGTCTTGTCTATATATGAAACTCCCGAACGATAACCGCCGAGACCGTTCGCAAGCTTCCAGGTTTTTCCACCGTCGCGCGTGAATGCGAGATTGTTCGTCGTTGCATCCGGCTTCTCGTAATCGCCGCCGACGATCACGCCGCGTTTTTTATCCCACATCGCGATCGAAAAAATTCCGCTGCCTTGGGTTCCTTTGGTGATCGGAGTTTCGACGACAAACCAACTCAAGCCGCGATTCTCCGAGCGAAACACGCGCGCGGCGTTTCCGCCCGACACAAGAAAAACGTTTTTTGCGCCTTGTGTAATAAGACACGTTCCGCTCGCGGCAAATGCCGCTTCGCCATTTATCGCGCGCGGCATTTTATCTTCGCCGATGCGCTTCCATGTTTCGCCGCCGTTGTTTGTCGCGATGAGAAAATAAAACCCTTCGACCGGATCGCTCATCGCGATTCCGTTTTGCGAATCCGAAAAAGCGAGCGCATCGAAGAATGCCTTTTCGTTTGTATTTTTGAACTGCAGCCTCCAACTTTTCCCACCGTCAGATGTTTTATATATTCGCGAAGAATCTCCGTTGCCGATACTCAAGACATAGGCGGTGTTCGCATCGAAAGCTTCGATATCGCGGAAGTCTAGATTTTCGGCGCCTGAAATTTTTCCTACCGTCCAATTCTTTCCGCCGTCAACAGTGTTCAAAAAAGTTCCGTCGGTTCCACTCGCCCAAATGATGTTTTCGTTAACCACGGACAAACCGCGAAGACTCGTCTTTGTCTCGACCGGAATTCTCGTCCATTGACCAAGAGAACTTGTCGCCGTGACAACTGAAAGAAAAATTGAAATGACAACTCGCATACGGATATCAAACGCGCGACCGCGCGCAAAGCTCCCTCGCCGCATCTTTCCAATCAGAAAATTGAAATTTGAAACCTGACTGAAGAAGCCGAGTCGGCAAAACGCGTCTGCTTTTCAAAATAAGTTCCGTTTCAGTTCGCATAAAGATCGCGCCGAGTTCGAGCATCCATTTGGTTGCGGGAAGACCGATTGGAACTCCGGCAGCTTCGCGAAGAATTCGCATGAATTTTTCATTCGGCAGAGGATTCGGCGACGCGAAATTTACAACGCCCGAAATTTCTTCGCGGTCAATTACGAATCGAATCGCATTTATAAAATCAGTTTCGTGTATCCACGAAATGAATTGTTTTCCGTCGCCGGCTTTTCCGCCTAGACCTTTTCTTACCAAGCCGAGCAGCACATCAAAAATTCCGCCGCGGTCCGGACTGAGCGTGAGCGCGGAACGCATGAGAATTTTTCGCGTCGCGGGAGTTTCGATTTCATTCGCCGTTTTTTCCCAAGCAATCGCGACATCAATACTAAATTTCCAGGTTTTGGGAACATTATCTTCTGCGCCGCCGATGATTCCGGTGAATTCGTCGTTGGCTTGATCAAAACGATGCGCGTAAATTGTCGCGGTGCTTGCCTGAAGCCAAAGTTTCGGCGGACGTTTTGCATTCGCAATCGCCGCGCCGAGGATTCGCGTTGAATCAACGCGCGAATCCATAATTTCTTTTCGGTTCGTTTCGTTGTAACGGCAATTCACGCTGCGACCGGCGAGGTTTATCACGACGTCTGCGCCTTCGATTTCATCTATCCAGTCTCCAAACGATTTCGCGTTCCACTCGAGAAAACGCCACGGAGATTTTTTCATCGAGCGACCCAATACAACGACGTCGTGTCCGTCTGCATGAAACGCACGCGCGAGAACTGTTCCGACTTGTCCGCTTCCGCCGGGAATTACAATTTTCATAATCAGCATGGAACACTGACTTTAGTCCGCAAAGACTGCGAACTGAAGTTCGCGCTCCGTTTGCGTTCCATTAATAAACAATTCTTGTTTTGATTGTTCCGGCTACGTCTTTCAAAATCGCGAACGCCTCGCTTGAAAGTTTCGTATCCACATCCAGAATTACGTAGCCGATTTCGTCGTTCGTCTTTAAATATTGTCCGAGAATATTGATCTTGCGTTTCGAAAGGCGCGAGTTGATTTCGCCCAATACACCGGGAATATTTTTGTGTATGTGAAGTATGCGATGAGTTCGGGCTTGCTGCGGAAGCAAGATGGGCGGAACGGAAAGCGAGCCCATGGAGTTTCCGAGCTCGATATATGAAATGAGTTTTTCGGCTACGTCAAAACCGATATTTGCCTGCGCTTCCTCGGTCGAGCCGCCGACATGCGGAGTAAGAATTACATTTGGAAGATTTTGTAACACGCTGCGAAACTCGTCGCCGTTTTTTTCCGGTTCTTGCGGGAAAACATCAATAGCCGCGCCCGCGAGCGCTTCATTCTTCAAAAACTTTTTCAGCGCACCCAGATCCACTACGTCTCCGCGCGCGTGATTGATGAGCAGACTGCCTTTCTGCATCTGCGCGAGAGTTTGCGCGTTGATCATGTTTCGCGTTGTCTCATCGGAAGGAACGTGAAGCGTGACGATATTTGCCGCTTTCAAAAGTTCCTTCAGCGAGCGCACAGGTTTGGCGTTTCCGTGCGGAAGTTTGTTTACGATGTCGTAATAGATCACATTCATCCCAAGCGCTTCCGCCAGCACGGAAACCTGTGAGCCGATGTTTCCGTAACCGACGATGCCGAGAGTTTTTCCGCGCAGTTCAAAACTTCCTTTTGCATCTTTCAACCAAATTCCTTTATGCGCGGCGATGTTTTTATCGGTAATTTTGCGTATAAGCATTACGCACAAACCGATCACGAGTTCCGCGACCGAACGCGTATTCGAGTAAGGCGCATTAAAAACCGCGACGCCTTTTTGCGTCGCCGCCTTCAAATCAATTTGGTTTGTGCCGATGCAAAATGCGCCGATCGCGAGGAGCTTATCCGCGGCGGCGAGAACTTTTTTTGTGACGTGAGTTTTCGAACGTATGCCGAGAATGTGCGAACCCGAAACCGCTTCGCAGAGTTCTTTTTCACTGAGCGCTCCGGGAATTTTCTTTATGTGCGTGTAGCCCGCTTTTCGTAAATCGTCGACTGCGGCTTCACTGATGTTCTCGAGAAGCAGAATTTTGACGCGACTGCGCGGGTAAGA
>DAITAB010000260.1:0-3279 GCA_036824525.1 Pyrinomonadaceae bacterium
AAGCGTCGGATTATTTCCGTCGAGACGGATTCCTTTTTTGTGAACGATGAACATCGGAACGCGCGTTCCGTCTTTACTCGTGTAGAAAACTTGCTTCACTTCAAAATCGTCAGCGTTGAATTTCACTTCGGCTTTTCGAAAGAGTTCGGACTTGCCGGTTTTCATGTCATAACGGTAAATCGTCGGCGGTGCGTTGTAGCTTGAGTAGCTGTAAAACGTTTCCGTATCGAAACGCTTACCATTGAATCCGCCGGCGCTTCCAATGCCGGGAAGTTTTACTTCGCGCACAAATGTTCCTTTGAGATTGTGAATCTTGATTTGTGTGTAAGCATCTTTCAAATAACTAAGGACGAGTTGGTTGTTTATGAAGTCAACGCCATTGAGAGTTTCTTTAGCTTCGGGAATTACAACGTTCCATTTACGCGGTTGCTTCGCGACATTCACAGAAACCACCTTACCGCGCGAAGCGTCTTTGTCCGTTTGAAAAAGCAATGTGCTTTTGTCGTTTCCGATAAAGGAATAATTCGCGTCGAGATTGTCTATCAGCGGCATAATCTGAGAAGTAGCGTCCGCGAGATTCTTGTAATAAATCATATTCTGCGGCGCAGTTCCTTTGCCGACGTAAATAATCAACCAGTTACCGTCTTCGGAAACCTGCGCGCCAAGAAAAAATTCTTTGTTGTCAGGTCGCTCATAAATCATTACGTCCTCGTCCTGCGGTGCACCGAGTTTGTGAAAATAAATTTGTTGATTGAAAGTTTGTTCGCGCAGCTCGCCGCCTTTAACGGTCTGCGGAAAACGACTGTAGTAAAAACCTGAGTTGTCTTTGAGCCACGCAATTCCGCCCTGACGATTCGGTTTCAAAACGTCCGGCAAATCCTTTCCCGTCTCAACATCTTTCACACGCCACTCGCTCCGATCAGAGCCGGCAAGCGCGACGCCATACGCGACTAATTTTCCGTCGCTGGTAAAAGACATTCCGCCGAGTGCCGCAGTTCCGTCGGCGGAGAGTTTATTCGGATCGAGAAAAACGCGACCTTTGTCCGCAAGCGAATTCGCGATATAAACGACCGACTGATTTTGCAAGCCATCATTCTTGGAATAAATATAGTGCGCTCCGACTTTTGACGGCGCAGAATATCTTTCGTAGTTCCAAATCTCTGTGAGGCGCGATTTGATTCTGTCGCGCTCGGGAATCGTTGCGAGATAAGACAGCGTCAATTTATTTTGCGCTTCGATCCAAGCGTTTGTTTCCGAGGTGTATTCTTCCAAACCGCGAAAAGGATCGCTGACGATCGTGCCGTGATAGTTATCGGTCTGATTAGTTTTTGCGGCTTTCGGATAGTCGTATTGCGCAAGTGCGGTCGCGGAAAAAACCGCAATGGTCGCGCAGGTGAGAAGTGAATTTACAAAAAATGTTTTGACTCGCATATTTTCCTCGTTGAATTAAAATTAGTTCCCAATTCCTGAATCCCAAACCCAAAATCTTTATCTAACTTCCGTTTTCACCTTCGGTGCCATCTGTCGCAAAGACTCAACTCCACGCGGGAGAATTTCCAATACGTGCTTCACATCGTCTTTCGTATTAAATTTTCCAAAACTGAAACGAATCGCGCCGCGTGCGAGTTCGTCATCGCGTCCGAGCGCACGAATCACCGGCGAAGGTTCCAGGCTTCCCGATGAGCACGCCGAACCGGTAGAAACCGCGATTCCTTGCATATCGAGATTGATCAGAAGTCCCTCACCTTCAATTTGCCGGAATGAGATATTGGAAATATTCGGAAGACGAGATGTGCGATCGCCATTGAACACGGCGTCCGGAAATTTTTCGCCGACGGCTGATTCAAATTCATCGCGAAGAGTTTTAATCAGACGAGAATTCTCGTCGCGCGATGCTTCGGAGATTTCCGTCGCTTTTCCAAGCGCCACGATTCCAGCCACGTTCTCAGTTCCACCGCGGCGCTCGCGTTCCTGCCTTCCACCAATATTTTGTTTATGAAGGCGCACACCGCTTCTTACATACAATGCGCCGATCCCCTTGGGCGCGTGAATCTTATGCGCGGAGATCGAAAGTAAATCGCATCCGATTTCTTCGACGTCAACTTTTGTTTTGCCGAATGCTTGCACTGCGTCAGTATGAAACCAAATCTTTTTTCCCGTCGCGCGAAGTTCTTTTACAAGCTTTCCAATTTCTTCAACCGGTTGAATGGTGCCGATCTCGTTGTTTGCGATCATCACGCTGATCAGAATTGTCTCATCACGCAGAGCGGCTTTTACGTCTTCCATACGCACGATTCCGTTTTCGTAAACGGGAAGATATGTGATTTCGTAACCGCGCTTTTCCAAATCCTCGCAAACGTTTTTGACTGACGGGTGTTCGATCGCGGAAGTGATGATGTGGCCTTTATGTTCGAGACTTGTGCCCTCCCTGGCGGTCGGGCTACTGACACGCGCTTCGATGAGTCCGCGAATGGCGAGATTGTTCGATTCAGTTCCGCCAGATGTGAAAACGATTTCGTTTGGACGCGCGTTGAGCGCAGCTGCAACTTGATGTCTGGCGCGATCGATGGCGGCGCGCGTTTGCTGTCCGAAATGGTGAATGCTGGAAGCATTTCCATACATCTCACGGAGACATGGAAGCATCGCATCAAGCACGTCCGGATCAATGGCGGTTGTCGCGCTATTGTCCAAATAAATTCGGCGAAACATATTGTGATTCTACCTCAGAATAGTTTCTTGCCCGAAACGATGGGCGTAGGATAAACTTAGTGTTTGGTTACAAGACGGCACTATTAAACTGTGTAAGGAAATCAAGATGGATTTTGCAACAAAAGAAATTTTCAAAAGATACGCGAGTATTTTGGTCGGACGACCAATTTCCCCGGTGTTTCTTAACATTTTAGTGACGAGCGTCTGCGATATGCGGTGTACTCATTGTTTCTTCACCGAGGAGCTCGATGATCGTCCCCGAAAGAAACTGCAAATGAAGGCGGAAGAGATCGCAAAGATCTCGGAAACTTTGGGTGGAAACCTCGGAGTTCTCGTTTTGGCCGGTGGAGAGCCTTTTACTCGTAAAGACTTGCCGGAAATTGTTCGATCTTTTTATGACAACAACAAACTCGATTCGGTGTACCTAATGTCAAACGGACAAATTCACCAGCGCATTTTTCCGGATGTCGCTCGCATCATGGAAGAATGCCCGAATTTGAATGTTACGATTGCGCTCGGCATCGACGGAATGAAAGCTGCACACGAGAAAATCCGCCGCAAAGAGGGAAG
>DAITAB010000003.1:0-3309 GCA_036824525.1 Pyrinomonadaceae bacterium
TCCCATCATGCTGCGCGGCACTTGTCCGCCCATCGAAACCGCGCGAAACGGCGACGCGGTTTTCTCTTTCGAGTTTTGCAAGATGCGATTGAGCCAGCCATCGCGCGTGCTCTTTACGCCGGGCGTGCCGGATTCCATATAGTCTTGCGCGTCGAAATGCGAACGAGTATTGTCCGGCGAGCCGACGGAATTTATCACCGCAAGCTGCTTTGATTTCCAGAGATTCTCGAAAGGTTTCAGCGAAGGATGAAGACCGAAATAGCCGTCGAGATTTATCGCGCCATCGGTTTGGTTTGGCTTTGCGATCGCAATCGTTTTGCGCAGATCATAATATTCGCTCGCGCCAAAAGGAACGACCATGTTCAGTCCGTCAACGGCGCCGCGTTGAAAAATCGTGACGAGAATTTTCTTGCGACCGGTTTTTGAATTCAAAGTTTGCGCCTTTGCAAACTGCTGAAGAAAATCCGGCGCCGCCGCCATAAAACCAAAACTTGCCAAAGCGATTCCGCTCGATTTCAAAAAATATCTTCTGTTCATAAATTTATTGTTAAGAGTTACGCGTTTACGCGTGAACTCAAGTCAAAATACCTCAAGGCTAACGCCGTAACTCTAAACTTCACGGCTGAAGCCCTAACTCTGAACTTTTTACTGTCGTTGAAATTCCGGCGAACCCAAAAGTAAACCGACGATTTTGAAAACTTCCGGATTTCCCGTGGGTGGAAGCAGACGAACTTGTCGATTGAGCCGACGTCCCACAGGCATCTGCATCGGCGGCATTTCCTCGATAGGTTCTTCTTCCGGCTCTTCGAGTTTTAGCTCCGGAAGCGGTTTATCGAGCTGTTTCAAGAGCGCTGATTTTGTTTCGGATGAAACCTCACCGCGCAAAATCGCAGCGACAGATCTTTCAAAAATTTCGCCCGGAGTCTTTGCTTCAAATTGTTTAAGATTGACGTTTGTTTGCGGAATTCGGTTCGATGAAAGTGCCACGGCGAAATTCATACGCTCGAGAAGCGCGCCTGTATTCACCCAATCTTCTGCTGAATCCGGATAACCGGTCGGCGCCTGATAGCCATATGGAACCTCGCCGAGCTTTCGCGCGAGCGCGAGAAGCGCACCGCTAAATCTCGTATCGGCACCAAGCGCACGCAGCGAGCTGACCATTAATTCAAAAGGAGTTTTGATTTTCGCTCGATAATTTTCCGCCGCGAAAAATTCCGCATCGTTGAACAACGCACGAAGAGTGGTTTTTATGTCGCCATCGGATTTCTGAAAAGCTTGCGCAATGCGCGAGACGAGCGCTTCGCTCGGATTATCGTTCACAAATTTCACCGCGAGTTTTCGCGCGATGAATTTAGCGGTTGCGGGATTTTTGACGAGAAGATCAATTACCTTCAGTCCGTCTTTCATTCCGCCTTCTTTTATTTTCTGTCCAAGAACGACCTTCTCGCTGCCATCATGCCAGCGCGAATTGAAATAAAATTCGCCGCTTTCAACGTCATCGGGAATTTCAAATCGCGCCTGCATTCTTTCATAGCGCCGGTCTTCATTCTTGTTAATTACACTCGCCGAAACTTTTCTGTATCCGCGCGGATCAGCAATCGTCCAACCGGTAAAACAACGCGCAACTTCGGTGACGTCTTTTTGCGTGTAGCCGCCATCTACGCCGAGCGTGTGCAGTTCCATCAATTCGCGCGCGTAATTTTCGTTGATGCCGCGCCCGCGCATATTCGCGCCGGCTTGCTGCATTTGTTTCAGACGCTGATCGAGTTGCGCATCGGTCAAACCACGGTTGCGCTTGATTCGCTCGCGCGCAACCGCCGGAAGCTGTCCGTTTTCTAGCTGTCGTTGAAATCTCTGAGCACGCGGATTTGCGTTGGCGAGTTGGGAGTTCGGCGCGACGTTTTCGAAGTTGTCGAGATAAGCGAGCATTGCCGGATGCTGCGCGGTTCCGACAACTAAATCTTTGAAATTTCCGAGCGCGTGTTTGCGAAGCACATCGCGTTCATAACTCGGAATGTACCAGCGCACCGGATTTTTTCCGACGAAAACATTGAAGTGGTTTTGCCAAAAATCAACCATCACTTCTTGAAGCTGGCGTTCGCTGTAAGTAGCGCGAAGAATTCGATTGGAAAGAACCTGCGCGGCGATTTGCTGCGCGGGTTTGAAATCATACTTGCGATAAATTTCCGCGATCTGTTGACGGCGTTTCATCTGATCTTCCGGCGAAACCGTCGCGTTGTTTTGGTTTTGATCAAGAGAACGAGCATTCGCTTGTTCGTTCGTTTCCAACATACGAAGAAGCGCTCCCGGATTCGGATACTTCGCAAAAATCTCGGCGGTCGAAAGTTTGAAGACTTCGAGATTCGATGTTTTTGCTTCGGCCAGCTCATCTTTGATGGAGCCGGGATCGAGTTGCTGTTCGATGAACTGTTCGAAACCTATGGCTTTCACTTTTTCGAAGTAACCAGGCGTTGCGCCAAATGTTAAGCGGTTCAAAACGTGCGCGATTTTCTGATCGCTCGTCAGCGGTTTCGAAGTTCTTTTCGTGCTTTGTCCGGTTACACCAACCGAGAGCAAAGTCGAGAAAATCGAATAAATGGCTAGGAATGAAAGTAATTTTGTTTTTGGACCGAAAGTGCTTTTCATATCGAATAACTCCAGACGGGGAAGAAAGTCGCAAACTAAGACAGACACTTTTTAAGACGGCTGAATGAAGGAGTTAGCCGACAAAACTGCACCATCTCTCGCTACTTTCCTATATAACATTACAACTACGGGCTTTCGCTATGCATCGAAACCATCGAAATTTGAGATCTCTTGCGCTAGAATAACAGGGCTTTTCGGCTTATTTATGAAAAAGAGAATTATGAAACACAGAATTTCTACAGGGCTTGTTGCGTTGTTTATATGCTTTGCTTTTCAGCAATCCGCGATGTCTCAAAGCCAGTCGTTCAGCGATGTGAATGTCGAATATACTTTTGAGATTCCGGAAACGACCTGGAAGGTGACCACCAAACCTACAGTGTCCAATTCTACAGTTGAATTTGTGTATGGCGATAGAATGGACGGACTGCTCGAAATTCGAAAGATGAACGTGAAAAGCGACGAACTTCTCTCGGATGTGATTTCGCGCGAACAAGAACAGAGACTTCAGTTCAAACCGGGATTTGTAGCCGGCAAGGAAGAAAATTTTCAAGGTTTTCTAAAAGGGAAGATTTTCAATTGGGAATTTACGCAGGCTGGAAAGAATATGAGCGGACGATATTACTTTTTGAAATCGGGAGATACAACCGTTTATATTTTGCGCTT
>DAITAB010000003.1:3409-34519 GCA_036824525.1 Pyrinomonadaceae bacterium
CAAACCAGTCACAATTTGCACATCGAATCTCTCCGCCATACTCAATAAGTTCCAAGCGGTCTGCCCGTTTACCTGATAGGCTTCGCAGAGTTTCCCGGCAAGCGCTCGCGAATCTTTATGCTCAAACCACTTCAAGAAATCCGCTCGTCCCAAACCGTCCGCACATTCAGCTAAAAAAATAATAGTTCCGCCGTCATTGCATCCGTGCGAAGCAGCTTCGAGACTTTTGTGTGCCTGAATCATATTCAGATCAAACGGAAATCCGCCGCAGCTTACAATTACAACTTCGCGCTTCTCCTTGATTGAAATCGTGTGTTTCTGAGCATAACTTTCGCAAGCTTCCGCATGCGCCAGTTTCCAATCGCCGACGTAAATTTCCGTCGCTTCGCCGCGGTCATTTACCAAAGAGTTGATGGAAAACGATGGCGGACATTTCTCTACGACTTCCATAAACGTTTCATTCACGGCGTTTCCTTTGAGTAAACCCGAGCCGACACCCGCGCGGCGCGTTTTCTTTTCAAAGTCGAAAGCGAGTTTGTGTGTTTCCGAAATCGTTTGCGAAGAAGCGAGTCCCGGACAGATAAGTTTTCGTCCACCGGTGAATCCGGCGAAATAGTGAAATGAAATTCCGCCTACGATTATCACACGGTCGTAATCCAGCAAAGCGCGATTGAGTTCGACGGGAATTCCCGAAAGTGTTTTTCCGAGTCGCGAGAATTGCGCCAGGTCGCCTGCGTCATGATCGAGAGTTTTAACGCGCTGCGCGATGAAAGGCGTTAGCAGTTCGCGTTTTTCTTCTTCGGTTACTTTGCGGTGGATTCCGGTAGCGAAAATGATCGCGATATTTGAAGGTTGAATTCCCGATACAATCAATCTGCGTATCAAAAGGTTGACGATCTGTCCGGTGGCGGCGGCACGAGTCGCATCAGGGACGACGATCAAGATCGACTCGCCGGGCGAAATTATTTCTTCGAGGGGTTTACTGCCAATTGGTGACGCAAGTTTCGCGCCGATTTGAGGATCGGTTAGAGCGGATGAATCATCATCTGAACGCAAAACATCGAATCGTGAGTCATCGAATTCAAACGCGAATTCCCGTCGCCCGTAGCCTAGCCTGATTTCTTTCATACGCTACTCAAACTAGTTAATTTTAGCGGCTGGCGAGCTTTGAGTTTGAAAACAATTAGCTCCGACATCGCACAAATGCAGCTCATCATCTTTGAATTCTGAAGTCTCCAGTTGAATTGTCAGGTGATCAATTCCGAACTCATCATGAAGTCGAGTCCTAAGCAGACGGAGAATTTCCGGTTGCGAGAAGTTCTGATCTTGTTGTACGTGTGCCGACAATGCCTCGAGACCCGAGGCGATGCTCCAAATGTGCAGATCGTGAAGCGAAAGAACTCCTTCGGTCTGGAGAATTGCCTGTTCCACCGCGGCAAGATTGATGTGTGCGGGAGCGCCTTCAAGAAGAATATTTACGGATTCGCTAATAAGATTCCAAGCGCTGTAGATTATTACCACTGCGATCAATGCGCTGCAGACTGCGTCTGCCCAAAACCATTGAAACATCAATATCAAAACACCTGCAGCAATCGCGGCGATCGAGCCAAAGATATCACTCACGATGTGAAGCCAGGCGCTACGGATGTTCAGATTGTGTTCGCGATCTGAATGAAGCAGCCAAGCGCAGAAAACATTTATCAGAAGTCCGCCGGAGGCAACCAACGTCAGACCGAGACCTTTTACGGCGGGAGGATTATTCCAGCGGTGCCATGCTTCATAAAAAATGTATAGAGAAATCAACACCAGCGCGATTCCATTAATCAACGCCGCGAGAATTTCCATCCGATAATAACCAAAAGTTTTTTGAGGAGTTGCCGGGCGAGATGAAAATCGAAAAGCAAACATCGTAAGCGCGAGCGCCGCAGAATCTGTAAACATATGTCCGGCATCCGCAACTAGCGCAAGTGAGTTGAAGAAAAATCCTCCGAGAACTTCCGCGAGCATATATACCGAAGTCAAAACGAGACAAACTTGCAGACTCCGCCAACTTTCGGCGAGTCTGTCCGCGCGATCCGTGCGATGGGTATGGGAATGCATTTCGTTTATCGTCGAGAAAACAACGCTTAAAAAGACTCGAAGTAGTCTTTCGGTCTCTCTCTCAGCGCTAATTTACCAACGATTTAATGAAACTAGTAGTGACGAACGACTTTGGAGGTTGAAAGTGAAATCACGAACCGCGATTGATTACCGTGTTCATCGCTAATTTCGACTGTAACCTCTGAGGAAGGAGTTCTTGCCTGAACCTTGAATGAGCCGTCGCTTTGTGCGAAATTTTCGCGACCGAGAATTCTCACCGTCGCACCTGGAAGAGTTTTTCCACCGATCAAATAAACGTTGCCGCCTACATTTTC
Source organism: Pyrinomonadaceae bacterium (assembly GCA_036824525.1). Classification (GTDB taxonomy): domain Bacteria; phylum Acidobacteriota; class Blastocatellia; order Pyrinomonadales; family Pyrinomonadaceae; genus DAITAB01. Next base: position 5,824 of record DAITAB010000003.1, read on the forward strand.
AACGTTCCAATCGCTCGCGGAAAGAGTCACATTTCCTTCGCGCCTCACGATAACAAACTTGGAAGGCTCACTCCATTCACTCGTCTGACCCGAAGACGCAATCGATCTTACCCGCCAGTAATAAGTTCCCGGCTGAATATTTGCATAAGTAAACGAAGGAGCATTTAACGGATCTTGTTGGGTGATGATTCCATCTGCCACGAAAAACGGCGAGGTTGCGATTTCAAAACGAAAAGTCGTAGTGACATTTGGATCGGCTTTCTGCCAACGGAAATTAATATCAGCAGTTCCTGACGAAGAAGTAAGAATCTGATCAAGCGATGCCGGCGAGAGCAATTTCGGCGAACCTAAGAGTTTTTCTTTCGGAGTCAGTTTTCCATTTGGAGTAATTGCGGCAAACTCACCATCTTTAATAATGGTCTTTTCACCGCCGGCATTGCTCTCGACTCCGCCGCGGGCGATGCGAATTTCACCGGTGTTTGTTTTCTGATTGATGTTAAAAGTCGCTTCCGTTTGTCCGAACACACGGCTCTCCGTCTCTTTCAATTCAACAACGTTCTGCGAAGTCTCAGTTTGGTTTTCCGTGCGCAGGTTTATTTGTCCGCCGTCAAGCGCAACGCGCACGTTTGTTCCGCCGAAAATCGAGGCACTGTCGCGAATAACCACCGTACTGTTTGGTCTTACGGTAAGAGTCGATCCATCAATCATCTCGATCTGCGCTTTACCGTCAGCCTGAGTTTGGATTGTATCGCCGGCGGAAACGTATGTGGCGCTGGTTACGGTAACGGTTTCGCGTGTCGCGGCGCGAATGATTCGAACATCGCCCTCGAACGAGGTCAAACGAGCGGAATCTTTCGGGACAATTCCATCGCCGACATTTCCAAAGAAAATATTGTTCTTGTAGGCATACCAGCCGCCATAGGAAAGACCGCCGACGATAAGAACTACGGCAATCAGACCATAGACCGTGGCTTTTCTAATCTGCCACCAATCAACGTAGTACCTGATTAATTTTCTTTCTTGACCTTCTGGCATTTAGTCGACTTTTTCGGCATGCTTCGGAGGAAAGACAAGCGATAAAATTACGGATGCTAACAAGGCTGCAACGACCACACCGAGAGAGAGATTTATAATAGTTTGTTCAAATTCGTGTGCCTTGTATCGCAGAAGAAAACCATGCCACGAATTCCCATCAAATCGCTCACTTATCATTATCAATCCTTCAACCAAAAGTGGCAAGAGCATTTTTACGCCGATAAAACTCAAGACAAACGCCAGCCCGTACTTGAGAAAGTGAAACCGATCCGCAAGATCCGCCAGCAGAAAGAAAAACGTCCGCAAACCCAAAATAGCGAAGATATTTGATGTATAGACGATAAAACGATCGGTAGTTATGCCGAAAATCGCGGGAATTGAATCAACGGCAAACATCACATCCGATAATTCAACAACGATCAAAACGAGAAGAAGGAGCGTTCCGGTGGATTTTCCATCGACCTTGACCAGAAATTTACTTCCGTCGTAGTGCTTTGAGATACGGACATATCGGGTAAGCAGGGATATCATCCAGCTTTTCTCCGGATGAAAACCTTCGTCGTCGGCGGAAAACATTTTGATGCCGGTATAGATCAAAAAGAACCCGAACACGTAAAGAATCCATTGAAAGCGCTCTACGAGTTCTGCGCCCACGAAGATCATTATCATTCGCATCAATAAGGCGCCAACGATTCCCCAAAACAAAACTCTGTGCTGAAACTTTTTCGGAACTTTGAAATAACTGAAGATGAGAAGAAACACGAAAAGATTATCAACCGAGAGTGAGAGTTCGATTAGATAACCGGTCAAGAATTCCTTTGCTTTGAACGAACCAAATTGCGTTAAAATGAAAATTCCGAATCCGACAGCAAGCGATATCCAAACGGCGCTCCAAATCAGAGTTTCCTTTCGTGCCGGTGCGTGAGATTTGCGATTTGCGATGCCAAGATCAACCGCTAGAGCGGTTAGTATTACGCCGAAGAAAAGGATCCATACCCAAAACGGGTACTCGATATTAGTCATCACGCGTTAAGATACCTTTCTAATTCGGAATGTTACAAGCCGTAAGCGAAACTCGTTTTACGAAGGGCGGCAGCTGTTGTAGAATTTCGGTTCGCTTATAAATAGCCACTGTAGTCATACTTCAGGTAATTCAATTGGAATAGGAAATAAGAAATGCTTAAGTTTTTCAGTCGTTTGGAAAGGACACGAAACACTGTCTTGTTGTTTTTCGCACTTTTTATGGCGGCGAGTTTGGTGTTTTTCTATGCACCAACGCGCGATGCAGTTCAGAGTAATCTTTCGAGGAGCGGCGAGACTGCCGCTAAAGTCGGGAGTGACTACATCACTGTCGGCGAAGTTGCTACACAGAAAGAAAATCTGGATCGGATGTATGGTGGTCGCGCCGGTATGACGGCGAGTCGGGTTCTTGATGGATTGATCAGTCAAAAGATAATTCGTCAAGAGTCTGAAAGACTCGGCATTTTTGCGTCAGACTCAGAAGTAGCAGCGGAAATTCGCGAACAAAACAAGCCAGCCGAAGGAAAAACGTTCGATCAGGCGCGCTATGAAAGAAATGTCACCGAATCTTATGGCAGCGTTCGCCAATACGAAGAGATGATTCGAAATCAACTCAGCGCCGAGAAACTCCGCGTGTTTCTTACCTCGGGAGTGACTGCTTCCGAAAACGAGGTGCTTGAAGATTACAAAAAACGAAACACCAAGCTCGACCTAAACTTCGTAAATGTGAATGTCTCTGATGTTTCGGCGGCATTGAACCCGACGGACGACGAACTCCGCGCGTATTTTGAGCAAAACAAGAAGAATTATTTTATTTCGTCGCCGCAGAAAAAGATTCGCTACGTTTTCGTAAATACGGCGAAGATCGGCGAGAAGCTTCCGATCACTGACGAAGATCTGAAGGCGGAATTCGATAAACTCCCGGAAGATAAGAAACTCGCCGGAGTTCAAGGACAGCAGATCGTCTTGCGAGTTTTGAAACCTGAGTTCGATGCGGAGGTTCGCGACAAGGCAAACCGGCTTTCCGCAGAAATTCGCGCGAAAGGACCAACCATTTCCGAAGAAGCCTTTGGGGAAATTGCGAAAGGTCAGTCGGAAGATGGCAGAACTGCGTCCAACGGAGGAAAAATTCCCGGCTTGATTCGCCAAAATCCAAACAATCCGAATGACCCTTATCAACGTCTCATTTCTATGAAGCCGGGTGAGATTACCGAAGCCGTAAATTTCGGGACAAGCTATTACATTCTTCGTCGTGGTGAGTCGGTATCAAAGCCGATTGCTGATGCGAAGAAAGAGTTGGAGGTGAGCCTTCGCAACCGGAAAGCTTATGCTGCATCGGCTGAGCTGGCGCAAAAAATCAGCGCGCAATTGTCCGTCACGAAAGACGTAGAAAAAACCGCCGCGGAATTTGCTTCGCAGGCAAATATGAGCGCACGCGAAATGGTGCGCGAAACGGATTTTGTAAAACCGGGCGACGAAGTTCCCAATATTGGAAACTCACCGCAGTTTGAAGAAGGCATTGCACCGCTTGAAAATGTTAACGACGTAGGAGACAAGATTCCCGTCAAAGATGGCTTCGCGATTCCGATGCTAGTCGAAAAGAAAGATCCGCGGGACGCGACCTTCGAAGAGGTACGGCAAAAACTCGTTGAAGCGGTAAAGATTGATCAGGCGCGCACAAAATTAGAAGAAATCGCAAAGGAAATCTCTGCCGGCGCGGCAAACGCCTCGGCTTTAAACGCGGCGGCGCAAGCTAAAGGTTTAAAGGCGGAAGAATCCAAGAGTTTTCTTTTAGGTTCACCACTCGGACAAGGACCGAGCGCTTCAACCAGCGACGAGTTGGAGACCGCGTTGAGCAATCTGAAAACGGGCGAAGTTACAAAGAGCCCGATCAAAGTTGGCGATAGCTACTACATTGTAGGAGTGACTAAACGCGAAGAAGCCGATATGCAGGAATTTGCAAAACAACGCGAACAACTAATTTCGCAAATGCAAATGCAAAAACGCGGCGAGGTGTTTTCCGAATATCTCGGTAGTATTCGCCGTCGAATGGAAGAGAACGGTCAGATTAAAATTTATAAAGACGTTGTCGAAAAAATCGATGGAACTGAGGCAAGCGATTCCGAAGAGTAAATTGAGTTTGTGTAATAATACGCTTCAATTCGGATTATGAACGACAGGCAGAATTTTTCTGCCTGTATTTTTATGCATATCTATCATGCAGTAACGCCGCGATTATGGGAGAGATTCTCCGACCAGGATTTCTTCGAAGCTGAGAGTTTGCGCACTGAGGGATTTATTCACGCAAGTTTCGCCGAACAACTCCCCGAGACTCTCAAAATTCATTATAAAAATGAAACTCGCGTTTTTATTCTGAAAATTGATTCCGCGCTTCTTGAGAATGAGTTGAGAATCGAGAAATCGCGAAATGGTGAAGATTTTCCACACATCTATGGAAGAATAAATAAATCCGCGATCATCGATATCGAAGAGAGAAATCTATCGCTACCAGCGTCCTAAAATCTTCCACCAAACCAAGCCAACAGAAGACCAAATCAGGATATTCAAAAAGGAAGCGATTGCACCGATCGTCCACCAGGTTTTCTGTTTTACGTAGCCTGTGCCGAAATAAATCGGCGCCGGAGTTGTGCCGTAGTGAGTTAGTCCAGCGCTCAGATTCGAAAAATATGCCAGAAGCAAAACCGTCAAACTCGCCGGCGCTCCAACCACGACGGTGACCACGAGAAACGGAACGTACATCGCCAGGACATGTGCAGTGATAGAAGCAAAAGCATAATGAGCATAAAAGTAAACCAATGCCAGAAAGGCAAGCGCAAAAGTCCAGCTCATACCGCTTGTTAAACCGGAAGTCGATTCTGCAAAAAGTTTCGGCAAGCCGGATTCGCTTAAGGTCTTGGCCATCATTACAAGTCCGCCATACCAAATAAAAACATCCCACGCGCCGGATTCATTTACCAGATCTTTCCATTCCAAAACCCGAGTGATAAGCAAAACTGCAACGCCTAGGAAGGCGACGGTTGTGGTATCGAGATGATGTAAATAGTCTTTCGTCGCCCACAAAAACACCACCGCAAAAAAAATCATCAGCAAAATTTTCTCGGGCAATGAAGTTCTTCCGAGTTTTTCCAACTCTCTACTTGCGAATTTCGCGGCATTCGGAGTTTCCTTTATTTCGGGCGGAAAAAACCTGTAGATCATCTGCGGCACAAAGACTAGCGAGACGATCGAGGGAACAATCGCGGCGAGAAACCAACCGCCGTAAGTGAGTTCTATTCCGGAATTCTCTTTTGCGAGTTTTGCGATGATTACATTTGAAGCTTGCCCGGTGAGAAATGTCGCGCAAATAATCACATCTGATTGATAAAGTAGATTCATCAAAAAGGTTCCGAGTTTTCCGGCGGTTCCGTCGTCCGGTTTTGATTCGTAAGTTTCGGAAACTCCTAGCGCGATCGGCAAAATCACTCCGCCGTTTCGCGCGGCATTCGATGGAATTACTGAAGCCAGAAGAAAGTCTGTGAAGACAAGCGAGTATCCGAGACCGAGAGTTTTCTTTCCGATTGTGCGCACCAGAAGAAGCGCGATTCGTTTTCCGAGACCGGTTTTTATCATCGCGCGCGAAATGAAAAACGCGGCAAGCACTAGCCAAACAACCGGATCAGCATAGCCCGATAATGCTTTTTCGATCGGAAGCGCGCCAAAAAGAATCGTTGCCACAACTCCGAGCAAAACCATGGCGCTTCCCTTGAGCGGTTGAACAATCGAGCCGATTATCGTGGCGATGAAAATCGCGAAGAGAATCCAGCTTTCGCGCGAAATCCCACTCGGAATCGGCGCAAGCGAAATTGCGACCGCAGATCCGATTACCGTTAACCAGCGCAACCAAGAATTTTTCGATTCGCTTCTATTCATGCCGGAAATGTGTGAGTCAATCTACATGCGTTGTAATAATCCTATCAGCGCGCAAAAGCAAAAGGCGGGAATGAACCCGCCTTCAGCACCAAACAAAAAATCAAAACTAATTGCTATGGAGCGAAGCGTAGTGAGCAAAGAACCAATATGTAATTCCTGCCCAAACTACTAAATTAATCACCGAAGCAATCAATCCAAATTTCTGAGTTTTATCACTTCTCCCGCCGCGATTGTCTTGCTTTCCATACATCAACATCGCAACCAGAATACCCGTTACAATCCAAGCGAACAGTCGGATTCCAAGATTGAGCGGGACGTTCTCTGACTTCAAGTCCATCAGATAAGGAACCTGATAGAGCGTCAGCGCAATCGTAAGCACCATTGCGAGAATTGCGGCAATCGGCGGAGAATATTTCGAGCTGGATTCGTTTGCCACATCATTCGAAACCTGCCGAAGATTGCTGTGCGAGTAGCTATACGCAAAGTAAATGACCAATCCGATCGACATCCAAACGATCAGGCGAATCCACGTATCAAGCGGAAGACTGTTCATCAAATACGCCGCAGAAACAACCGTCGCAACCGGAATAAAGGGCGAAAGCGGAACTTTGAACGGGCGATGAAGCGCCGGATTTGAGGAACGCAAAATGATTATTCCGGTTCCGACGATCACAAACGCAAACAAAGTTCCGATACTTACAAGTTCACCGAGCAAACTAATCGGAACGAATCCCGCGAGAATCGCTACGATCGCTCCGGTAATCGCCGTTGTGATATGCGGAGTCTGAAATTTCGGATGAATCTTCGCCGCCCAACTCGGAAGCAATCCGTCTTTCGACATCGAATAGAAAACGCGCGGTTGTCCCATCACCATTACAACCATCGTCGAACTCAAACCGAGCACAGCGCCCACTTTTATTATCGTAGGAAAGACCAACAAAATCGTTCCCATCGTCGTTCCCTGTGCTTGTTTCAAAGCAGCATCAATCGCGACGGCAATCGGCGCAGCGGCATTGGTAAGAAGTTTGTAATCAACCAAGCCAACCATAATTCCAGCGACTAAAATATATAGAACCGTACAAATCGCCAGCGAGCCCAGGATTCCGATGGGCATATCTTTTTGCGGATTTTTCGCTTCTTGCGCTGCAGTTGAAACAGCATCGAATCCGATATAGGCAAAGAAAATTACCGCGGCGCCGGTTACGACACCGCTAAATCCGTAGGGCATAAAAGTGGCGCAGCCCGCGGAACCTTCCGCACAGCCGATGCCGATATTGCTCGTGTTTACATATCCGATACCGGCAATGATAAACAACACAACAACCAAAACTTTTACCAACACGATGATTGAATTGAATCTCGCGGACTCTTTGATTCCGCGTATAAGCAGCAGTGTTACGGCGATAGAAATCAAAAACGCCGGAAGATTAAAAACGCCGGTTGCAGTTGTTCCATCGGCAAGTTTAATCTCCATTCCCGGCGGACCGCTCAATGCCAGAGGAAAATTTATTCCCAACGTATCTCTGAAAAGACTGACAACATAACCGGACCAACCTACGGCGACGGTTGCTGCGCCGAACGCATATTCAAGAATCAAATCCCAGCCGATGATCCATGCCACAAATTCGCCCAGCGTTCCGTAACCATACGCATACGCGGAGCCCGAAATCGGAACGCTCGCCGCAAACTCCGAATAACAAAGCGCTGCAAAGGCGCTGACGATTCCCGCAAGAACCATCGAGATCACCACAGCAGGACCGGCGTGTTTACCGGCTGCTTGTCCGGTCAGCACGAAAATTCCCGTGCCGATAATGGCGCCAATTCCCAGCATCGTCAGATCCAAGGCGGTCAAAGCTTTTTTTAATGTGTGCTGACCGGTTTCCTCGGATTCCGCGATAATTTTTTCGATAGACTTCGTAGCAAATAGTGACATTCAGACCTCCAGACTTTTCAGGGAAGATACAAACTAAACAAATTTGGCAGCCTCTGCCAGAAAAAAATCCCGCCGATTAGAATCGCCGCAAATCACGCTAATCGGAGGATTCGCGTGATGAATCAGATCCGGGACTTTCTTCAGAACCGAGATCCGCGGAAGCCGGCGACTGTGGATTTCCGTCGGTTTCCGGTTTCGCAAAAAAACTCCACAAGAAATATGCCGGAACTCCGGACAAGACAATCGCCAAACCGGGCAAAGTAGTACTCGTTTTATAAGTGAGCAAAACGATCATAATGATCGTCGTTGCCACGATATAAAGCGCCGGAACAATCGGATAACCAAAGGCACGATACGGACGTTCTGCGTTCGGTTTCTTCCGACGCAAAACGAAAAGCCCCGCTATCGTCAAAACATAAAAGATCAACACGGCGAACACTACATAATCCAGCAAATTGCTGTAGAGATTTCCGTAAGAAACCGCACCGGTTTTTTCGTCCGTTAGAATTGTGCGCGGCAGAACGAGAAGGCAAGCCCAAAGACATTGCAATATCAAACCCATTTCCGGAACGTGATTTCTATTAAGAGCGCCGGTTTCTTTGAAAAATAATTTGTCTTTCGCCATTGCGTAGTAAACGCGTGCGCCGGCAAGAATCAAACCATTGTTGCAGCCAAAGGTCGAAATAATGATGGCGATTGCCATTATGCTAGCGCCAATGCCGCCGAATATTACTTGCAGCGCGGCTGTGCCGACGCGATCATCCGGAGCATTTTGAATTTGCGCAAGCGAGAGTGTTCCGAGATAGGCGATATTCGCGAGAATATACAAACCGATTACGATTATGGTTCCCAAGGCGAGCGAAAGGGGAATATTGCGTTTCGGATTTTTCACTTCGCCGGCAGTAAACGTAATGTTGTTCCAGGCATCGGCGGAAAACAACGATCCAACCTGCGCGACACAAAACGCGATCAGCAAACCAAACATTCCATCAGTCGCAGATATCGGCGAGACAAACGTTAAGTCGGGTTTGATTTGAGCAGCGTTTTTTATCGTCCATAGATTCGAGAAATTTTCACCGAAGAGATTCATCTTGGCGCCGACAATGATACCCAAAGCAATGAGCGCGATCAGTGAAAGCGTTTTCGCGGAAGTGAAAAGATTTTGAATCCACTTACCTAGCTTTAATCCCTGAATGTTGATTACCGTCAGAAAGACAATAAGAAGAATTGCTACGAGTTGCTGAGTGGAAAGCGATATCGCGTAGTTTTGGGTGAGGTGAATCGGTTCAATGATGAAATTTCCTTTGGAGATTTTCGGAAAAAGAACTCCGATAAAACGTGCGAAGCCGATTGCAACCGCAGCGATGGTGCCGGTTTGAATTACGAGAAAAAGCGTCCAGCCATAGAGAAATCCCCAAATAGGCGAAAAAGCTTCGCGGAGATAAACGTATTGACCGCCGGCTTTAGGCATCATCGCCGCCAGTTCGCCATAGGAAAGCGCGGCGGCAATTGTAAGTAATCCGGTAAAAACCCAAGCGAGAATCAACCAGCCCGGCGCGCCGAGCTGTCTCGAGATATCTGCAGAAACGATAAAGATTCCCGAACCGATCATTGAACCGGCAACGATCATCGTGGAATCAAGCAATCCTAACCGGCGAAGAAATCCTTCGCTGGAATTTTCGTTTTCGGCAAGTTCAGCTGCCATTTCTCTCCTTTTTTAGAACAAACAAGTCACGACGTCCAAACCGCGGGACAAATTTTCGATTACTAAATTAAGAGCTAGTCGTTGGCGAGATAAACGTAACGCATAATATACTTTTCTTACTGCGGCTGTCGAGCTATTTCGACTGTTCGGGGGGAATTCAATACTAGTTGATTCGCACCATGCGAATCGCTACAAATTTCATCATTTGAACTTATTGTTTAGAATTCCCAGAGGGCGAATCTATGAAGCAAAAACAATCTCTTGGCGATATGCCCAAGGAAGATTTCCGAAGGTTCGGGCATGAAGTGGTTGATTGGATTGCGGATTATTTCGAACGCATCGAGACTTTACCGGTGCTTTCTCAAAATCTCCCCGGCGATCTCAAAAAAGCGCTACCGAAATCCGCGCCCGATAAAGGCGAGGATTTTTCGTCGATATTGGCGGATATGGATAAGCTGATTCTTCCCGCCGTTACGAATTGGAATCATCCGAATTTCCATGGATTGTTTTCAACCTCCGCAAGCAGCGTAGGGATTTTCGGAGAGATGTTTACCGCGGCTTTCGATATGAAAGCCTTACTCTGGCGATTATCGCCCGCATCAACCGAGCTGGAAGAGGTTGTGCTCGATTGGCTTCGTCAGATGATGCGTCTCGATTCTTCGTTCAAGGGAATTATCTACGACACCGCTTCAATTTCTACGCTCCACGCAATCGCTGCCGCCCGAGAAGGTTTGAACATGCGAATTCGCCAAGAAGGAATGAGCGGTCGCGACGATCTTCCCCAGCTTCGCGTTTATGCGAGCGAACACGCGCATTCTTCGGTTGAGAAAGCGGTCATACTTCTTGGGCTCGGTCAAAGCGGACTCAGAAAAATTCCGGTCAACGAACGATTCGAAATGCGTGCTGACGCTTTGCGGGCAGCAATCGAGGAAGATAAAGCAAATGGCGTGATTCCGTTTTGTGTAGTTGCTACGGTCGGAACAACCTCGACCGCGAGCGTTGATCCCGTACATGAATTCATTGATGTGTGCGAAGAGAACCTTTTGTGGCTGCATGTTGATGCCGCGTATGCGGGAAGTGCGGCGATCGTTCCCGAACTGCATTTGTGTTTGAAAGGTTGCGAGCGCGCGGATTCAATTGTGACCAATCCGCATAAATGGTTGTTTACTCCATTCGATCTCTCGGTGCTTTATTGTCGCCAGATGGATTTGCTCAAGCGCGCATTTTCGCTCGTGCCGGAATATCTGAAAACAAATGAAGAAGTAACGAATCAGATGGATTACGGAATTCAACTCGGACGCAGATTCCGGGCGCTGAAACTCTGGTTTGTGATGCGCTACTTCGGACAGGAAGGAATGATCGAGCGCATTCGCGAACACCGGAGACTTGCGCATCTATTTGCTTCAAAAGTCGAGGAGTCCTCGAATTTCGAACTCCTCGCGCCGGTCAAATTCGCGTTGGTTTGTTTTCGCGCCAAACCTTCCGGTATCGCCGACTTGAATGAATTCAATGAACGCCTAATGAACAAACTTAATGCGACCGGCGAAGCTTTTATCTCGCACACAAAACTTGCCGACAATTTTACCTTGCGCCTTTCGGTTGGAAGTATCCGCGTAGAAGAAAGACATATCGAAAAAGTTTGGAAACTCTTAAATGAAATTCTTGAAGACGAACTGAAATAGCGGAACCGCTCAACATTTTTATGGTTACACATCTGGTCTGTTGGAAATACAAAACCGAAACTTCAAAAGAAGAGTGCGCCCGACACCTCGCTCTGTTGCTCAATCTTCCGAAAGTGATCGCGAATATTTCAAGTTTCGAAGCCGGTTTCGACATTCTCCATCTCGAACGTTCATACGACACCGGTTTAGTAGCAACATATCCGGATCGCAAAGCGCTTGAGGATTACACTATTCATCCGGCTCATCAGGAAGTCGCCGCATTCGGAAAGCAAATCTCCGCAAATGTCGTCTCGGTTGATTTCGAAACGTAATGGAACGTCAAACCAATGAAGTTTATTAAAAAAACATTCGTCGCATTTCTGGTTATTTTTGCGTTGGCGCAGATTCCTTTTGCCTATCGGCGTTATCAAATCGGAAAACTTGCAGAGAGAATTGAATCGCTCAAAGGTGAACGGACTTTGAATGAAGACAAGCTTTTCAAAGATTACGTAGGCGTAATTCATGCACACACAAATCTCGGCGGACACAGCACCGGAACCTTCGAAGAACTAATTCCCGCGGCGAAAAATGCCGGACTTGATTTTGTTGTAATGACGGAACACACCTCGGAATTGTTTGATACCTCGCAGGCACTGAGCGGGAATCACGAAGGAGTTTTGTTTGTAAATGGTCAAGAAGTCGAAACCGCATCGAGCGATCGTTTTCTTTTAGTTCCGGGAAGCGCTGATGCCCACGAAGGAAACAAAATGCAGACTGCCGATTTTCTTCAGAAATTTCACTCCGAAGGAAAACTCGCTTTTGTAACATATCCCGAAAAACACAAAACCTGGGACGCGAATTTCGATGGCTTAGAAGTTTTCAGTGTTCACACCAATGCAAAGAAAATGAATCCGGTTTTGTTTGCGTTTGATGCGCTTTGGTCTTATCACGGATACGCAGAGCTACTTATAACCCAATATTTTCGCCGACCCGACGATAATCTGAAAAAATTCGACGAACTTTCGCAGACGAAAAAACTCACGCTTTTTACAGGAACTGACGCGCATTCGAATATCGGTTTTCACCTTTTAGGTGACGACGCCGGAAATCACCTGATAGGTCTCAAACTCGATCCTTACGCGACGATTTTTCGAGTTGCGCACAATCATGTCTTGATCGAAAAAGAAAAACCATTCACCCAAGAAAATCTTTTGGCGGCATTAAAGAATGGAAATTCCTTTATTGCCTTTGACGTGATCGGTGATTCACGAGGATTTGCATTTAGCGCGGAAACTGACGGCACAAGGAAAATCCTTGGCGATGAAATTGATTTGGGTGCGAATTTGAAATTGAGCGCACTCTCTCCTCTTAAGGCGAAGATCCTTTTATTTAGAAACGGCGAGAAAATTCTTGAAGCTTCCGATTCAGAGGCGCTTACTTTTGAAGTGAGAGAAAAAGGCGCTTATCGGATCGAAGTTTATTTGGATTCGCTCGGCGCGCCGTTTGACGTGACGCCTTGGATTATTTCCAATCCGATTTACGTGAAATAGTTGGAACGCAGTTTATTTGCCTGCATGAACGCGAATGCGTTTGAATTATCGTGGTTTGAGATCGCTGCGCGATCTTTGCAAACTGGCAGCCTGCGCTCCTAAGATTTCTCAGTCAATTGTTTTTGTCTGTAATCAAACGGATTTGCCAGATATTTCTTCACTGCGTCTTGCGCATCGTCATAATCATCGCCCAGCGCCTCGGCACGCTTGTAAGCTGCGACCGCCCGAGCGCGATCACCTTTTGCATCGTAGGCATTTCCCATCTTTACATTTGACCAGACGGCGAGCCATGCCGGACGCAAATCTCCGCTGAGAGCGGCTTTGAAATTATCAATCGCAAGATCGTAATTTTTTTGTTCGAGAAAGAGCACTCCGAGATTGTAATAAACCCAAGAATTATTCCGATCCAGTTTGAGAGCGGCTTCAAATTGCTGTTGTGATTCAGCAAAGTTTCCATCTTTGAACTGCTCGATTCCCCGACGCGCAATCGCCGATATTCTCAACTCATCGGAAATCCGCAAAAGTTTGAAATTCGGATCGACTATTACCTCAATCGGTTTTCCGTTTGACTCGATATTAAAATCTTCGCTCGATTCGTCAATTCTTACCGGAACCGTTTTTATTTCACCTTCACCCTCGGCTCGAAGTTTCAGTTCAACCGTGAGCCTTAGATTGTCGTAATTTTGTTTTACGGTTCCACGGGTGCGGAACTTACCGCCGCGAGTACGAATGATTTGGTAGTCGACGCTGAATTCGGGAACACCGGTCGATTCAACCCAACGCGCGAAAAAGTAACGCATATTGGTCCCCGCAATTTGCGATGTGAGTTTTTCAAAATCCTCAATTGAAGCATTCTTACCGCGATACTGTTGAAGAAAAGTACGAAGAAGTTGCTGGAATTTCGCTTCGCCGAGCGTATCGCGTAAAAGCTTAAAGACCATAGCGCCTTTTGCATACATGATGTATTGATAAGCGGTTGATTGATCGTCCAGCGTTGAAGGCGCGCGAATGAGTGAGGCGCTTTGTTCGAAGGTGAGACTTTTTTCCAGCATTTCCCGACGGAGCGATTCCAATGCGGCACCATTCAGATTCGCTTCGCGAAGTTCAAACGCGGAATATTCCGCGAGACCTTGCGAGATCCATGCATCATCAAATGATTTTAATCCGACTGTTTGTCCCCACCACTGAAAAGCGACTTCGCGCTGTAATCTTTCGCTCACTCCCGGACGTTCAGTTTCGAAAAATTTATTCGCAATGAAAATCATTCCCGGAGCGGAGTAAAAATCAATCGTGTCGTCGTCCGTTTGCGCTACTACAAGCCGTTTTCCAAAATCTGTTTCGCCATATTTCCTGGTGTAGGCTTCAAGCGCGCGCCCGATTATTTCACCATAAAGAGCTACGAAGGCATCAGCTCCGGGTCGAACAAAAAATTGCAGTTCATAATCCGAAAAGCGAAGAATTTTGGCGGAGTTTTTTCCAAAGACGAAGTTACCGAGAAGCGTCTGCTTCGAAGTCACGAAGCGAAATTTTCCGCCGGTTTGAGATGCCGGTGAATCACTGTAACCCGCAACGGTGTAACCGCCGGGAATGGAAATATTAATTTCCGAAGTCGCGCGATCCGCGGCATAGTCGTGAAACGGAAACCAACGCGCGGCATACATCAAGTATCCATAATTATCACCGATAAATGCGAGTCGCTTTACGAGAAGCGGTCCGCCTTCGGCAGAAACAAGATTTCCGGAATATTTGAACCGAAGCGTTACGGGAATTTGCGCCGCCACGTTTTCGCCAAGGTCAACTTTTACATTGGGACCGATGTCAGAAACGCCGACTTGATCCTGAACGAAAGTAATTTGCGTTGTGTTGACCGTTGCGCCGCGGGGCTTTTTCGGAGTAGAAACGATAGTTTCACGCTCGCGTGTAATGCTTTCAACGCGAAGTGAACCGTTCAATTCGAATGCAACCGTGCGCGTTTCCTGAAGCGGAATGAAAGTGACATCGACTACGCTCTGAATTCGATTTTCATCCGGATTCAAGGTGACGTCCATCTTATAATTCGTCACATCGAATGGTGCGCGTTGGATCTGTTGGGCGTAGCTCTCGTAGCAAAAAATTCCAATAGCGAAAAGCGCAATAATGAGTCGATAAGTGCGTGGTTTCATCATTTTATTCATCGAAATCGGCAAACCTTTGATGTTTCGCCAATTGGAATCGTTGCTAAACGGAGGTCTTACAATACCGTTGTAATAATTTCCCTGATGCTTCTTCCGAGCTCACGGTCATCGGTGATCGGCGAACATAACGCAACCTCCGCCGCGGCGATCGGGTCGATTCCTTTGGCGGTCATTTGAGCGGCGTAAATTAGAAGCCGGGTAGAAACTCCCTCTTCCAAACCGTGACCGCGTAGATTTCTGATTTTGTGTCCGATGGTAACTAAATCTCTCGCCAGAGTTTCATCAACTCCACCTTCGCGCGCTACGATCGCAATTTCAGAATCTACCGGCGGATAATCGAATTCCATTGCGACGAAACGCTGGCGGGTTGATTGCTTCAAATCTTTTAAAACCGATTGATAACCCGGATTGTAGGAAACGACCAACATAAATTCCGGTGGCGCATCGATAACTGTTCCGCGTTTTTCTATCGGCAGTCGTCTGCGATCATCCGTCAAAGGATGAATGATCACCACCGTATCTTTTCGCGCTTCTACGACTTCATCCAAATAACAAATCGCGCCGCTGCGTACGGCTTTAGTCAAAGGACCATCGTGCCAAACCGTTTCATTTGCTTCGAGCAGAAAACGTCCTACGAGATCGGTCGAGGAAAGATCTTCGTGACAAGCGACCGTGATCAAAGGGCGACCAAGTTTGAACGCCATATACTCTACGAATCGAGTCTTGCCGCAGCCGGTAGGACCTTTTAAAAGCACCGGAAGTCTGGCTGAGTAAGCCGCATTGAAGAGGTCAACTTCATTGGCGACCGGCAAATAATAAGGCTCTTTGGCGAGTTTATATTTCTCAACTGCTAATTCCATAATTTTTGTGAAGAGTCATCTTAACACTCGCGAAAATGCTAAACAAAAAAGGCGGCGACAATTGAGTCACCGCCTGCAATAGATTTGAGTCAGAAACAGTATTACCAACGAACCGGACGAAGATCCGGACCAACGACATGTTCACCGCTGATGACCAATCCATCACGATTGGCACTGATTGGCGCTCCGGTTTCAGTGTGGCTGAAATGTGCGCCATACCAAACGACCACATCTTTATCGAATACCGATTCTCCATTTGCAAAGGGCGCGATATTGATACAGCTTCCACCGGTTTCGGTGCAATCCCCGCCCACTGAGTTAAATCCATCGTCAATTTCGTTTTCGAGATTCGTACCACCGACAATATTTTTATAACGCAAGATCCAGAGGTCATTGCGTCCGAAATCATCCACCACTCCATCCGAAATATTTGGAAAGAGCGCGTAGGCTTCGTCACCGGCAGAGTACTGAATCAAAATTCCCCGATTTAACTGGGTGCTTTTGTTCATTATCGATTCCGAGAGAATCGGACGAAGAAATTTTCGTCCGCGTCGGATCTCAAAAACTCGATTGGTTGAAGTTACGACATCGAAATCAAAACGCCAGTAAACATTATGATAATGAGTGAAACAAACACAGGAATCATCTACAGCGCCGAAGCCAAATCGCGGACGGATAGTTCCGTTCACGTCAAATCGCCATTCGGAAATATAGCGATACCAACCGGCCTGCATTTCCGTGACTAAAACCGCCTCAGTGCCTTGAGTGTAAATTGCGACACCGCGAAAATTTCCAGTATCGTTTCCGCTTTCGAGCATAGTGGTTGCGACTTGTCCCGGCGCTACGATGCGAAATCCAGGTGCGGGATCGATGTTTCCCGTTTCCGGTGTTTGGAAATAGTCTTCCTGCCATTGCCAATCGCGATAAGGACCGCAGATATCCTGATCGTATTTGACGTTAAGAATCGGCGCGTGTCCGCGCTTCAAAACAGATTTACCTTTGTACTTAACGTTTTGAATTTCGATTCCGGAACCGCGTGTTCCGGATGAAACCGAAGGACGAATCACCGTCATTTCCCAAAGCAGATTTTGTCCAACCGAAACCGTAAGGTCGAATTGTCCCGCAGTTCCGCGGGGAGTTGTGGTTTGATTTGCGGGCAAGATGCCGCAGGATTCGGGCGCGGCATTTGAAGTTTCCGGCGCTCTTCGGTCATAACGAACAACTTCGCCGCGTTTTATGCTTACGCTTACTATTTCATTTTTTGCGGAATCGTTGAGCCCGTTTAGTCCTACGTTGACGAGTCTCTCCATCGTCCCTTCGCGAAAAGAAATCGGCGGCATTGCACGAAAAGGCTGCAGTTCACCATTTTTCAAATTCGCGCCGAGGCTTAAGTCGCTCGCGATAATAGAAACTGCTTCGGCAAATTCTTCTTCACTGGGAACGGGTTGATAAGCATCTTGCTTCACGGTGATCGGCGTCTTCTTGTTGAAACTGCCTTCGGCTGAAAGTGTTCGATCGTTTGTGTAGTCGTAAAAATACGCACGATATCCGACAGCAGAATCGGCGGACTTTTTCTTGTCATCGTAAATTACGGTGAATTCAAGCAGACGCGATTTCGTTCCACGCAATTCCTTTTGCACCTCGGCGCTGTTTTCTAAAAAACTCTTTGCGGCATCGATCGCCGTCTGCGATAAACCCGCCGGCACTACTTTTATTTCAATAGGCTTATTTGATTTCTTTCCATACCTCTGCGAGTTATGATTTGCCGAAACTGACGAAATGGCAAAAGAAAAAACAGCTATAAGAACAAAAACTCTAGTACACCAAATCTTCATAAAACCCCTTTAAAAATCTTAGCATAAAAAATTAAACGCGATTCTCTGAATTATAGCGCACTGTCATATCCATCAGAATGTTCTATCAAGAAAAAAAATCCGCCGAATTTATTAGATCCGGCGGGAAAGGAAGTTAGAAAGTACTAATTTAGTTATTTACATTTTGAGTAACCGCAGTCGCGACAAAAATCGCATCCCGAGGCGTGCTCCAGTTGTCCTTTGCATTCAGGGCATTCGCCGATCAGATTGGACATCTTCGGAAAATCAACCGTAGCCTCCGAAGCCTGCGTAATTCGGTTCTTGCTGATCTGACGTTCCGATGCGGGAAGGTTTTTCAAACGTCGGTCAGTCAAAAGAAGACATTCAGCGACAGCCTGTTCCGGCGAAGTGAGAAGTCTTTCGTTAAACCAGACAGCGTGTGTTCCGGTTACTTTATTGAGGCTTCGGGCGACCTCGCGAACTTCAAATCCGCCGCGAACCATCTTCGAAGCAAGCAGTCCGACTCCTTCGCTAACCGGTCCGGTTGCGAAAACTTCGAGAATGCTTTCACCATCGTGATTTACCGTTACGTAAAGATTTCGTCCATCGAAAGGAATTCGCCACGTCGCTCCCTGGAGTTCGCGCGGACGACTAAACCTGGAATTAGTTACATCTTTCTTCGTTTCGTTTGAAACGGTCTTTGCGGTAGCAGCTTCGGAGGTTTTCAACCCATTCGTTGAAGCTTCCGAGGTTTTATTTTTTTCTTTTCCTTTCGATTCCATCGAAGTCAGAACCTGACCCTCGCGTGAACCATCGCGGTAGTATGAAACACATTTACAACCGAGATCGCGCGCCAAGCGGTAAAGCTCATCAACCGACTCAACTGTATCCGAGTTAGCACCATTACAGGTTTTCGAAACCGAATTATCTACGTGTCGCTGAGCCGCAGCGAGAACCTGTACGTGTTGTTTAGAAGTGATGTCCATCGCCGAAATAAAATACGGCGGGAGTTTATCCAGATTCTCAACAACATGTTGTGCTGCGTCGCGGATTGAGTTTTCGTCGGTCTGATCAACCTTTATACCGAGCGCTTCCGCCGCAAGAGTGTGAACGTAAGTGCGGGTTCCGATGGTATCTTGCCGGACATAAGCCCACGAAAAATTCGGTTCGATTCCGCTGGAGGTTTCCGCGACCAATGAAATTGTTCCGGTTGGTGCGATTGTCGTCACTTCATAATTGCGCGGCGTCAAAGGAGTGTTTTTTGGAATGCCGATTTCGTTATAAAGGAAATTCGCGTAGGCTTCGTAATTTGCTCCCAGCTCCGGAAAAACACCTTTTTCCGCGCCGATCTTCAATGAAGCCTTCCAGGCTTCGGACCGAACGAAGCTCATCACTTTATCCATTAAAGCAATCGAATCCGGTTCGCCGTAAGTGATTTTGTGTTTCAAACAAAGATCCGCAAAACCCATAACACCCAAACCGACCGGACGAGTTCGTTTTACGACATCATCAATTTCCAAAAGCGGGAAGTAACAAGTGTCAATTACGTTATCCAAAAATTGGGTGCTTAGATGAGTGACACGCGCCAGATTCTTCCAGTCGATACACTCATCCGGATTAGTTCCATCGCCGGCTTTCTTATAGAACTTGGAAAGATCGATCGAGCCTAAGTTGCAGGAGTTTGAAAAGTGCAGGAACTGTTCGCCGCAGGGATTACTCGCGTAAATAGGTCCCATCGATTTCATCATATGGTTTTGACGATTTACCTCATCGATGAAAGCGATTCCGGGTTCCGCATATTTGTGTGCGGAGGCGACAATTCGATTCCACACATCGGGTGCATAGACCATTCCCGGTCGCGGTGGTTGTTCGATCGTGCAGTCAGTAAGATCGGCAGATTCAAAAGCTAATTTATCGGCAAAAGTAGCTGTAGTTCCATCCGGTCTTCGGAAGACCACATAATCTTTTCCCGTAAGCGGATCATAAATATCCTGATTCCAATCCTCTCCGGCAAACTCCATTTGGAACCATTCTTTTCGATCAACGGCTTCGAGAAACTTATCCGTTACGTTTACCGAGATATTAAAATTTGTAAGCGAATGCTGGTCGTTTTTCGCGTGAATGAAATGAAAAATATCCGGATGCGTTACCCGCATCATACCCATGTTCGCTCCGCGCCTGACACCGCCTTGCTTTACAACTTCAGTCATCGTGTTGACGATATTCATAAAGCTTACCGGTCCCGAAGCGACACCGCGGGTAGAATTCACCATTGCTCCGGCGGGTCGCAAAAACTCGTAAGTCATTCCGGTTCCACCTCCGGTTTGATGAATCGTCGCGGCAGCTTTAGCGTGCTCCATAATTCCTTCGATGGAATCCGGAACATTCAAAACGAAACACGCTGCCAACTGACCATTCGGTTTACCGGCATTAACGAGGCAAGGCGTATTCGGAATGAATTCGCGATTGAGCATCACATCCAACATCGATGCGTAAAATTGTTCGCGCTTCATCGGTTCGGTTTCAGCTTTTGAAACGTGACCAACAACCCGGCGAACTATATCCGCCCAATTTTCCACGGAAACGCCTTGCGCATCTTTCAGACTGTAACGCTTATTAATTACCTTCTCGGCGTTAAGCCCAAGCGGTCGCATTTTCTGCCGTGCGGCGGTTCCGTTTCCGTTTGATTTGGAGGCTGTTTTTCCGTTTTTTGCGACAAATTCTCCCGTCGCAACAGGTTCAAAAACCGTGCTCATCAAAGATACCTTTACCGTGTCGATTAAAGACACGACTCCTTTACGCTATTTCTGAAAAAAACTCGTTTTAGATCATTAA
This sequence comes from Pyrinomonadaceae bacterium, assembly GCA_036824525.1. GTDB lineage: Bacteria > Acidobacteriota > Blastocatellia > Pyrinomonadales > Pyrinomonadaceae > DAITAB01. The sequence continues at coordinate 26,341 of DAITAB010000003.1, forward strand.
AAACTACCGGTAAGAAAGAATCAAATGACTCTTTTTCGGGCTTGAGTGCAGCTAAAAATTACGCGGTCTCAAGTGGAATGTAGTCTACTCGCGGTGTTTTTGTTTGTCAATAGAAAAAGCACAAGATATTGTGCTAAGCGAACTAAACTTCACAATTGGATGGGTTTCTTAATGTTATTCATTAAGTAATTACGGCGCTTTTGCGGACTTTCACAACCAAAAAATATTTTTGTTTTTTCACGAATAAAATCGAAACGATACTATTCCGATCTTAGAGAGTTTTTTACCGTGGTCTTAATCGAAGTTTGACTAACTCCGGAACCTCGAAAAAGAGGAGTGAAGATCCATTTGGAGTGGTTTTCGATTCCGTAAAAAGTAACTACTGACTTGGCTTTACTTCCACTGACTACTCCGATAAAAGGCGTACCGTCCGTTACCTCTTGCTCGGAGTTATCAGTTTCTTCCGCAGAGGCTTCGCTATCGTCATCGGAATCGTTGTTTACGGTATTTACGATCACCAACGAGTAACGATCGAAACATTGTCGATCCGGATTATCGAGGAGCAATCCATTATTGTATTTCATCAGTCGACGAGCGAAGGTGGCGAGAGTTTGCGGGTTGGGTTTTACCAAGCGCCATTTTCCGTCGTTTGATAATGGATCAATCGCTGCAGACTCGCGCAAAATTTGATGTGTCTTGGTTCCTTGCGGAATTCCTTCGAGCAGGTCATCAATCGACTTCGGCAGTTGGCAGTTTTTCGCAACGACATATTGCCGAATAGCTTCGGCAACTTCCTCGCCACGATAAATCGCTTCAATTTCTCTTTGACGCTGAATCTGCTGCGCGATTTCCGGCGCGGCTGCAAGTAGTGTGATCGCAATCAGAGTCATGATCGCCATCACTGCGATTAGTGTGTAGCCCTTCTCGCTGTTAAAAGCCATCGTCATCATCTACGTCGGGGTCAACCTCTTCCTTCTTCTGGTTGCGCGGAGGTTGATTCATCGGCTGATTCGGATTATACGGACGGATATTTGACGGAATACCGGGAATCGGCTGTCCGGGAATACCCGGAATCGGCTGTGCGGGAATTCCCGGATACGGAACAAAAGTTCCATCGCCGGGATTGGGAAATCCGGTTCGCGGATTTGAAACAGTTCCGGTTCCGGTCGATTGACCCGCTCCCGGACGGAGCATCGGCAAACGATGTTTGAAACCCAAACCGGTATCTTCGAAAACAATTTCATCCGGCGAAATACTCACTACCCGAAACCTCCCGCCCACCACATCATTAAGGCGAACACCCGTCGGTAAAGGTTTGCCGGTTTCCTGAAGATACGCGGTATCGTTGTTATAACTTCTGCGTGCGATTAGTCCGATATACGTGAAAGCAGGTTTCGGCGGAGCTTGAACCGTCAACATCATGGGATTCGAATAGAGTTTTCCAGTCGGGCTACGAACTTCGATCTGCCCAACACCTTCGCCGGAAATAAAATTCGAAGGAATATCAGCGCTTAGTTTCTGCGGGCTGATGAAAAATGTCGGTAGTTCGCTTCCATTGAAAATTATTCGAGTATCCGGCGTAAATTTATCTCCGCTAACTTCGAGGCGAAACGCTTTAGCGCCGGCAAAAACATTTTGCGGCGTGATAAAACTTATGAGCAAAGGCGGCGTCGGCGTTGGTTTCGGTGTCTCGATTTGAATAGGGGTCGGAACAAATGGCGGAACCGGAGTCGGCGGCGGCGGTTCATAAAAAGCGAAAATATTACGTCCGGCGTCGGGAGCGCTGAAAGCTTGCGGATTGTAAATCACCGGAGTGGTGCCGTATTCCTCGTTGATGCCCGATTCGGTGATTAACTCCGGAAGTACAACGACAGTTTCGCGTGGAGTCGGAGTTGGGCTAACCGATATGGTGACCGTAGTGGTTGCAGGATTCTTTGAACCGATAATCGAACCGCCAAATACATAAGCAAGCGAAAAGACTGCGAGCGTCCCCAGAATTATGGCGGCAATGAGTTGCTTACGTTCTTTTTCCGATTTTCCTACAAAGATTTTCATATCACGAAATCTTACTTAGCCTGGCGGCGAAAATATGCGGCAAGTTCGAGATGTAAGCTGACGGTTTCGCCTCGCGTTTTCCCGCGCGGTTTTGAAATTGTAGTCGCCGCATTAGAACCGGAAGCGTTTCGTGTTTCAGTGTTGTCTGATTTCTGACGATCAGCCGCTTGAATCTCGACCGTGCTGATCACAACAAAATCGCCGCTCGTTTCCAGGTCGCGCATAAAACGGCGAAGATTGAAATAGGAACCTTCAACCGTCATCGTTACGTAAATTCCCGGAAAGAGACTTTGAAAACGCGACCGTCCGCGCTCCTTTTCCGATTGTTCAGCTTGCCGATTATTAATCTGTAGCAAGTCATAATCAGGACCGCTCGTATTCACTAAACCATAACCCGCGATTAAACTATTCAGACGCTGATAAAGCGAAATTCTTCCATTTCCCTCAAATCGCAAAAAGCGACTTTCAAAATCGTCAACGCTTAAAATCAGTTTCTCCACTTGTGTTTCTGTACTTATTACGTCGCCATACTTGGCATTCGCCGACATTAATTCCAATTCGATTCGATCTCGTTGGGCGCGTCTTTCCTCGACATGAATTGAAGCCGGACGCACCACGAAGAAATAAAAAAGCACGACTCCAAGCAGTGAAAAAGCTCCGAGCGTTACAACTAAGATTTCGGGATTTCCCCACATACCCGCATAAACTTTACGCGTGCGCGAATTTTTCTCTACGCGAATCGGCGCAACCGGTCGCTCAGAAATATTGTTTGTCGAATTAGCGTTTTCCATTTATTTCGATTCGATTCCGTTTGCGGATGCGATAGTTGTTTTATCGACCGGCGCGTAACCGTAGCGTGGAGTGTAAATCAGTCGCATCGTGTATTCGCTGTAAGTGAAGCTATCGCCTTTTTGTAGATCCTGGCTGCGAAGTTCTGCCCGGAAGATTCCGGATGAATTCATAGCTTCGATCATATTCATCACTGTTTGATAGTTTCTGCTCAATACGCCGAACTCGAGTTCTGCCTGAATCTTTCCTTCGCTAGTCTTGTAAACGTTTTGCACACTCAATCGAGATGCGCTGACACCGCCGGGTAAAAGAGTTTCGAGATCGGCGAAAAGTCTCGACCACGAAAAACTTTTCAATGCCACTAACTTATGCGACGCAATCAAAAGCGCACGTTGTTCCGGAGTCAGGCTACGCTGAACCTCTTCGCTGATTGCTTTGAGCCGGACGAGCTCAGCCTCTTTCTGTTCAACCTCGGCTTTTAGAATTTCGTCTTGCGTTTGCGCCTCTCGTAATTGGGCGTACCAAAACACTCCCAGAAATAGAGCGCATAGCAGACACAATGAGGCAATCAGATATGGAAGCACCCGATTGCGATATGGATTACTGGCTAAATTAAGCTGGTCCGTCATTCAACGAAAATTCCGGGAAAAAATAAAACCACAATTCTTCTCAAACCGGCGAAAAGTCTAACACGGATATATGTCTTTGTCCTTGCAGTTAAGGGCGTTAAATACACGTATCCGCGTAACAGATCGCTATCGTCTGAACACGTCTGAAACGTTAATTTGTTGCAAAAGTTAACGGCGCGGAATGTGCGGTTTGGTCAGCTCTTCTTCGGTTAGATCACGATATGCGCAAACTAAGTTGCGTCCTTCTCGTTTAGCGCGATATAGCGCCGAATCAGCCATTTCTACCAATTCAATCGGGTCCATCGAGTCATTCGGAAAACTTGCAACACCTACGCTCATCGTGAGCTGATGCTGATCGATAACCGCTCCTTGGCGAACAACGCTGAATGAAAATTTTTCAATTGCGGATCGGATTCTTTCGGCGGCAATAATTCCCTGAGCAAGTTCCGCGTCAAGCAAAAACGCGGCAAATTCTTCACCGCCAAAACGCGCGCCAACATCGCCCGTTCGCAATGACTGAATAATACAAGAGCCTATTTCTTCCAGAGTACGACTTCCCGTTAAATGACCGAAAGTATCGTTTACATTCTTGAAGTGGTCAATGTCCATCATCAAAACGCAAAACGGACGATTCTCTTGCGCCGCGCGGGCGGATTCGCGTCGAAGCTCCGAAAAGAACGAACGACTTGAAAGTAAACCGGTTAGATCATCATGAGAGAGCAGACGATGTATCTGGCGTTGATATTCGCGATCGATTTCGTCAAGCAATTCAAACCGAATAATATGCGAACCGATGGAAATTTTATCTCCGTGTTCAAGCATTGCATTCTCGATCTTCTGCCCGTTCAAATAAGTTCCGCTGCGCGATTTCAGGTCGTGCAAGGTATAAACCGTTTCGCCGTTATCCGGATTTGTTTGATTACTAATTCTGGCGTGCTTTCGCGAAACATTGGAGTCGTTAATTCGCACATCGGTACCGAATGCGCGTCCGAGAACTACATTTTGTCGCTCCAAAGGAATCGGCACAGCAATCAATTCGCCGCTCAGAAAAACCAGCGCCGGACGAAGGTCGCGGTTCACTCTTTTCGTTAATTGCGGAAGCATCGATTGAGACATAAAACGGATGGAGAAATATTTGTAGGCAAGGCGAAAAGCCTCAGATAGTTTAGCTTATTAAAGTTATTGGCGTCTATACTTTCTTTTTTGGGATTTATTGTCGCTTCGAAGTCGCCCGAAAGCGAAAACATTGTAATTTTGAGCGTTGAATGAAAGTACTCTTTGTAAAACTAGGAAGCATCGGCGATATAGTTCACACTCTACCTGCGCTAGCCTTTCTAAAACGTCAAATTCCTGCGGCGGAAGTGACTTGGGTTGTTGAAACGAAATCAGCAGAAATACTGCGAAAAAACCCACTTTTGACGTCGCTTATCGAAATCGACATCAGGGGTTTGCGTCGGCGATCCGGTTTCGGCGAGTCGTTTAGGTTTTCGCGTCAACAAATGAAAGATTTGCGGGCGCAAAATTTCGATCTGGCTTTTGATTTTCAAGGCTTACTCAAATCCGCGTTGGTAGCAAGACTTTCGGGCGCCGGAAAGCTCTATGGATTTTCAAAAAGTGGGTTGCGCGAGCCTGCGAGTCGGGTGTTTTTAACGGAAGGTTTTGAAATAGATCGCGGGATTCACGTTATCGAAAAAAACTTAAGATTAGTTTCAAGTGCTTTAAATGTAGACCTACAAAGTCAGAAAATTGAGTTTCCGATTTTTACCGAAGCGATTCACAAGGAAGAAGCCGCGGGGATAATTTCCGGGGTTGGAAAAGAATTTGCGATTCTGAATCCCGCAGGCGGTTGGGTTACAAAACTTTGGTCAGCGGAGAAATACGGAGAATTAGCCGATAAACTCTGGAAGGAAAGAGGAATTCCTTCCATCGTTACCACCGGTCCAAAGGAAAACGACATCGCTCAAAGAGTTTTGCGTGCGAGTAAATCCGGAAAGACAATCCAAGCATCCGTTTCGCTCAAGGGACTTTTCGAACTCGCAAAGAAATCTACAATTTTTGTCGGCGGCGATACGGGCCCAACTCATTTGGCGATCGCCGCGCAGGCTCCGGTGGTCGGAATTTTCGGACCAACCGAGTGGTGGAGAAATGGAAGTCCGCACCGAGACGACATTTGTGTAGAGCGGCTGGACATCGGCTGCAGGATTGACTGTCATCGAAGAACATGTGGCAATTGGATTTGTATGGACATCGGAGTGAAGTCCGTTTTTGAAGCTATTCAGAATCGCCTAAGCGGTTCTCGCCAAGCCGTCAAATCGTGATAATTTAATGCGAATCGGTAATTTCGCGTGGAATTTGTGGTCCTAAACTTACCCCTGAAGTTTTTACTGAATTATGAAAAACAAATACAACACAGGCGTAGGAATTCTTTTGTTTATTGTTTTGTCGCTGACGGGAATTTCAGGGCAAACGACCGGAAAAAACGGTTCGAAATCGAAGCCATTTGCCGCGGGTGAAGTGCTGACTTACGAAGGTAAACTCTCGAAGATCATAAATGGAATGGCGGTAGCCGATCTGATTTTCAGCGTCACAAATTCCCCGAGCGGAAATAATTTCCTCATCAGATCTGAAGCTAAATCAAAGGGAAGTTTAGTCAAACTTCTTCGATTCAGTTTTTTACAAAATCTCGAATCCACCATTGACAACGAAAATTTCAGAATTCTCAAAACATTAAAACACGATCAGCAGAAAGATCGGGTCAGGGATTCGGAAGCGGTTTTCGACTATAAAGAGAAGAAAGTTACGTTTGTTGAACGAGATCCGAAAGAGCCGAATCGTCCGCCGCGCAAATTTGCTTCGTCGATTCCAAACAATACGCATGATCTTGTTTCAGGAATTTACGCCTTGCGTTTACTGCCATTGGCAGTTGGGAAAACTTTCGAGCTAACGGTTAGCGATTCCGGTTTGATTTACAAAGTTCCGGTGCGAGTGACGGCGCGGGAATTACAGAAGACCGCGATCGGAAAAATAATTTGTTTTCGTCTCGAACCTGATATTTTTGGACCGAATCGAATGATTGAAGACAAAGGTCATATGATCATCTGGATCACAGACGATGCGAAACGTATTCCGGTACGTTCGCAAATAAGCGTCAGTCTTGGAAAACTCGAATTGAAGTTAAAAAGCGCTTCGGAGGTTGGCGCCAATCTATCGATGCGCGCACCGGCAAAGTAGTATAAATTCACGCGACCTACAGCCAACCGTAAACATCGACGGGATTTGAGACTTTCGCCGCAAATTCACTTCGCGGCTTGTTCCTTTCACTCGAAGAAATCATAATCACTCAATTGAGAAACCTTATCTAATAGAGAATTATTTAAAGTGCCTAGAAAAAAAGAAGTTAAAACATCAGACGAAAACTCGTCGCGTAAAGCTCTAAAAACAACCACGAAGAAACCTGCGGCGGTAAAAAAAACGACGACGGTTTCCGCGAGCTTAGCCAAAGAGGTTTCAATAACTCCGCGCAAGCGCCTTTCAAAACAATCGACCACTACAGAAACTACTTCCCCGGCGAGTAAAAAAGTTTTGACCGAGGCAAAACCCATCGCGGAAAAAAAACCGCGTGGGCGAAAGAAAACGGAGACGGAATCTCAATCGGCAATTACGCCAACGAAGAAGATCGCTTCTCGGAAAAGAGCTTCGGATAAGAAAGAAACTGCGGCAACCGAAAGCATCGCTCCGGTCGCGAAAAAGAGCGCAGCGCGGAAAATAAAAGTAGAAGCGGTTTCGAAGCCGGTAATAAAGAAATCTGCGCGCCCGAATATTTCCAGCAGCGAGACTAAGCCCCGCGCGCGAAAAATCACGGTGATCAAAAAGCTCCCGGTTGAAGCTAAAGATATTTCGGTCGCTCCGGATGCGAAATCTCCGCTGAAGCAAAAAGAAGTTTCACCCATTTTCGAATTACTTGCGGAACCGCAACTGCCACAACTTCCATCGGAAGATCGCGCCAGACTTCAATTGCAGTCGCCGAATAGAATTTTCTTTTACTGGTCTTTTCGCGGTCAGCCTTATGAAACGTTGAGAAAAATTCTTGGGCGCCGCGCGGAAGGATTTTTTCTGGCGGTAAAACTGACTGAGCTCAGTTCCAAAAACGAAATAATTTTGCCGGTCGATACGAGTGGCTCCTGGTGGTTCGATGTAGAGTCGGATTCTTCTTATCGCGCGGAAATCGGTTTTCGCGGTGAAAAAGGCGCATTTGTCCGTCTCCTTTTTTCAAACATCATAAAAACGCCGCGCACTTCCCCTTCGCCTCGGCGTGCGGAATCAAAAAAATTCGGCGTCACTTCAAAAGAATTTGCGCGGGCATTGCATGTTTCCGGCTACACCCAAGATGCTTACGAAGTAGCGAGCAGCGTTGATGCCGATACCGCCGCGGATTTGCGTCCTGATATTTACGAACGTATTTTCGGTCGGCGAAAACCGCAACTATCGCTACAACAGGAGAACGAACTACGCCTGGCTTTATTTGCGCTTGCTGCGGGTCAATCACTCGAAGAAATCCGAAAGAAAATCAGCAAAAAAACTTTTGAGTTGTTGATGAATTCTCTGGGCGTTGATGTGGAAAATTTCGAAATCGTAAAAATTCGCCGTGTTCTAGAAGAAGAGTTTGAGTTCGGAAACGAAGATTTTTCTTCGGCGGTTTACGGCGC
>DAITAB010000261.1:0-3243 GCA_036824525.1 Pyrinomonadaceae bacterium
TTCCGATGATTTTCTTTTCGATAATCAGATAATTTCTCAAGCAATATTCTTTGGTTATCGAATCGGTGAAATTTCCTGTCCGACTCGTTATTTTGCCGAAGCGTCGTCGATCAATTTTGCGAGAAGCATTTTGTATGGACTGGGCGTATTAGCAACCTCTGTTCGTTTCAGATTTCAAAAGCTCGGTCTCTATCATTCAAGAATCTTCCGCGAACAAGGACAACGATTAACGCCGGCTTATTACCAGGAAATTGAAAATACATCCGCCGCCACGAAATGATCGATCTTTCATTTGTGCACCAAGTTTTCTTTTATGTCTGATACCGAGACCGGCTTTTTCAACCAGAATAAACAACTCGCGATCATCATGGTTCTCGCCGCATTCGTCATCGCGGTTTATTGGCAAGCGGTCGGTTTCGAGTTTATTAATTTCGACGACAATATTTATGTTTACGAAAATCCGTTTGTGACCGGCGGATTAAACAAAGAAGCAGTAATTTGGGCTTTTACGAAGTTCTACTCGGCAAACTGGCACCCGTTGACCTGGATGTCGCACCAACTCGACGTTACCTTGTTCGGCTTAAACGCGGGATCGCACCACGCGACAAACATCATTCTTCACCTTATCAACACCGTTCTCGCATTTACGGTTTTTTCCAAGTTGACAGGTTCATTTTGGAAAAGCGCAATCGTCGCGATGCTTTTTGCGATACATCCGTCTCACGTCGAATCAGTTGCGTGGATTGCCGAAAGGAAAGATGTTCTGTCAACGATGTTTTGGTTTCTCACAATGTGGGCATATTTGGCTTACGCGCAAACGCGCATTGCCGGCGAGCGATCTTACATTTTTTATTTCGTAACAATTTTCCTTTTCGGGCTTGGATTGATGGCGAAACCTATGCTCGTTACTCTTCCATTTGTTTTGCTTTTGATGGATTTTTGGAACCTCGGAAGGTTGAAGGCTATTCGCGATCTGCCGCATTTGATTTTTGAGAAGATTCCGTTTTTTGTGCTGGCGGCAGCTTCGGCTTATGTGACAATTCTGGCGCAGCGCTCCGCCGGGGCGGTTGAATCGCTCGAAATTCTCCCGATCGGAATGCGTATCTCAAACGCGATCGTCGCATATGCCCAATACATTCTCACACTAATTTATCCGGTGAATTTAAGCGTCTGGTATCCGTATCAAAAGTCGATTCCGGCAGTTCAGATTTTCGGCGCGTCGGTTTTATTGATCGTCATCACTTTGATCTGCATTTCGCAAATTAACAAACGGAAATATCTTCTGATGGGTTGGCTTTGGTTCCTGGGAACATTGGTGCCGGTGATTGGATTGGTACAGGTTGGCGCTCAGTCACATGCCGATCGATATACTTATGTTCCCTTCTTTGGATTATTCATCATGCTTGTCTGGAGCGCCGATGATTTATTACGGCGCTATCGACCTTTTATAGTCGCCGCTGCGGTCGTGTTTATTTTCGCGCTGACAGCAATTTGTTTTCGACAGGTTTCGTTTTGGAAAAATAATGAAACGCTTTACCGGAATGCAATCGCCAACACGAGAGGAAATTATCTGATAATGCAGAATTATTGCCACACCTTATTTCTGCAAGACAGGATTGACGAAGCCGAAGTTCAATGCCGCGATTCGCTCGCCGCTAATCCGGAATATGCGGAGGCGCATAATTCCCTCGGAATCATTCAGCTCAAGCGTCAGAAGTTTGAAGAAGGTGCGCAAAGTTTTCGCACTGCAATTAAGTACCAGCCGAAATTTGGAATGTATCGGGTTAATCTCGCGGTTGCCTTAGCCGCTCTCGGAGAACCTTCCGAAGCTGAAGAAAATCTCCGCAAGGCAGCCGAAACAATTTCATACAAAGTTCACACGGAAATTTGGATTGAGGCGATCGCGAGTTTGGCGAAGGCTTACGCGCTTCAGGGTAATTCAGAAAAAGCCTCCGAGAATTTCTATCGCGTCCTTTCAATCGCACCGGAGCGCGCAGATATTCGCAATAATTTTGCGCTTACTCTCTACAATTTCGAAAAATACGACGACGCACAAAAGCAAATTGAAATGGCGCTCGGTCAAAATCCAAATCAAGCGGAATCGTTAAATATTTACGGGCTGATATTGTCGAAACAGAACAAACGCGAGCAGGCGATCGAGCAATTTGAAAAAGCACTGAAATTAAAGCCTGACTTCACCGAAGCGTTGGAAAATTTGAAAAATGCCAAAGCGCAGTCTTGATGGCGCAACGCTGTCGGGTGAACGAGAATTCGCGACATCAACGATTTCCATTCTGCGCAAATTCCCGATCGAGCAATTCCAAAACCTGAAGTATGTGCCGACGGTTTTCACCCCAATCGCCTTGCCCAATTCGCGAGGCGGATCTGATGCTAACAATCGTCGTCTCTGCTTGAGCTTGAAGACGCAGCTCCAAATCATCCGTGAAAATCACGACCGGCACTTCCGCTTTAATAACGGTAAGAAGATTTGCATCCGTCGCCGTCGTTGAAATCAATCGCCAGCGTCTTCCGTAGGTAGAAATGCCGGGAATGTTCTCCGAAAGAAATTCGCGTATGACTTCCGGTTTCGCGGCGTAGCGCCGGTTTCTTAACTGCGCGTCGGAAGTTTCGTCGGAAGTTTCGGCAAAATTAGTAATTCCTCCGACGAAAATGATTGCCGCAGCGATTAGGCTCGCAGCCAAAATCAAGATAAGGAAAATTAGTCCATGGCGAGTAGTCATGGCGATGATTGTAGCGTGCAAAATGGAAAAATCTCATATTCTGATTTATAACTTCACGCAGGAAAGCGTTTTGCCCGATGGAGCATGAGAATATGAAAAAGTTTTCGGAAACAATTAATCGCCGTGGGTTTTTGAAAAATTCAGCAACAGCAGTTACAACAGCAGCCTTGGCGTCCGTTCCTACTATCTCGACCAAAATCGCAGCGCAAACTGATGCTTTCAGACTAGAGGAAGCGACAATTGCGCAAATACAGTCAATGTTCCGCCAGGGTGAAATTACTTCAAGCCGACTCGTAGAAATGTATCGTGCGCGTATTACCGCCGTCGACGGAAAACTCCGTTCTGTTATCGAACTCAATCCGGACGCACAGGAAATTGCGTCGCGACTTGATTCCGAAAGCCGCGCCGGAAAATCGCGCGGCTCGCTACACGGAATTCCCGTGTTGTTAAAAGACAACATCGGGACCGGCGACAAAATGCTCACCTCTGCCGGATCGCTCGC
>DAITAB010000073.1:0-10691 GCA_036824525.1 Pyrinomonadaceae bacterium
GCGAGCGGATATTTTCCTTTGATTCGATACAACCCGGTTTTGCGTAAAAACAATCAGAATCCTTTCGTACTCGATTCGCCGAAGCCGACGATTTCGCTTAAGGACTACGCATACAACGAACTCCGCTACAAAGTCCTTTTGCAAACCAACCCCGAAGAAGCCGAAAAGCTCATCGAGCTGGCACAGGAAATCGTTGATCTGCGTTGGAAGACTTACGAAGAAATGGCCGGCTTTGGCGCAAGCTCTTTTCAGCCAGTCTATTAGAATCGTAATTGGAATAGTTTGCTCGCGGCGATTTACCTTCGCACGCCTTTTGAGGACTAAAGTTTTGTTGAATAGCTTATCGATTGCTCAGAGAATGTGGTAAAACCTTTGTTCTACCCCACACTGATTTTTCCTCCTGAAAGGACTTTTGATGAAACGTTTGTTTTTGGTCATCGGAATTCTATGCCTTTTCGCGATGCATCTGAATGTAAGCGAAGGTGTAATAGCTCAGGAAGAGAAATCTTCCGAAAGGAATTTGGTTTCGCCGCATCTCGTAATCAGCCAGTTTCAAACCAATGGCGGCGGCTCAACTCCATCAAATGATGAGTTCATCGAGATTCACAATACGAGTTCCGCCAGTGTTGATCTGAATGGTTACCGAGTGGTTTATCGTTCTGCCAGCGGCACAAACGACGTAAATTTCGTTTCGTGGACTGCGCCGACGATTATCGCCGCGGGCGGTTATTACTTAATTGCGAATTCATCATACGATGGCGCAACGCCCGGCGATTTTATTTATAACTCCGCTGCTTGTTCATGTGGAATTTCTGCGAATGGCGGCGGATTCGCAATTCGGTTTGGCGATTTAAACAGTGGTGTGATTCTCGATTCAGTCGGTTATGGAACTGCTACAAACGCGTTTATCGAAACTGCCGTTACCGCAGCGCCCGCCGCAAATGGCGCACAGGTTCGCGCTTCAAACGCCTGTCAAGATACAGACAACAATGCCAATGATTTTTCGACCCTGATTACAAGCGTACCGAGAAACGCGGCAACTCCCCCTGTAACTTGCGGAGGCGGTGGAACACAAATTCTCGCAAACGGCGCCGCAACTCCGAGCGCAGTTTCGCCAAACTTCTCAACTCTTCTGACTGTTTCAGTTTTTCCGGCAACCACTCCGCCAAGCACGGGAATTTCCGTGACCGGAAATTTGACCAATGTCGGCGGCGCGGCAAGTCAGATGTTTTTTGATGATGGAACAAATGGCGACGCAACTGCCTCGGATAACGTGTTTTCATTTCTTTATACGATTCCGGCAAACGCCTCCGGCGGCGCGCGAACAATCCAAACTTCCGTAACGGACGCTCAGTCGCGCAACGTAAATCCGATAATTAATTTAACAATCAATGCCATCGTCGCCGGCGAAGATCCACTGATCTTCGGCAATCCGAGTAATGCAACTGCGGACGTTTTAAACGAATTCAATTATTTGATGAACAAGCCGCAGTACTCGCTCTCTTATCACCGCACACGCGGAATTCCGAATTGGGTTGCCTGGCGGCTTGATTCAACGTGGATCGGGACTGCGCCGCGTCAGGATAGCTATCGCCCCGACACGGATTTGCCTGCGGGTTGGTATCAGGTACTCGATACTGACTATTCAGGCTCCGGTTATGACCGCGGGCATATGTGTCCTTCCGGTGACCGAACAAGATCCGTTGCCGACAACGATGCGACTTTTCTGATGACGAATTTTGTTCCGCAACTTTCGGCAAACAACCAGGGACCTTGGGAAGAATTCGAAACCTATTGCCGGACGCTCGCGCAGGGAGGAAACGAAATTTATATTTACACCGGCGGACAGGGAAGCGCGGGCACGATAGCTGCCGGACGCGTGACGATTCCTTTGGTGACCTGGAAAGTAGCAGTCGTTTTGCCGAATGGCGACAACGATCTCCAGCGTATCTCAAAGCGCACGCGCGTAATCGCAATCGTTGTTCCTAATCAACCGCCGTTGAATATCAATACGCCTTGGCGAAATTTTCGCGTCTCGGTTGATTATGTAGAAGCGATAACCGGATTCAATTTCTTGTCGAATGTTCCGAAGATTACGCAAGAACTTCTCGAAAGAAGGAAAGATTATCTGTGATGCGGATTCGTATTTGGAATTTGAAAAGCTCCAAAAAGTTTTTGTCATTTGGACTTGCGGTCGTTTTTGCGTGCGCAGGTCTTTCCGTTTCGGCAAGCGCGCAGAAGACGCGTCCGATTAATGAGATTCAAGGTGAGAAAACTGTTTCGCCTTATGAAAATCAAAATGTACGGATTGACGGAGTAGTAACTGCGCGGACTCGCACCGGATTTTTTGTGCAGACACCGGATGATAAGACGGACGCAAATCCAAATACTTCGGAAGCAATTTTCGTTTTCACAAAAACCGAACCCGGCGGCGAGGCAACGATTGGCAATTTGGTTTCCGTAACGGGAATGGTTACGGAATTTCGTCCGAAACAGGAACCTGCCAGCCTTCCGATCACCGAACTTTCAATGCGAAAAGGAACGGATTTTGTAAGCGTAACCTCGAAAGGAAATCCGCTGCCAAAACCAATAGTCCTGAGCGTAAACGATTTCGCATCGAATAAGTTTTATCAACTCGAGAAATACGAAGGTATGCGAGTTACGGCGGATGCGCTTACGGTCACTTCTCCAACCGGCGGACGAATCGATCAAAAAAATTCGCGCGCCGATTCCAATGGAATCTTTTATGCCGTGCTGAAAGGAATTCCGCGACCATTCCGCGAGCCGGGAATGGATATTTATGATTTCATAGCCGATGAAGTCGCAAAAACTAATCCGCAGATTCCCGTATTCGATCACAATCCCGAAACGATTCGAATCGAGAGTTCGGCGCAGCTCGGAGCGCCAACTATTGAGGTGACCTCAAAGGCGGAAATAAGAAATCTTTCCGGTGTAATGCATTATGGCTATCAGGCCTATTCAATCCTCGTAGATGTTGATAGCAAACACTCCGTTTCCGGACTCATCGCCGCGAAACCGCTTCCGCCTCCGAGCGATAAACAATTTTCCATCGCGTCAGCGAATCTCGAAAATTTTTTCGACGACGTTGACGATCCGAATATCAAAGAAGACATCACAACTCCCGAAGGATTCGAACTTCGACTGAAAAAAATCTCGCGCGCTTTTCGTGAATATTTGCAGCTTCCCGATGTTATCGCCGTTATCGAATGCGAAAATCTTCTGACGCTAAAACGTCTTGCCGACCGAATCAATTCCGAAGAGGTCGCGGCAAAGAAATCGAATCCGAAATACGAAGCTTTTCTGATTGATGGTAATGATGGACGCGGAATCGATTCCGGCTTTCTCATCAAGACATCGAGGGTGAAGGTGAATGAGGTTTTTCAATTTGGAAAAGACGAGAAATATATTCACCCGACTAAGAAAGACGAGATTTTCTTAAATGATCGTCCGCCGCTCGCTGCTCGCGTTTCGATCGGCGATACAAGTTTCACCGTCGTAGCAAATCACCTGAAATCGTTTCGCGGATTCGATGATGATAAAGATGCGCCGAACGTGCGCCTGAAAAAACGCCTGCAAGCCGAATTTCTGGCGAAATGGGTTGGTGAAAGGCAGAAAGCGAATCCGAACGAGAAGATTTTACTCGTCGGCGATTTTAATCATTATCAGTTCTCGGATGGAATTTTGGATGTGATCGGAACACTGACGGGAAATCCTGCGCCAAAAGAAAAAGTTTTGATTCCGACCGAAGATCTTCTCGAACCGAACCTGACCAATTTGGTCGATCTGATAAAAGCGGATGCCAAATATTCCTATCTCTTTGACGGGCAAGCACAGGTGCTAGATCATTTTCTGATCAATGATGCGATGAAAAAACATCTCGCCGGTTTTGGCTTTGCGAGATTGAACGCGGATTTTCCTGAGAGTTATCGCGGCGACGGAAATCGCGTGGAACGTTATTCGGATCACGATGTTGCGGTTGGTTACTTCAATATAAGCGACGCGCCGATTGTGACCGCTTCGAGTCCAAAACCGGCAGATTCTCCGAAGCCTGTTCCCTCACGGGGCTCGACAAAATCCAACTAACTTTTTTCCCGCGCCTTGTAAGCGAGAATCGCTTCATCCAAGAATGCATGGCTTTTTCCACAGCTAAGAAAAAACTTTGACTTCGTTATTGTCTGAAATTAGACTTCGCTAACGGTTATTTAATTCGACCTCAAAGGTAATTCCGTTATGCATACTGCTCAACCTCTTCGAACGCTGTTTGGCGTTTTCGTTATTTGTTTCGTCGCCCAAGTTATTGTGATTTATGCGGGAAGCTCTAAAATTCACGCTGAGGAGACGAGAACGAAAAGTCCTTTTGTCGAGAGCAATTCGTTTGATTCAACATCTATTAAGTCATTGGCTTTTCGCAAACAACGAGCTGAACCGTATTCGCCGGATTTCTTTAATCAACTCACAAACCCGCAGTACGATGAAATTTTTGATTTCAACCTGCCGTCGGTTTCGGAACTCTTGGTGAACCCGATCAAATGTATGAGCGCGGCTGCTTGTCCGGAACAAAACGGTTCGTCGTCAATTGCATACGACGAAATTCAAAACGTAATTACGGGCAGCGCGAACTCGCTATGGTATAGCTTTCGGTCATTTTCTGCGTTCGGTTCGATTCCATGCAACATGTCGGTTACGGCAACCCTTTCAGGTCCGGGCGTGAACATTACGAGGTCCTCGGCGGTATCGGAGTGCACAGGAGGCGACGTTCCGCGAGTTGACTTCAATGTTCCCCTAGGTGCAGTTCCGCCGAATTCTCGGTATTGCGTCAACTCCTCTCATCATTATGAAATTTCGAATCAATGTAGCGGAGATGAAATAACTGAAGCGTGCACGATCGTCAACCAAACGTCATCGGCAATTACTAACGTCACGTATCAACAAATCCTTTCCACGGATCCGGATATTCCGATTGACACAAATCCAAACGCGGGCGGCGGTCTGCGAATTTTTCCGGATAAAAAAGTTCCAAACGAAACGATTTCGCGTCGCCGCATTCAGGTGAAGGCACAACACAGTGAACCGACTGCGGGAAAAACAATTTACTTTCGAAGTTTTGATGTTGACGATCCTTCGGCAAGCGCAGCACCGATTGATCCGAACGATTCCGCTGGAAGAATCGGCGACGACAATAATGGAAATGTTGATGGGACAACCGCGACTCGCAATGGGCGTTTTTTGGCGCCGCTAGGTTCGAGCGGTTGCGTTGCATTTCCCGCCGCGCCTGCCATCGCGGTCGGATTTTCTTGTCTAACGGATTCAACAGGTTTGGCGATCGTAGATTTTGAAACGACGATGCAGCCAGGCGATAACTTCACGGTCGTTGCGAGCGACGATGAAACTTATATAACCGGACTCACGTTGGCCGCCGATGGCGTCAATTTGACAGACACAACCGGCGCGCAAATTCCCGCATCAACACAAGCGGCAAACGCCTGCGCAACCGCTAACATGAAAGCCTGTCGCGCGGATATGCTCACAGTCTGGCGAAGACTTCATATCGAGGTTGATTCGATGAAACAGGCAACCGGAAATTTTTTGCAAGGAACAGTTTCGAAAAAAGTGCGGATCAAGGCTGGTGCAACTGCGACTTTGAAAGACGTTTTTCTTGGTAAGGCGGTTAACCAGTTTGAAAACGGAAGATTGGAAATCGCGCCGATTACGGCTTTCTTCAACGTAGTGTCGAACACGGACACAGCGCTTACAATACGCAACTCCACCACAAGCGCGATTTCATTTCCAAACAATGTGAATATTCAGCTCCAGAACCAAAGCAGTACGCTCAACGGATTCGGAAACATCGCTGTCGGACAAACAGTGAATCCCGGACAAACGGTCACGGTCGGTTTCATTGGGACACCGCTCGTTGCTAATTCCTTTTCTGCAGGGCAGCTATTTCTGACGCCAGTACTGACCTCGTTGAATGTTTCGAGCAACACCGACACCTCACTCACGGTGCGGAACACAAGCGCGACGGCTATTGAAATTCCGAAGGATGCTAATTTCCGCTTGTTCGACGATGATGACTTCAATCGAAATAGCACCCAGGAAAATCTCCGTGGAGACGAAGGCGAATTTCTCGCCTTACTTGCCGATAGCTTGAAATTCCTTTCGCCCGATTTGGCTGGCGGTTCTTATGATGATGGAACGCCAAAAAATGTATTAGCGGAAGCATATATTCTTCCTGAATATGGGTGGGCTCGTTCGCCAATCAATCAGTACAATCAGTCGAATGTTCCGTATTATCCAAACGTGATACGTGCAATCACCGCAAATCCGGGAGAAGTAAATAGTTTTGAGAACCCCTGGCGAGATTCTAGGGACAAGGAACGCGATGATTTTTGGATCAGTTACATCATTAATGCTTACCAAGGAGACGGTCCCAACGATTTTGATGGATTGAAACAAAATGGTAGTCGTGAAGACACCCTTGAGGGAGTCACGCCAGTTATTGGCAACGCCTGCGATTGCTTGAACAGTTCGACGTGTCCAACCGGACGAATCGCGTGTTCAACACCGCCTATCGGCGCGGAAGTTAGCCTGATATACCACGAGTCATCGCAAGACGTGGACAAATACTCAAGTGGACTTCCAGGAACGGTCGGTTACGTCATTAAGGACACCTCTATTGTTGTCCCTCATGAACTAAGCCATCAACTCGGACTGTTTGGCGATCAATCTACAACAGGATTGGTTTTTAAAATCATGGACTACACTCCGGACGGAAGCTCGCCGACATCACGAGTCGGCTATCATCCGGAACATATTAATCTCATCCGCCATCGGGTTCGAAGCCCGGGACGACAATAAAAAGGAACCAAGTATTTATGAATCAACTCTATAAATTTGTATTCTGCTTTTTCATCGCGGGTTTGCAGATGTTACCGACTACGGTCATGTCTCAAGAAGCTAATACAGTCCGCGACGGTTTTTCGAAAATGTCTCTAGAAATTCAACTTCGGAAACCGGAATTCCATCTTTATGAGAGCATTGAAGTTGATTGTAAGTTTGCAAATGGAACCAAGGAACCCATCAGCACGATAACCCCTGACTTCCTATCCGAAAGCGGAATTGAAATAGTTTCAGGCGACGAGACTAGGACGTTTGGTTCAGTTTCAGAACTCCGAGTCTACTTGCGCAGGTTCGCGTCGGAATTCAAGCCAGGCGCGTCAATAGAGTCACGTATCAGCCTCGGGTGGTTTCTTGACGATTTCTTTCCCAAGCCAGGAACTTATAAGTTTCGCTTGTTGGTGTCGATGGGGGAATTCGGAACGATACGATCGAACTTCGTCGAGCTTTCAATAGAAGAACCGAAAGGTATAAATGCGGAAGCCGTAAGATTCATTCAGGAAAATAACATTCATCGCGTTCACCATATTTTATTAAACTGGGATGAAAACTACCGAAACGAGAACGGCGAATCGCTTTTAGAAGAGTTCGTGCGGCGATTTTCGGGAAGTTCTTATGGTGATCAAGCTATTCTCGAACTCGGTTCGCGATATTCACTTCGCGGCGAATTGGAAAAGGCTCGAATCGAATTTCATAAATTAAAAACGAGCAAGAACCCACAGATCGCAGCCGAAGCATTGCGACGCCTTGGCGAAATTGGTGATCCGAAATCTGTCGTAACGACTCAGCCGCCTGTCGTCACAACTACTCCAAAAGCAGAACCAAAACAAAAACGTCCGGTTAGAAAATCGAAACGTCACACGTCTCGAAGGACGGTGCGTTCGAATTGAAGCGCGTATGCGAAAGCTCCCATTTCCAATTTTGCGTTTGCACGAAGTAAAGGGAAGATATGTTGCGCTCAGTTTTTGTACCGATTCTTTTGTTAGCTGGTGCCTTGTGCACAACTGCCCAGACCGCAGCCGTTCTCAAGAAGCAAAAGCGAAGCGACTTCGCGAAAATGTCGTTTTCGGTAACACTCGACAAGCAATCCTATCTTCCGCGTGAACCGATCTACGCTACCTTTCAATTTTCAAACCGGACGAATTCCTCGTTGAGAGTTCGCGAGCCAAATTTCTTGGGCGAAAGCGGAATCATGTTCGCTACGGAGGAAGGAGCTAAAGAAATCTCAACGCTCAGTATCATTGGAAATCCCGGCATCCGTTTTTCGGGTCGTTTCGCTCCAGGTCACACGATTACCAAAGAAGAGATGCTTGGTTTACACGTCGTGGGGCATTTTTCACAAGCTGGAATTTATGATTTGGAATTTTTTCTTCGAGATTCAACTGGTTCGAAATTGATAAAGGCTCCGCGAATCAAGGTGGAAATCCGGCACGCCGAAGGCGTCCATAAGGAAGCACTTGATTTTATGAACGAGCATGAAGATTTTTTCGGACTCTCGTCTTGGACAATTCTAAATGATACGCACCAGAATCTTTTGGAGACATTTGTCAGTCGTTTTGGAGGTAGCGTCTATGGAGAACTTGCCGTGTCAAGTTTAGGAAGTTTTTATTTGGCGAATGGAAAATTTGATGAAGCTCAGGCGTTGTTCCAAAAACTCAGGAATAGTCCGCATCGAACGATGTCGGACGATGCCGTTCGCAATCTTAAGGATATCGACAGAAAAAAGTTGGAGCTTAAGCGGAGCATCTCTGAAACTCGAGTTAATCCGAAAAACCAATAGACCCTTCTTCAAATATTCAGTCCGAAAAGCTTCGTTCGTCATCGCCGCGCTTTGTAAGCGAGAATGGCTTCGGCGGCGCCCTCGTGCATGATTTCCGGTCGGTGGTATTTCCAAAACTTCGCAAACTCTTCTTCGTTCATCTCGCTTTTCAGGGCGCGATGCTTCTCTTTCAGGAAGTTTTCGCACCATTCGCGAATTTCCATATCTTTGTTCAACGCAGTTCGCGCGCCGTGCATCAAATTGTCGCGTTCCATAAGTTTGTCTCCGTGTGTTAGAACTATTCTCGCAATGTTTACGTAAAATGAAAACCCGCAGTTTCGGAGTTTATTGTGAAAAAAATTCTTGTATCGCTGATTTTAATCGCTTTGATTGTTTTGCCGGGCTTCGCGCAAAAGAAACGCATTCCAAAGCGAGTTCCGCTTCAGGCAGCGGCGGTTGTAAAGGCGCAGCCCTTGCCCGAGGTTCCTTTCGTAACCCGCGTTCTTCCGAATGGACTTGAAGTAATCGTTTTGGAAGATAGTTCGGTTCCGCTCGTCACGGTTGAATTAGCGGTGAGAAACGGATCATTTACCGAGCCGCCGGATTTGAATGGTCTCTCGCATCTTTATGAACATATGTTCTTCAAAGCGAATCGCGCGACGGATTCGCGTGAGGATTACCTAAAAGACATCGGTCAACTTGGAATAAATTACAACGGCACAACCCGCGAAGAGGTGGTGAATTATTACTTCACTACTACGAGTCCGAACCTTTCAATCGCTATGCGGTTTATGAAAGATGCCGTTCGCTATCCGAGTTTTGACGAAGGAGAATTCGCGCGCGAGCAACAAGTTGTTATCGGTGAAATTGATCGAAATGAATCGAATCCGTTTTTTTATTTGAACCGCACACTCTCGGACAAACTTTTTTATAAATATCCGACGCGCAAAAATTCGCTTGGCACACGCGAATCGGTACTATCCGCAACCACATCGAAAATGCGTACGATTCAATCGCGCTATTACGTGCCGAATAACTCCGCGCTGGTAGTAACCGGCGACGCAAAACCTGAAGATGTCTTTCGACTTGCCGAGGAGTATTTCGGAAGTTGGGCAAAGCGCGCAGTTGATCCATTTAAAGATTTTCCTTTAGTGGAACATCCCGCGCTTACGAAAAGTGAAGGAACAATCGTAGAGCAGCCGGTTCAGAATGTTTTGATTCAGATCGGCTGGCATGGACCTTCGATCGGGAAAGATAATGCGGCGACCTATGCCGCCGATGTTTTCTCTTATATTCTCGCGCAGCCGGATTCCCGTTTTAATCGCGCATTGGTCGATAGCGGATTGACGGTTGGAGTTGACTTTACTTATTACACACAGCGAAACGTCGGTCCGATTACTTTGACGATCGTAACCACTCCGGAAAAAGCCAAAGCGGCGCTCGCGGCGGTTTACAATGAGGTGTCTCATTTCACCGATCCCAACTACTACACCAATGAGGAATTGAATAACGCCACGACTCTTTTGGAAGCGCGCGATTTATTCGAGCGCGAGAAACCGAGCGAGTATGTACACACTTTGAGTTTTTGGTGGTCTTCGACCGGCATCGAATATTTTCGCGGTTACTACAAAAATATGCGGGCAGTGAATCGCGCGGAAATTAATCGGTATCTGAGAACTTACGTGATCGGCAAACCGCATATTGGAGTGGCGCTTCTCTCGAGCGAGTCGCAGCAAGCTGCGCAATTGACCTCGAAAGATCTGATCGGAAAGTGAAAAAATCAATGAACGTATCTTTATTTCGAAGGAGCGGCGTTTTCGCGTTGCTCATTTTTGTTTTTTATTCTGCGGCGGTTTCGTTTGCACAGGATCTAACCCGGACGGGAATTTCGATTCAACAGGCAAACGTTTCCGAGTTTGAAGTAAACGGTCTGAAAGTTATCGTCAAGCGCCGTCCAAACGCGCCGACGGTTGCTGCCGGTTTATTTATTCGTGGCGGCGTAAGGAACATGACC
>DAITAB010000074.1:0-10679 GCA_036824525.1 Pyrinomonadaceae bacterium
GGGCGCTCGAGTCCTGCGGCAGCGCCCCGCAAGCGCTGCAAAATCCGGCAAGCCGGCTACCGGACACACCCGGTGCGTTATCCTTGGCTCGATATTTGCGTCGGCTGCTAACCTTCCTCGTGGCGCACTAAAATGACCGTGCCTGGTTGTAGGCTACGTTCGCCTGGGCCTAAAGGTTGAAACGCACACATTTGCCAGAATTTCCGGGTGCGAGCGCAGATTAGGGTGTGATGAACAAGCGAACAATAGTTCTGGTCTCCTTGCTCGCAGCGACGCTGATGGCAGGATGTGAGTCGGCGAAAACTCCCCAGGAGTTGGTCGCCGAGGCCAAGCAGTACCGGAGCAAAGGCGAATGGCAGGCGGCGGCGACGGATTACGATCAGGTTGCCAAGGTCAAACCCGACTATCCGAACCTCGATTATCTGCGCGGTTTTGTTCACAGTTCGGCAGGAAATCTCGATATTTCGCGCGATCTTTTGCAAAAGGTCGTTGCCAAAAATCCCGAAAATTCGGAAGCCTTGGCGTCGCTCGGCTATGTTTTGCTGGAAATGGGAAATTATGCGGAAGCGGAAAAGGTTTTGCAAAAGGCAATCGCGCTTGACGGCGCGAATGTCGGCGCGCTTTACGATTATTCGCGGCTCGACATCAAACGCCGCAATTACGCATCGGCGGTCAAATATCTCGAACGCGTGACACAGCTTGACCGCATCAATCCGCAGGCTTATTACCAACTTTTTCTGGCGTATTCGCGTTTGAAACAGACGGACAAAGCAAACACCGCGCTGGCGGAATTTAAACGGCTCGACGCGCTCGAAAAACAATCGAAGAGCGAACGCCAACTGGATGAAAAACTTCGCGCGGCACAGCTTTTGGGCGGACAATAGTGCAGGGAGTAAAAATGAAAAAAGCGGTAATTTTAATGGTTTTAATATTCTCGCTCGGTTCGTTGATTTCGGCGCAGGAAGCGTGGAAAACGAAAAATTTCGACCAGTGGACGAAAGCCGATGTCGAAGACATTTTGAACAATTCATCATGGGTTTCAAAACAGGAAGTCAGATTGAGTTATGATCCGACCAGCGTTTCGGTCGCGGGTTCGGTGACGCCGAATATCGGTTTGAACAATCCGATGACGATTCAGCAGGGCGCGATCGCGCCGGCGGTTGATTTTACGTTCACGCTCCGGCTGCGGTCGTCAATGGCGATTCGCCTCGCGCTGATTCGCCGCGACCAGCTCGAAACGGACGTAAAAAAAAAACTGACCGACAAAGAATTTGAAACCTACAAAGCGCGGCAGAAGGGACTTTATGAATGTCCGGGCTGTGTTGATAATTACGTTTTGACGCTGAGTTCGTCGTCGCGTCAAAACAAAAATTACGACGCGGTTTACTCGTCGTTTCAAAAAGCGCAACTCGATCAGCTCAAACGTTATATCTACCTGATAAACGACAAAGGCGAGAAGCGGGAACTCGTAAATTTCGTTCCACCCAAAGCGCCGGGCGAGGAGGCATTGTTCTTCTTTACACGATTTGACGAGAAAGGAAATCTTCTTTTCACCAAAGAAAGTAAGTATCTCATCTTGAATTTTGCCAACAATGAAGTAAGCACATCAGTGAATTTTCGCTTCGATATAACGCCGCTCATCGTTGGTGAGCGGGTTGATTTTTAGTTGAGAAAGTACTGCGTATGAAATGTACGATTCGCATTATATTTTTCGGATTGTTTTGCGCTGCCACGTTAATTGCCCAGCCAAAGGTGACGAAGATCGAGCCGCCGAATTGGTGGGCAAATCATTCAATCAATCCGGTTCGCCTGCTGGTCCGCGGTGAGAATTTTCAGAATGCGGTCGTGATTTCGCGTGACAGATCTCTGAAGGTTTCGAATATCAGAATAAACTCGCGCGGCGATTATCTCTTTTTCGACATTAACATTTCACCTCGCGCAAAACCCGGCCATTACGATTTCGATCTCAAAACTCCTGCAGGCAACGCAAAAATTCCTTTTGAAGTTGCGGAGAAACTCAGCAACGATCAACCGACGATTACAAACGATGATGTGATTTACCTGATCATGACCGATCGTTTTTCCGACGGCGATCCGGCGAACAATAAAAACGTTGACCGCGCGAATCCGCGGATGTGGCACGGCGGCGATTTTAAGGGAATCACGCAGAAAATTTCGTATCTGAAAGAACTTGGAATTACGGCGATTTGGCTTACGCCTTGGTATGACAACTCTGACGAAATCACTGCTTGCGACAAACCCTGGTGTCCCAATACGAGCTATCACGGCTACGGCGCGATTGATTATTACGGCGTTGAAAATCATTTTGGCTCAATGGCGGATTTGCGCGAGATGATTGAAACGGCGCATAAAAGCGGAATAAAGGTGATCCAGGATCAGGTTGCGAACCACGTCGGCTTCAAACATCCTTGGGCGAATAGCGCGCCACTTGAAAATTGGTTTCCGCCATTCAAACAAAATTCATTCAATAATTCGGTCCTGCTTTCGCCAAATGCTTCGCCGAGCGAACGGGAAAATTTGCTAAAAGGCTGGTTCGATTTTGGGTTGCCCGATTTAAATCAAGAAGAACCGGAAGTGGCAAAATACGAGATTCAAAATGCGCTATGGTGGATCGGGTCGACGGGCATTAACGGCATCCGGCAAGACACGATTCAATATATGCCGCGCTGGTTCATTCGCGACTTGTCGTCGGCGATTCAAAGACAGTATCCGAACTTTTATATGGTCGGCGAAGTATTTGAGGAAGATTCTGCGCAAACCGCCTTTTTTCAAGGCGGAAAGAAAGGCTGGGATGGAATCGATACAAACTTGCCGTCAGTTTTTGATTTCAAACTGTGGCGGACATCGCAACAAGTTTTTACCGGCAACAAACCGGCGCGTGCGCTTCGCGATGTTATGAAATACGACGGACTTTATCCGAACCTAAATAATGTAACGCTTCTCGCAAATAATCACGATACTGATCGTTTCATGTCTTTGCCGGGCGCAACGAAAGAAGGCGCAAAGCTTCACATAGCATTTATTTTCACCGCTCGTGGAATTCCGCAACTTTATACCGGCGAAGAAATCTTGATGACCGGCGGACACGATCCCGATAACCGACGCGATTTCGCCGGAGGTTGGGCGGGCGATTCAGTGAATAAATTTTCGAGAGCGGGAAGAACTGCCGACGAACAAGAAATGTTTGAGTGGACGCAGAAATGGATCAAACTGCGACGCGAGAATCGCGCGCTTCGCGAAGGAAAAACGATCGATTTATTTTATGACAATGATGTTTATGTTTTTGAAAGACGGCTTGGTTCTGAAGTTGTCACCATAGCTTTCAACGCTTCGGATAAAGCGAAGGCAATTGATGTTGCAAACATATCCATGATTCCGGCGAAATCGGTAACCTATTTTGTAAGCAAGTAAATTTTTTTTAACGTAATTACACGAATCTAAATGCGCTCGTATACGAAACAGGCAATCTTGTCGACGCTGTTTTTTGCGTTACTTTACAGTGCTAACTTTGCACAAGTGAGTGTTTCAAGTGGGACTGTAAAGCGTTTCGAGAAATTTGGGTCGAGGCATGTGCAGCCGAGAAATATCGACGTTTGGCTGCCCGATGGCTATTCACCGAAGAATAGATACGCCGTATTGTATATGCACGACGGGCAGATGCTTTTTGACGGGAGTACAACCTGGAACAAACAGGAATGGATGGTTGATGAAGTCGCCGGAAAACTACTCGCCGAAGGAAAGGTGCGTGATTTCATTGTGGTCGGCATTTGGAACAATGGCGAATATCGTCATTCGGAATATTATCCGCAAAGGTCTTTGGATTTCTTATCGGTTGAGACGCGTGATTTTATTGTCAGAACTAGTTTGAAGGATAAGCCGCAAGCGGATAATTATCTAAAATTTCTGGTTGAAGAACTGAAGCCCTATATTGATAAGAATTTTTCGACCAGGAGAAATCGGCAAAACACCTTCATTGCCGGTTCGAGCATGGGCGGATTGATTTCGATTTACGCGCTTTGCGAATATCCGAATGTATTTGGCGGTGCGGCTGGCATTTCAACTCATTTGCCGATGGTCGGCGATCCAAAAACTCCAAACGTGGAGACAGTTCCCGCGTCATTTCGCACTTATTTGGAGAAGAAATTGCCGAAGGCGAATTCGCGAAAGATCTATTTTGATTACGGCGATCAGACACTTGATTCCTATTATCCGCCCTTGCAAAAAAAAGTTGATGAAATCATGAGCTTGGAAGGTTGGAAGGAGAAAATGTGGATAACGCGTTCGTTTCCGGGTGAGGAACATTCCGAGAAATCGTGGGCGAAACGCCTGAATATTCCCATAGAGTTCTTGTTAGCACGAAACTGATTATGACCTTTCCAAGAGCAAGTGGAATTCTCCTGCATCCGACATCGCTGCCTTCGAAATTCGGCATCGGCGATTTTGGCGACGATGCATATAAATTCCTGGATTTTTTGTTTGAGGCGAAGCAATCATATTGGCAGGTGCTTCCTTTGGGACAAACAGGTTATGGAGATTCGCCCTACCAGTGTTTTTCCGCTTTCGCCGGAAACGTTTATCTGATATCGCCTCAGAAATTATTTGAAGATGGATTCTTAACTTCCATAGAAATAGAAGACACTCCGAAGTTTGATAAGAAAAAAATCGATTTCGGAAAAGTTATCGACTTTAAGACTTCATTGCTCAAAAGCGCTTTCCGGACCTTTCGCACGACCGCAGATTCAAAAACAGTCGAACGTTTTCATACTTTCTGTTCTCACAACGCATCGTGGCTCGAAGAATACGCGCTATTTCGTGCGATCAAGCTTTCTCAAAAACAAGTTTCTTGGCAGGAATGGGAGAATCCTTTGAAGCTTCGCGAAGCCAAAGCGCTCGCGAAAGCGCGCATCGACCTCGACGATGAAATTTTCGCACAGAAGTTTTACCAGTTCTGCTTCTTCAAACAGTGGGATGAACTAAAGGCTTACGCAAATCGAAACGGGGTGAAAATCATTGGCGACGTTCCGATTTTCGTGTCGCTCGATTCTTGCGATGTCTGGTGCAACCCGGAGCAATTCAAGTTGAATGAAGACGGTACGCCGAAAGTCGTCGCCGGAGTTCCGCCGGATTATTTTTCGAAGACCGGACAGCTTTGGGGAAATCCGATTTACAACTGGGGCGCGATGGAATTCGATGGGTTTCGTTGGTGGATTGATCGCGTACGCCACACATTGAAGACCGTGGATATTATTCGCATCGATCACTTTCGCGGATTTGCGGCGAGTTGGGAAGTGCCCGGCGGCGATAAAACTGCGGAACGCGGCGAATGGGTAAACGTGCCCGGCAAATCACTGTTTACGAAATTGCTTGAAACGCTTGGTGACCTTCCCATCCTTGCAGAAGATTTAGGAGTGATAACACCGGATGTGATTGAGCTGCGCGATTCGTTTGGTTTTCCCGGTATGCGGATTTTGCAATTCGCATTTGGCGGCGACGCGAAATCAATCGATCTGCCGCATAACTACATTAAGAATTGTGTTGTTTATACGGGCACGCACGACAACGACACGACTGTCGGTTGGTTCAAGTCGAGCGCAGGAAAAGGTTCCACGCGCGATGAGGAACAGGTCTCAAAAGAAAGAAAGTTTTGTTTGAAATACCTGAACTCTCGCGGAAAAGAAATTCACTGGGATTTTATCCGCGCTGTACTCGCTTCAGTTGCGGATACCGCGATTGTCCCTATGCAGGATTTGCTGGGACTTGGAAACGAAGCGCGCATGAATTTGCCGGCAACGATGAAAGACAATTGGCAGTGGCGTTGCGAGGCAAAAGGTTTCGGCGAAAAAATTTCGAACCGCTTAAGCGATTTGGTTGAAACTTACGGAAGGAAATAGAAAACGGTTTAGGCGCGGGCTTGCCCGCGCGCTAGGAAAAAAAATATTTGTCGGGCAAGCCCGACTCTAAACCAATGAATTGATTTATGAAAGATTGTTTACGCTTCGTCTTCCTATTTTTCACTTTTCACTTTTCGTTGTTGGCTGCATTCTCGCAGCCGTCTGTCGAGAAAATCGAACCGCCGAATTGGTGGGCGGGTCACACCGTAAACCCGGTTCGCGTTTTGCTTAGCGGAAGAAATCTGCAAAGCGCGACCGTTTCTTCGCAGAGTAACTTTCTCAAAATCGCAAACGCGAAATCCAGTTCGAATGGACATTATCTTTTCTTCGATCTCAATATCGCCTACACGGCGCGCCAGGGAAAATACAAACTCAAAATCTCAACCCCAAACGGCGCAGCCGATTTCGTTTTCGAGATTTCGCCGCCGCTCGGAAGACAGAATCGTTTTCAGGGTTATACGACGGACGATGTGATTTATTTTTTGATGCCCGATCGTTTTGCCGACGGCGATCAGGCGAATAATGATCCGCCGAAATCAAAAGGTCTCTACGACCGTGCAAAGCCGCGACATTATCACGGCGGCGATCTTCAAGGTCTGATCAATAAATTGCCATACATCAAATCGCTGGGAGCGACGGCAATTTGGACAACTCCGGTTTACGACAACAACGACAAACTAGATTACAAAGAAGTTTATGACGGACAGCCTTCGACCGGTTATCACGGATATGGCGCAATTGATTTCTATGCGGTTGATGAACATCTCGGCGACATTGCGAAACTGCG
Source organism: Pyrinomonadaceae bacterium (assembly GCA_036824525.1). Taxonomy (GTDB): domain Bacteria; phylum Acidobacteriota; class Blastocatellia; order Pyrinomonadales; family Pyrinomonadaceae; genus DAITAB01. The sequence continues at coordinate 6,700 of DAITAB010000074.1, forward strand.
TGAATTGATTGATAAGGCACACGCGCTCGGGTTGAAAGTAATTCAGGATCAGGTTGTGAACCACACCGGTCCTTATCACCTCTGGGCGAATGATCCTCCGACTCCGACCTGGTGGAATGGCTCGGTCGAAAAGCACACTTCAAACAATTGGCAGAAATGGACGGCGATGAATCCGCGTGCGACTTATCAAACACAATCGCGAAATATCGATGGCTGGTTTATAGACATTCTGCCCGACTTCAATCAAAACGATCCGGAAGTAGAAAAGTATCTCACTCAAAATTCCTTGTGGTGGCTGGGAATGGCGGGCTTCGATGCGATCCGAATGGACACGCTTCCGCATGTGCCACGCGCCTTTTGGGAAAAATGGAGTACCGCTATAAAAAAAGAATATCCGAAGGTAAACATACTTGGCGAACTTTTCGATGGCGATCCGGCGCTTCTTTCATATTTCCAGGGCGGACGCCGCGGACACGACGGCGTTGATACAAAGATCGACACACTTTTTGATTTCGGTCTTTTCTATCGAATACGCGGCGCATTTGCGCGTGGCGAATCCATTCGCGGAGTTTCGAATATGTTTGCGCATGATTGGCTTTATCCGAATCCGAATGTTCGAACGACTTTCATCTTCGTCCACGACATGGAACGTTTTATGAATGAAAAGGGCGCAACGATCGAAGGCTTGAAACTTGCGCAGACATTAATAATGACATCGCGAGGAACGCCGCTTCTCTATTACGGAGACGAAATCGCGGTGCCCGGCGGCGGCGATCCCGATAACCGCAGAGATTTTCCCGGCGGATTCCCGGGCGATAAGGGCAACGCGTGGCAACCGGAAGGACGCACGACGGAGCAGAGCGAGGTTTGGAATCATCTGGCGCTGCTCGGAAAGCTACGACGCGAAATAGAGCCGCTTCGACGCGGAAAAACCCTGGACCTCTTTGAAGAAGAACAACAAATCGCTTTCGCCCGCTTCACTGAACGCGATGCGGCAATCATAGCGATCAACAACGACACAAAACCGGCGACGTTTGAATTCAGCATCGCGGATGTGAAAGCGATTCGCGATGGGGCAAAGCTGGTTGATCAACTCGGAGGCGCACGCGAGGTTCGCGTGGAAAATCAAAAATTGAATTTCGAATTGCCGGCGCGGTCTGCCGGAATTTTCGTTCAGAAATAGAACAATATTTGGTTTAGAGTCGGGCTTGCCCGACTATAAGCGCAACGCGGAGGTTTAGACGCATGCTTGCACGCGAACGAAGAAAGTCGGTCAAGCCCGACTCTAAACCCGAGTAATAAATTAAGGAAAAAAACGATGACGGAAAAACCACGCTTAAGTTTTTGGCAAATCTGGAATATGAGTTTCGGATTTCTCGGAATTCAGTTCGGTTGGGGATTGCAGATGGCGAATATGTCGCCGATTTATAAATACCTCGGCGCCGAAGAAAGTAATCTTCCGTATTTATGGCTCGCGGGACCACTTACAGGTTTGCTCGTTCAACCGATTGTCGGCGCGATGAGCGATCGAACTTGGAATAGGCTTGGTCGCCGGCGTCCATATTTTCTCGTCGGCGCAATTTTGGCGAGTATCTGTTTGATCCTGATGCCAAATTCCTCCGCGGTATGGATGGCGGCGGGCTTGCTTTGGATTATGGATGCTTCGATCAATATCACCATGGAACCTTTTCGAGCATTTGTCGGGGACAAACTTCCCGAAGAACAACGAACAACCGGTTTCGTAATGCAGTCGTTTTTCATTGGCATCGGACAAACACTCGCGAATGCACTCCCATTTATTTTAACGGCGCTGGGAGTTGTTGGTGTGATGCAGAGCGGAATACCTCACTCAACTTTGATTGCGTTTATCGTCGGCGCGGTTTTCTTTCTCGGCGCAGTTCTGTGGACCGTTTTCAGTACCAAAGAATATCCGCCGGAAAATATGGAGGAATTTCTTCGCAAGAAGAATGAAGGAAATATTGTCGGCACCATCATTAAGGAAATTCTCGAAGCGTTAAAAGATATGCCGGCGACGATGAAGCAGCTTGCGGTCGTTCAATTTTTTACATGGTTTGCTCTGCCGTGTATGTGGCAGTTTTATGGCTTGACGGCGGCGCGGCATGTGTTTGGTGCAACGGACGAAAAATCTGCATTGTTTCAACAAGGAACGGAGTGGGGCGGACTTTCTTTCGCGGTTTACAACATCGTCTGTTTTCTCGTCGCCTTCGCAATTCCGCCTCTCGCCGCAGCGACAAGTCGAAAAACGGTTCACATTATTTGCCTCGCATGTGGAGGACTTGGTTTGCTTTCGACAATGTTCGCAACAAATCCGTATTTCCTGTGGGTTGGAATGGCGGGTGTCGGAATCGCCTGGGCTTCGATTCTTTCGATGCCTTATGTAATTCTCGCCGGCGCGATCAAACCGGAAAGAATGGGAGTTTACATGGGAGTTTTCAATCTCTTCATTGTTATTCCGCAAGTCGTAATGTCCTTTGTAACACCGCAGATTTACGAAAGTCTTTTGGGCAAGAATCCATTAAACGTTGTACTGCTCGGCGGTGTGATGATGTTGATCGCGGCGGCGAGTGTCTTCATTGTTAAAGACGTTGGAGAGACAAAAATCGCTTCAGCAAGTGCCAGCTGAAATTGAAGAGAAAGAATTCATTGATGAAAGTGCAAGGTGCGGTAAGAAACTCATGAGAAAGAAAAACTTCAGAAACTTTATTGCGGGAATTTCGATCTCGTTGCTCCTATTCTCGACATTGGCAGTTTTTGCGCAAACCGCGCCGCGCGATTTCTCGAAAGAGAATGCGCGCGCTTCACAAGAGTGGGTGAAAGATGCCGTGATTTATCAAATCTTTCCGCGGCAATATTCGCAGAAAGGCGATTTCAACTCGATAACAAAAGACCTCGACCGCTTAAAAAATTTGGGCGTGGACGTTTTGTGGTTAATGCCGATTCATCCGATAGGTCAGCTCAAGAAAAAAGGAACAATCGGTTCGCCTTATGCCGTGCGCGATTATTATGCGGTTAACCCGGACTATGGAACGAAAGAAGATTTGAAGCGGCTCGTAAGCGAATCGCACCGACGCGGTTTGAAAATAATCATCGATATCGTTGCAAATCACACGGCATGGGACTCGGTCTTGATGAAGAATCCTGTTTTCTATACGAAGAACGACAAAGGCGAAATCATTCCGCCCGTCGCAGATTGGGCAGACGTTGCCGATCTTAATTATGAGAATCCCGAACTTCGAAAATACATGATCGAGATGTTGAAGTTTTGGATACGCGAATTCGATCTCGATGGGTTTCGTTGCGACGTCGCCGGATTCGTTCCGACGGATTTCTGGGAAGCCGCACGCGCGGAGGTCGACAAGGTAAAACCAAACACGATCTGGCTGGCTGAATGGGAATCGCCTGATTTGCTGGTGAAGGCTTTTGATTTGGATTACTCGTGGCAGAATCATTCGGCGCTGATGAACACGATTTTTGGAAATTCTCCAGCTTCGGAAATTCGAAAAGTTTGGGAAACCCAACACGCGCAATTTCCGAAAGGCGCGATGCTGATGCGTTTTTCGGATAATCACGACGAACGCCGTGCGATTGCGCGTTTCGGAGAACGCGGCGCGCTCGCCGCTCAAGCTTTAGTTTTCACTCTTGATGGTGTGCCGCTTGTTTACAACGGAATGGAAGTGGGCGACACGACCGAATCGGGTTATCCCGCGCTTTTTGAGAAGATGCCGATTTTTTGGGATATTGCGGTTCGCCGTCCGGAATTTCCGCGATTCTATAAGTCGATGATCGAGCTGCGAAAGAATTCCGTTGCGCTCAGACGCGGCGATTTAAGATGGCTGAAAAATTCCGACGAAAATCGCGTCGTAACTTTCTTGCGTCGCTCGGGATCGGAAGAAATTCTCGTAGCGATTAATTTTTCGAATCAACCTTTTTTCGGATCGGTTGAAGTAAACGGAAATTTT
>DAITAB010000262.1:0-3229 GCA_036824525.1 Pyrinomonadaceae bacterium
CGGCAATCCTTCTTAAAAGTTGTGGCATAAAGCAACCGCCGTTTTACCAAACGCCTTAAAAGGCTTCAGGTAAGGGGCTTTATACCGTTTTTCCGTTCTATTTGCAATAAAAATGCGTGGTTGGCGGAGTCTAATTCTTTAATGGGGCGCCCTTCTTATCTTCACTATTCAAACGGGTTTTGCCATTTTTGCTCTCGGATTCGAGAATAAATGAGAGCTTTCCGGTTTTGCCATATTCGGTCGGCTCAGCAAAAGCGGTGTATTTTTTCCCGTCATTTGATATTGAAACGCGAAAGCGGTAGCCGAGTGTTTCGGGAACCAGAGTTTCGGGCGACAAGAGCTTTTCTTGCACGAGAGTTTCCAGATTCGCCAATGCTCCGTTGTTTTTCACCGAGTAAATCAACTCCGCACGAGAAATATTTTGGAGCACCTTTTTAACTTCGGAGTGATGCACTTCGATACGGAGATTGAAAAAATAGTTCTTCCCTTCCTTCTTCGCCGCCGCTTCGGTGGCATCATCGGCAGTCAAGACGATCCATTGTTCGCCTTCTCGACGAACTTTAAATTCCTTCAGCTCCATCGCGCCCGTTTCGTCGTTTGGCATACGCGCAGTGACAGTTGCGATACTACCGGAAATTATTTCTCCATTAATTCCAATCTCTTCAGGAATTTGTTCGGCAAGAACTTCGAAGTCGGTTCGCAGATCGGCGATTTCCGCATCGGTCAATCCATCGATCGCCGGACGTAGATTTGTCATCATCAGCGCTTCCCGAAAACGTTTCTCGCGCAAATTTCTGTAAAACATCTTTACTGCTTCAGCCGGAGAATTCGCGGCGATTTGAATAACGTGTTTCTTCGATTCCTCAGAAGACCTCGCGTTTTTCCCGAGAGCATCGGCAGCTTCTTTCGCTTCAACCGACATTGAAGCATTCGGCGCAATGCTCGGCGCAACTCCGCACGCAAAAGTGATAAGCGCTAAAACCGACACGATAAACGACACACAAATTCTATGCATTTTGATTTACAACTCCGAAAAGAAAATTATTGATGGATTAAACTGCGAAGCGCATTGAGGCGCACAAAAAAGCAACACGCAAGGAAATTATACGTGCTGCTTTTTATGTTGTAAATCGATTTTTACGATTTCTTATGTCTTGCTTCGTTTTCCCTTCATCAGCAATTCACGTCCTACGAAATACAGAAGAATCGAGATCACAAAGAATGGAAGCAAACCAAGCCAGTCTGCATAGTCGCCGGCAAAGAATGGATTACTAGTCTTCGCCCATGCGCCCCAATCGCCTTGAATTCTTTCCAGTGCAGGAAGAAATGCGAAGATCGCAACCAGGATTCCGGCCACCGAAGCACCGGCGATGTAACCTGAAGCAAGCAAAACTCCATTTGATTTATCGGTTTCGGCAACGATTTGCTCGGCAGTAAGGTTCGACTTAGCGAGCTTTCTCTTCAGATAAAGATCAACCGCCCAACGAACCACGCCGCCCACGAAAATCGGCGCCGAAGTCGAAATCGGCAAATATACGCCAACCGCAAACGCAAGCGAAGGAATTCCCGTCATCTCCAAAATAATCGCGATCATTGCGCCGATAAGCACGAGTCCCCAAGGCAATTCCTGACTCAATATTCCCTTGATGATGTAACTCATCAGGATGGGCTTCGGTGCCGGATAAGGTTCGAGTTTGTTTCCTTGATCATCGACCGTAATCGTTCCGCCGATTCCCGGATCGACCAAATATTCCGGGCTTCCTTGCGTATTGATCAAATACTTTCCAGTCGGTCCATTCTTAGGATTCGTATTGTGCCAAACGCGGTAGGTGTTCGGATCGGTAACCGCGTGTTTACCGCCAACTTTCTCCGATACGAAATCGCTGCCGTTTTTCGAGAGCTGATCTTCAGACACGCGAAACTCCTTCGCGAAAGCCGTCGGCTCAACTTTTTTGTAGTAACTCTTTGCATCATTCAAATAAATGAGCAACGGTCCGAGTAAAAGCGCCGAAGCCAAAGCTCCAACGAGAATTGCGATCTGCTGTTTTCGCGGAGTTGCTCCAACGAGAAATCCCGTCTTTAAATCCTGCGAAGTTGTGCCGCCATTGGACGATGCAATGCAAACAATTCCGCCGATCGATAGCGCCGTTACAAAATAGGGATCCGGCGCGGTCCAGCCCAAGGCGAGAAAAATCAAACAAGTAAACAAAAGTGTGGCGACCGTCATTCCTGAGATCGGATTGGAAGAGGAACCTACTTCACCGGTTAATCGCGATGAAACCGTCACAAACAAAAAACCGAAAATAATAATCAGAATCGCTCCGAGTACGTTCATCTTCAAAGATGGCACGAGCGAAATGACTACAATCAATAAAAGAATTCCGCCGATAACCCATTTCATCGAAAGATCCTGATCGGTGCGCGGAAGACTTTCGCTTCCCTCACCGCGACTCCCACGCAAATCCGCAAGTCCGCTTTTCAATCCATGCCAGATTGTGGGAATCGAACGCGCCAGACTGATCAATCCTCCAGCCACAACCGCGCCCGCGCCGATATACAAAATGTACGCATTCCGAATATCCGGAATGCTCATATCTTTAATGAGCTTCGCGGGATTTGAAGCAAGTCCCGGCGCCAGCGGTAAAGTCAATCCATCGCCAAAATATTTGATCATCGGGATCAAGACGAGATACGACAAAACGCCTCCGCCAAACATAATCGCCGCGATGTAAGGACCGATGATATAGCCGACACCCAACAGCGCCGGATTATTTTCGACGGCAATCGACCCGCCTTTTAAAGTTGTATCGCTGAATTCCTTTGTTGGTTCCGGATTGAAAAAGCTAAAAACATCAACCAAAGATTTGTAAATGAATCCGATGATGAAGCCGAAAGTAATTATCTTTCCGCCCTGAAGCGCGCTGTCATCGCTTGCCGATGAATCGCCTTCATGCGAGGCTTCGCGCGATTCCTTTGAGGCACCGGCTTTCAATACTTCCGCGCAGGCGGTTCCTTCGGGATATTTCAAAAGACCGTGTTGATCTTTGATGAGCGCCCGACGCAAGGGAATCATCATCAGAATTCCGAGAAGTCCGCCCAATATTGCGACCATGGTAACGCGCCAAATTTCTAAATCGAATCCGAGAATCAAAATAGCCGGCATCGTTACTCCAACGCCAAAAGCTATCGATTCGCCGGCGCTTCCCGCGGTCTGCATTACGTTGCTTTC
>DAITAB010000263.1:0-3224 GCA_036824525.1 Pyrinomonadaceae bacterium
GTTGAATTTTCCCGATGCCGAAAAATGTAAGCGGTGTAAGTCCGATCTCCGCGAAACCACTTTCGGCAAATCGCAGTTCAAAAAGAAAAGTCCCGGTTATTTGAAGCGGGCGATAATTCTTATCTTGGTTTTACTTGCCTCAGTTGCGGGATTTTATCTTTCATTAATCGCAACTTCTGATGCATTGGCTTACGACGACAAGAAGCGCGCGCAAATCGCGGTGCGGATACTTCACAGCAAAGGCTTCGCAAAAGAAGCGTTTTTGTTCGATACGGTAGTCGTTTTTCGTGGAAGCGACAATTGGCTGAATGTATCGGTTCCGAAAGAGAATGCTTACGCCTCTACAAATTTTCCTTTTGAAATAGTGACCATATATCCGGAGTTTTTTGCGCGCGCCACCGATGACACGGAACGCGCGGCAATTCTCCTTCATGAAGCCCAGCATTTGCAGGGAAAAGATGAAAAACAGGCGTATGAATTCGTTTGGAAAAACCGCGCGAAGTTGGGTTGGACAAAAGACCGATATGGCGATTCACAAGTGTGGCGCGACGTAAGAAATCAGACCAAAGAATATTTTCCAAATCTGTTTGTTTGCGATTGGATCGAATTTAATGACTGTACCGAGCAGCCAAGCGTCTAGAGTTCAAAGTCCAGCAATGAATCTCCCAATTCTAACAACCGAATTTCGCTTTCCCGAAGTCCGTTGGAATGTGATGTTCGAAGCTCTTTCAAGAAATTGAAATGAGTTCCGCGGGAATGGAATTCGCTATGCCGTTGCGATGCAACTCAATTTGACGTTTGCGACTCGGCTACAAACATTCCGCACCTATGGCGCTAAAACCCAAAACCAAAATCAAACTTCACTCCGCTCGAATAAGCATCAGAGTCTTTCGCACTTCTTCAACCAAATCATCGTTCTCGCATACGACTCGTAAAATTCCGTTCTCGGAAAATTTTGCGCCTACATTCTTTGAAACGAAATCCATTAATGCATCGGGCGAGACATTCGCATTCTCGTCGAACTTAATTGCGAAGCCTTCGCGCGTTTTATCAATCGTCTTTGCGCGCATCTCATCGGCAATTTTGCGCAAGCGGGCATAAGCAAATAGATTTTCGACCTGCACCGGCATTCTTCCATAGCGATCGCTGATTTCATCGTAAATTTTATTGAGTTCTTCATCATTCGCGGCTGAAGAGACTCGTTTGTAAGTGCGCAGTCGCTGTCCCGTTTCTGAAATATATTCGTGTGGAATTGCCACGTCTGCGCCGAGATTGATCGCGACGCTGACATCATCTTCGATCAGTTCGCCGCGAAGCTCCGCAATTGTGCGTTCGAGCATTTTCACATAAAGGTCAAAGCCCAGCGCATCGAGATGTCCGGATTGTTGTCCGCCTAAGATGTTTCCGGCGCCACGCAATTCCAGATCGAGCGCCGCGATGCGGAAACCCGCGCCGAGATCGGAGAATTCACGTATCGCGGAAAGTCGCCGGCGCGCAATCGGAGTTAATTCGAGTTCGCTCGGAATCAATAGGTATGCATAAGCCCGACGATTCGAGCGACCGACCCTACCACGAAGCTGATAAAGCTGCGAGAGTCCGTAAGCATCTGCCCGATTAATAATGATCGTATTGGCACGCGGAATGTCGATTCCGTTTTCGATAATCGTGGTTGCGACCAAAACGTCGTATTTGAAATCAATGAAATCGAGCATCACCTGTTCGAGTTCTTTCTCGCCCATTTGCCCATGGGCGACGGCGATTCGTGCATTTGGAACAATCTTTTGCAAATGCGCCGCGATAGTAAAAATTGTTTCCACCCGATTGTGTATGAAAAAGATTTGACCGCTACGGGCAAGTTCTAATTCAATGGCAGACTTGATTACGCTTTCCGTAAATTGTACGACCTGAGTATTAATCGCCAGGCGATCGCGCGGTGGAGTTTCGATCACAGACATATCGCGCATTCCGAGTAGCGACATATTCAGCGTGCGCGGAATCGGCGTCGCGCTCAGCGTCAAAACGTCAACTTTCTTTTTCAACTGCTTGAGTTTTTCTTTGTGCGCTACACCGAAACGTTGTTCTTCATCGACTACTACGAGTCCGAGTTTCGGGAGCGCAACATCGCTAGACAAAATTCTGTGCGTTCCGATCAATACATCAACTTCGCCCTTTTCAGCTTTTGCGACAACTTCTTTTTGCTCTTTCGGCGAACGGAATCGCGAGAGTAATTCAATCTTCAATGGAAATGCGGCGAAACGTTTTTTAAAAGTTTCATAGTGCTGATAAGCCAGAATCGTGGTCGGTGTGAGCAAGGCAATTTGCCTTCCGTCCATCGCTGCCTTGAATGCGGCGCGCATCGCGACTTCAGTTTTTCCGTAGCCTACATCGCCGATTATCAGTCGATCCATCGGGCGCGCCGTTTCCATATCGGCTTTTACATCTGCGACCGCAACCGATTGATCTTCCGTTAATTCATACGGAAAAGCGTCTTCGAATTCGCGTTGCCAAGGTGCATCGGCTGAGAACGCAAATCCTGTGACGAGTTTTCTCTCGGCATAGAGACGCAAAAGTTCATCCGCCATGTCGCGCATCGCGCGCTTCGCCTTTGCTTTCGTTTTTTGCCAGCCCAGACCGCCCAGCCGATCGAGCGCCGGTGAAGTCGCATCGCCCGATGAATAGCGCGAAACGAGATCCAGCCTTTCAACCGGCACGAAAAGCTTCGCGCCTTCGGCATAGGTCAGCAACATGAATTCGCGGCTCGCACCTTCGGCAACGATCATTTCGAGACCTTCGAATCTCCCGATTCCGTGATCTACATGGACGACATAATCGCCGATTTTCAAATCACGAAAATCCGAAATAAATGCGCCGAGTTTCGATTTGCGCGCCGAGGTTGCAGTTTTTGGTGCCGAAGCCTGGCGGTCTGATGTTTCACCGAATACATCGGATTCGGTTTGAAAGAGGATTCCCAACGCGGGAATCTCAAAACCGTTTGACAAACTCCCGACTAACACATTATCGGCAGGTAATGTCACTTCGTATTCGCGCAAAAGCTCTTTGAAGCGCTCGGCGATTCCCGTCGTTTCAAAGACAAAACGAGTTTCAAGATTTGATCGGAGGCTTTGAACGAGTCCTGCAATATCGCCGTGGAATTTCCTCGTAGAACGCGATTGGATGTCGAGCTCAACGCGCTTTTCCGCCACCGGAAACAAGAAGAGCGGTCG
>DAITAB010000075.1:0-10634 GCA_036824525.1 Pyrinomonadaceae bacterium
ACGACGTGAACGGAACTTTGACGAAATACCAAAACGGTCCCGGCATTGATAACAAGTTGAAGCTGGTCACGGGAACGACGTCGAGATATTTCGTCAGCGATCATTTGGGTTCGACGAATGCATTGACGAGTTCAACGGGAGCAATTCTCGAACAGACGAGTTACGACAGTTTCGGAAATGCGTCGAATACAAGTTTTTCAAGTCGTTACCAATTCACTGGAAGAGAATACGATTCGCTCACCGGTTTTCACTACTACCGAAATCGCTGGTACGACGCGAACATTGGTCGTTTCATTTCAGAAGACCCGATTGGATTTGCTGGCGGCGATAATTGGTACACCTATGTGGGAAATGAGCCTTTGGCGTTCACTGATCCGCTAGGTCTCGGACCGTTCAGACTTCCGCCGAATCCCGGACCTAATGGATCGAACTTACCCCCGGGCTGGAAGCCGGCACCTGGACATAAGAATCCCGGTGGCGAACGATGGATTTCACCTGGGGGCGATGAAGGTTTGGACTTTCATCCAGGCAAGAATGGCGGAAAGGGTTTTGACGGTGAAGATCATTGGCACAAACTGAAACCAAAACGCGGAGGCGGATTTGAGAAAGACAAGACGGGCGGACGTAAAGGTGGACATTTTCGACCTGGTGATGAAGTTGATTTGAAGGAATGTTCCCCAGGTCGATTGCCAAAAACCGCCTTCGAGTTTCAGCTCGATGAACAATACCATCGCGAAATGGAAAAGTTTTGGGGGAAGATACTCGGCGGTAGTTTAATCGGCGGCGCTGTCCTCTTAGGAGGAGGACCTGCATTGGGTGGATTTGCGGGAGAGGCAGCTGGCGGTGCGGCGGCAGGTTCGGGAGGTTTTCCATGGTGGTTGCCGGCATTTGGATTCTGAGAGTTTAAGTCGACCGACCTTAAAAAGACGCTTCAGATACAAAAAACATCCGAAGCGTCAGAATCTCCAAATTTTTCGTTCAGAAATAATTGAGCTATGCGACTTCCGATAACACAAACGCGTGACAAGAAAGTAGGCGGACTTTTCAGCCGATATCTATTCGGACTGAATATTTTTCCGGATAACTATTTTAAGTCCCATATTAACGATCCAAGACTTGAATTCCTTCGATTGATCAGCGATCAAAATCAAGTATCTATAAACACCGGAAATTTACTTGATGTCGGCAATAACCCAGAAGACATATTTGGTCGCATCCGAAAAGAATCACCGTACGAGATCGTGAAGATCGGATGCCACGGCGGCGAATTTTTTGATTCCAATATATGGAACACATTTCCGGCGTTATTCTTCCCCTGTATTTCGTCGACATTCTTCGATCTGACTCGCGACTATGATAATGATAGCCTGTCGTTCAGCATTCTGTATGGTGATGCCATGGCATTGTTTGTATCGCCAAAGACTGAAAATTCAATAAACGAATTGCGAGGACTTTTGAATTCGACTTTTCCGATTGTTCAGTCAGCAACAATATCCACGAACGACTTCCTCGAAAAAGCGTCTAACCATTTCGAACTCATTATCCTTTCGCATGCCGACGGTGACTATTTTCAGTTCATCACAACAAATACCGCAAGTTTTCAGATGATCGAAGATCCGCACGACGTGATCGTCAAGTCAATCGAAGCAACCGCATGGTATCAAGAAAACGCAGAGCGATTCGTTTGGGACGACAAATTAAGTATGTGTCTTGTACTTGAGTAGCGTGTTAGCGGATTTTTATATGAGGCGAAGAAAAATTTCACCTTCGCTTACGACAACGCTGATCGTCTGACGACAAAAACTTTGCCGAACACGCTCGCGACGACTTACACTTATGATGGAATGTCGCGTCTGACGCGTTTGAAAGATGCGAAAGGAACGACGACGCTTTTCGACCGGAATTATTCTTACGATCCGGCGAATCAGATTTCGCAGATCGCGGAAATTTCTCAGACACGAATTTTCAGTTACGACAATCTCGATCGTCTGACGCAGATGACGAACGGCACTTCGAATGAAAATTACGTTTTTGATTCGGTGGGAAATCGCACGGCGTCGCATCGCTCGGCGACTCATTCTTATCAGCCTTACAACCAAATGACAGCGACTTCGAACGCAACGATGAGCTACGACGCGAACGGAAACATGATTTCCAGATCACAAGGCGCATGGACATATGTTTGGGATCACGAGAATCGAATGAAGAGCGCGGCTTCGGGCGCGACGTCGGTTGCGTATGCTTATGATGCGCTCGGTCGCCGTGTGCGCCGCACGCAAGGAACGCAAATCACAAAATTCACCTACGACGGACTCGATGTAGTGATGGACGACGTGAACGGAACTTTGACGAAATACCAAAACGGTCCCGGCATTGATAACAAGTTGAAGCTGGTCACGGGAACGACGTCGAGATATTTCGTCAGCGATCATTTGGGTTCGACGAATGCATTGACGAGTTCAACGGGAGCAATTCTCGAACAGACGAGTTACGACAGTTTCGGAAATGCGTCGAATACAAGTTTTTCAAGTCGTTACCAATTCACTGGAAGAGAATACGATTCGCTCACCGGTTTTCACTACTACCGAAATCGCTGGTACGACGCGAACATTGGTCGTTTCATTTCAGAAGACCCGATTGGATTTGCTGGCGGCGATAATTGGTACACCTATGTGGGAAATGAGCCTTTGGCGTTCACTGATCCGCTAGGTCTCGGACCGTTCAGACTTCCGCCGAATCCCGGACCTAATGGATCGAACTTACCCCCGGGCTGGAAGCCGGCACCTGGACATAAGAATCCCGGTGGCGAACGATGGATTTCACCTGGGGGCGATGAAGGTTTGGACTTTCATCCAGGCAAGAATGGCGGAAAGGGTTTTGACGGTGAAGATCATTGGCACAAACTGAAACCAAAACGCGGAGGCGGATTTGAGAAAGACAAGACGGGCGGACGTAAAGGTGGACATTTTCGACCTGGTGATGAAGTTGATTTGAAGGAATGTTCCCCAGGTCGATTGCCAAAAACCGCCTTCGAGTTTCAGCTCGATGAACAATACCATCGCGAAATGGAAAAGTTTTGGGGGAAGATACTCGGCGGTAGTTTAATCGGCGGCGCTGTCCTCTTAGGAGGAGGACCTGCATTGGGTGGATTTGCGGGAGAGGCAGCTGGCGGTGCGGCGGCAGGTTCGGGAGGTTTTCCATGGTGGTTGCCGGCATTTGGATTCTGAGAGTTTAAGTCGACCGACCTTAAAAAGACGCTTCAGATACAAAAAACATCCGAAGCGTCAGAATCTCCAAATTTTTCGTTCAGAAATAATTGAGCTATGCGACTTCCGATAACACAAACGCGTGACAAGAAAGTAGGCGGACTTTTCAGCCGATATCTATTCGGACTGAATATTTTTCCGGATAACTATTTTAAGTCCCATATTAACGATCCAAGACTTGAATTCCTTCGATTGATCAGCGATCAAAATCAAGTATCTATAAACACCGGAAATTTACTTGATGTCGGCAATAACCCAGAAGACATATTTGGTCGCATCCGAAAAGAATCACCGTACGAGATCGTGAAGATCGGATGCCACGGCGGCGAATTTTTTGATTCCAATATATGGAACACATTTCCGGCGTTATTCTTCCCCTGTATTTCGTCGACATTCTTCGATCTGACTCGCGACTATGATAATGATAGCCTGTCGTTCAGCATTCTGTATGGTGATGCCATGGCATTGTTTGTATCGCCAAAGACTGAAAATTCAATAAACGAATTGCGAGGACTTTTGAATTCGACTTTTCCGATTGTTCAGTCAGCAACAATATCCACGAACGACTTCCTCGAAAAAGCGTCTAACCATTTCGAACTCATTATCCTTTCGCATGCCGACGGTGACTATTTTCAGTTCATCACAACAAATACCGCAAGTTTTCAGATGATCGAAGATCCGCACGACGTGATCGTCAAGTCAATCGAAGCAACCGCATGGTATCAAGAAAACGCAGAGCGATTCGTTTGGGACGACAAATTAAGTATGTGTCTTGTACTTGAGTAGCGTGTTAGCGGATTTTTATATGAGGCGAAGAAAAATTTCACCTTCGCTTACGACAACGCTGATCGTCTGACGACAAAAACTTTGCCGAACACGCTCGCGACGACTTACACTTATGATGGAATGTCGCGTCTGACGCGTTTGAAAGATGCGAAAGGAACGACGACGCTTTTCGACCGGAATTATTCTTACGATCCGGCGAATCAGATTTCGCAGATCGCGGAAATTTCTCAGACACGAATTTTCAGTTACGACAATCTCGATCGTCTGACGCAGATGACGAACGGCACTTCGAATGAAAATTACGTTTTTGATTCGGTGGGAAATCGCACGGCGTCGCATCGCTCGGCGACTCATTCCTATCAGCCTTACAACCAAATGACAGCGACTTCGAATGCGACGATGTGTTACGACTCAAACGGAAACATGATTTCGAAAACCCAAGGCGCGACTTCGTGGACATACACTTGGGACAGCGAGAATCGGATGAAGAGCGCGACTTCGGGCGCGACGTCTGTGAGCTTTGCTTACGATGCGCTCGGTCGCCGCGTGAAACGCACGCAAGGAACGCAAATCACAAAATTCACTTACGACGGACTCGACGTCGTGATGGACGACGTGAACGGAACTTTGACGAAATACCAAAACGGTCCCGGCATTGATAACAAATTGAAGATGGCGACGGGAAATACTCCGAGTTATTTTCTGACCGATCATCTCGGCTCGACGAATGCTCTCACGAATTCAACCGGCGCGATCACGAGTTCTGCAAGTTACGATTCGTTTGGCAATCAGACTGGCAATCTCGCCACGCGATATTCCTACACCGGTCGCGAATTCGATTCATTTACCGGTTTACATTTCTACCGCGCGCGCTGGTACGACGCGAAAATTGGACGTTTTATTTCAGAAGATCCGATTGGGTTCAGCGGCGGAGACATAAATCTTTATGGCTACGTTAAAAATAATCCGATTCGATTTACTGATCCATCAGGACTTCGCTTGTGCCATTGGGTAGCCGGTGTCGCGGGAGGAGTTGCGGGAGGAGCCGTAGGTTATTTCGGCGGCACGATCGCTGGCGGTTACATTGGCGGAGCACTTGGAGGTTTGGCTGGTGGTACTGGCGGAACTTTTGCATTACCAGGAGGCGGAACAATCGGCGGCGGAGTTCTTGGTGGTGTCGGCGGCGTAGCGATCGGTGCCGCAGCGGGTGGCGGAATTGGTTTGCTTGGCGGAGCCGCCGGCGGTGCTTATCTCGGAATGATGTTGTGTGATAAAGAGGAAACAACAACCTGTGATGACAAGCCCAAGGAAGACAGACGCAGTTGCCCGCCTTGTAGATTGATTGACGGAACAGCAATTCCTATAGGCGCGATTTCATATCGGTACGATCAGTTGACCTCGGATAGAATTCAACATGGGATTACCGGTTCGCATTTAAATTTGTATAGCTGTAATCAAAACCCGAACAATTGTCGTTGTTTTTGGCAACCTATGGGAGCAGTGTCACCACCTCCTCAACCCGGATGGATTCCAATTCAACCTTTTGCGAATTAATGGTGATCAATGAATTATCAAAATGGAAAAAAAATTTGTATCGGCGATACGGTGAAAATCGGAAGTGATTTGGAGGGTACCGTAGTTTGTGTAATTGATTCTGGAGAATACTCGGAGGATTTTCCGAAATCAGAGTGGGACTATCTTAAGGTAGGATTTTTAGTTTACTCACCTGAAACCGGACTCGTCCATTATTCAAAAATGAGTCCCGAAATAAAGCTTATGAATCGATCAACGAATTGATGGTATGCGATTGCCAGATGCGATGCGCTCGGTCGCCGCGTGCGCCGCACGCAAGGAACGCAAATCACAAAATTCACTTACGACGGTCTCGACGTCGTGATGGACGACGTGAACGGAACTTTGACGAAATACCAAAACGGTCCCGGCATTGATAACAAATTGAAGATGGCGACGGGAAATACTCCGAGTTATTTTCTGACCGATCATCTCGGCTCGACAAACGCGCTGACAAACTCAACCGGCGCGATCACGAGTTCGGCGACATACGATTCATTCGGAAACCAAACCGGAAATCTCGCCACGCGCTACAGCTACACAGGAAGAGAGTTTGATAATTTCTCAGGACTTTATTTTTATCGTGCTCGCTGGTACTCAGCCGATATTGGACGTTTTATTTCGGAAGATCCGATTGGTTTCGAAGGTGGAGTGAATTGGTTTGCCTACGCTGGAAATTCACCAGTTCGATATTCAGATCCAACAGGACTTGACTATGCGGTCTTCGAAAATGGCCAGCTTACGTGGGTCTATGAAAAGCAACCGGAAGGTTGGTTTCGCTGGTTTAAGTCCGCTGAGGAGACCGGGCGAAAATCGTGGGGCGCCGTATCGGGGTGCGATGAAAGTTGTCCGAATCCGAAGAAAAAGGAACCTGTACCCCCTGGTACCTACTACACTGAACCAGGTGATCGTGAAGATAAATCTGATAAACCTGGTGATTGGGGTCCGTTGAAGTTTGGATATCGACTTCACGCAGCTTTTCCTTCAGATTGGCGTAACTATTTTTACTACGGGAGGAGCGGCGGTTTTTTCATCCACGGTGGAAATATTCGCGGAAGCGCTGGCTGCATTGAGATGGCCCAATACGTTTATCCAGAGGGAGAACCAAATTGGCTTAGCGAATTTGACTACGAAATGACGCGATTTGGACAACCGCTTTACGTTTATGTCAGATAATCCTGAACACGAAAAGAGTTTAGCTATGAATCTGCTCAAAATGACAGTTCTTGCCGTCGTTTTCATTATGTCACTTAGCTGCTCGAGTTATCCAAGCCGCCAAGAAGTCGAAACGTTCTGGAACGAATTCAGATCCGCGGCTGGCAGTGAAGAAAGAACCGGAAAGCTTGTTGCGATTATTGATCGTATGGGCGCGACAGATTCCAAAACCGATAGTGACGAATTACACAAATTCTTTGTTGATCTGAACAAGTACTACCGCGAGACTGATGATTCATCCGTATTAGAAGCGCTTGAACGGGTGCGGTTGGTTGGCGAAGTGAGCATGGAGACTTGTGGTTTTTATTGTTCGATTTCCGACTCAACCGCTTTCCAAAAGCGATATGCGAATTCTAAAAGTAAAGACATTCTGCGTTCGCGTTGCGTTGGTATTTCCGGATGCGACGAGAAGTTGCCGAATTGAATTCGCTTTTGGTCCCGAAGTTTTGAACCTCAGGACAAATTTCGGTTGGGCATGCTTAGGCTACGCTCGGTGGCGCATGCGTTTTAGCCTTACAACCGGATGAAGACGACCGCGAACTCCGCGATGTCTTACGACACAACCGGAAATATGATTTCGAAAACTCAAGGCACGACTTCGTGGACTTACGCTTGGGACAGCGAGAATCGAATGAAGAGCGCAAGCTCGGGCGCGACGTCGGTCGCTTATGCGTATGACGCGCTCGGTCGCCGCGTGAAACGCACACAAGGAACGCAAATCACAAAGTTCACTTACGACGGACTCGATGTAGTGATGGACGACGTGAACGGAACCTTGACCAAATACCAAAACGGTCCGGGCATTGATAACAAGTTGAAACTCGTAACGGGAACGACGTCGAAATATTTTTTAACTGATCATTTGGGTTCGACCAATGCATTGACGAGTTCGACAGGAACAATCCTCGAACAAACTTCCTACGACAGCTTCGGAAATGCGTCGAACGCGACTTTCTCGTCTCGTTATCAGTTCACAGGAAGAGAATACGATTCGTTAACTGGATTGTATTTTTATCGTGCCCGCTGGTACGACGCGAACATTGGTCGTTTTATTTCAGAAGACCCGATTGGTTTCCGAGGCGGTAAGAATTGGTTTGAGTATGTCGGAAACAATCCGATGATGAGACTGGATCCAACGGGACAAGATTATTTGATTTTCCAAAACGGCAAACTTACTTGGGTTTACGAAAGTCAAGAACCCGGCATTGATGCGGGCGGATACTTTGGAATCAATAATCCGATTGAAATCGGTCGAAAGTCGTGGGATGCGAACACCGGTTGCGACGAAAGTTGTCCGGGAGCAAACAAATATTTTCCTATTCCAAAGGGAACCTACTCTACCGCGCCCGAAGACAAGACTTATCACCCAGGCGGGGAAACTGGCTGGGGTCCCTTTAGCTACAGATTACACGAGGGATTGATCACTCGACTTTTCAACAGATGGAATAAAAGGGACGGCGGTTTTCACATTCACGGAGGATACTTCGTTGGAACCGCAGGATGCATTGAATTTGCCGACTATAATCCAGAGCAAAAATGGTTAGGAGAATTTGATCATGAAATGCAAAAATATGGCAAAACAATCACCCTCTACGTATATTAGCTTGCGACTGCCTGTAATAATATTTTTCATCTTAACTCAGTCGTTTTGCGAGTTCGAAAGCTATCCGCGTCAGGATGAGATTGATTCAACCATCAACCGGTACCGGTCGGAGCAGAACAACGCCGAACGGGTACGTTTGGTGAGTCATCTTCTGAGTGAAATGAAAAACCCTAGAAATAGCGCGGATGAAAATTTGTTAAGAGGGCTTATCAATAGATTAGTCAGCGAATATCGAACGGAACATGATGAGTCGATTTTGATAGCGCTTGATGCAACACCGATCCAAGCTGGTTTTGCCAACTATGTTTGTTCCGTTTACTACGATTTGTCAGCAGAAGACGACTTCATTAGTCGTTATTCCAAGACGGAAGATCGTGCGGCCATTGAGAGGTGTGTAGGAATTTCGTTTTCTCGAGAAGACATCAATTCCAAATTTGGAAATCATGACCTCCCGCAAAAATAGAGATCTTGATATCGGCCGTGTGGAAAATTGACAATTGGGTGAACTCACACCTCTAAGTTGCGCCCTTTTGTTCTCAAAACAAAATGACCGCGACCGCGACCGCGAACTCCGCGATGTCTTACGACACAAACGGAAATCTCATTTCGAAAACGCCAGGCGCGACTTCGTGGACATACACTTGGGACAGCGAGAATCGAATGAAGAGCGCGACGCTCGGCGCGAACTCGGTTGCGTATGCGTATGACGCGCTCGGTCGCCGTGTGCGCCGTACGCAAGGAACGCAAATCACAAAATTCACCTACGACGGACTCGACGTCGTGATGGACGACGTAAACGGCACGCTCACCAAATACCAAAACGGTTTCGGCATTGATAACAAACTGAAGATGGCGACGGGAAATACTCCGAGTTATTTCCTTACCGATCATCTCGGCTCGACAAACGCTCTCACGAATTCAACCGGCGCGATCACGAGTTCGGCGACATACGATTCATTTGGTAATCAGACTGGCAATCTTGCCACGCGATATTCCTACACCGGTCGCGAATTCGATTCATTTACCGGTTTACATTTCTACCGCGCGCGCTGGTACGACGCGAAAATTGGACGTTTTATTTCAGAAGATCCGATTGGGTTCAGCGGCGGAGACATAAATCTTTATGGCTACGTTAAAAATAATCCGATTCGATTTACTGATCCATCAGGACTTCGCTTGTGCCATTGGGTAGCCGGTGTCGCGGGAGGAGTTGCGGGAGGAGCCGTAGGTTATTTCGGCGGCACGATCGCTGGCGGTTACATTGGCGGAGCACTTGGAGGTTTGGCTGGTGGTACTGGCGGAACTTTTGCATTACCAGGAGGCGGAACAATCGGCGGCGGAGTTCTTGGTGGTGTCGGCGGCGTAGCGATCGGTGCCGCAGCGGGTGGCGGAATTGGTTTGCTTGGCGGAGCCGCCGGCGGTGCTTATCTCGGAATGATGTTGTGTGATAAAGAGGAAACAACAACCTGTGATGACAAGCCCAAGGAAGACAGACGCAGTTGCCCGCCTTGTAGATTGATTGACGGAACAGCAATTCCTATAGGCGCGATTTCATATCGGTACGATCAGTTGACCTCGGATAGAATTCAACATGGGATTACCGGTTCGCATTTAAATTTGTATAGCTGTAATCAAAACCCGAACAATTGTCGTTGTTTTTGGCAACCTATGGGAGCAGTGTCACCACCTCCTCAACCCGGATGGATTCCAATTCAACCTTTTGCGAATTAATGGTGATCAATGAATTATCAAAATGGAAAAAAAATTTGTATCGGCGATACGGTGAAAATCGGAAGTGATTTGGAGGGTACCGTAGTTTGTGTAATTGATTCTGGAGAATACTCGGAGGATTTTCCGAAATCAGAGTGGGACTATCTTAAGGTAGGATTTTTAGTTTACTCACCTGAAACCGGACTCGTCCATTATTCAAAAATGAGTCCCGAAATAAAGCTTATGAATCGATCAACGAATTGATGGTATGCGATTGCCAGATGCGATGCGCTCGGTCGCCGCGTGCGCCGCACGCAAGGAACGCAAATCACAAAATTCACTTACGACGGTCTCGACGTCGTGATGGACGACGTGAACGGAACTTTGACGAAATACCAAAACGGTCCCGGCATTGATAACAAATTGAAGATGGCGACGGGAAATACTCCGAGTTATTTTCTGACCGATCATCTCGGCTCGAC
>DAITAB010000264.1:0-3217 GCA_036824525.1 Pyrinomonadaceae bacterium
TCAGTTGCAACCGCGCGTCCAATTTCCTGAATCAGGTCGCTGACGCCGATAAAATCACACAGCCCCTCGCGCGCCATCTCCGCATAATTTCGCGCGTGGTGCCTGCCCAAACTTCCAACTCCGATAACTGCGGTTTTGATCATCTTCGTTGCCAAAACAACTTCGCATTGGCGATACTTAAGTTTGTTGTATTCTGCTTCAACAAAAGCCAAACGACAAATGACTGCAAAACGAAGATTAGTCACGATTTCATTCGCGCTACTGATCATCGCCGCGTTTTTTTTCGGTCTCGGTTCATTTCCACTTCTCGGTCCTGATGAGCCGCGTTATTCCCAAGTCGCACGAGAAATGTTTGAGCGCGGCGACTGGTTAACTCCAACTCTTGGCGGCGCAAACTGGTTTGAGAAACCGGCGCTGCTCTATTGGCTACAGATAACTTCTTTTAAGATTTTCGGGGTTTCAGAATTCTCCGCGCGCTTCGGTTCAGCGATCTTCGGACTTCTGACGGTTATTTCTTTGTGGATATTGGGTAGATTTTTGTCTGACAGGAATCTCGCTGATTGGCTGGCGCTTATAGGCGCATCGACCATCGGAATTCTGGTTTTCGCACACGGTGCGAGCTTCGACATTATTCTGACATTTCCATTTACAGCGAGTTTGATCTGCTTTTTCATTTACGATCGCGCGCGCAGTGAAAACTTCGCCCAATCGGCGCATCGCCGCCTCTCCTTACCGCAAATCGCCTTCCTCTCACTAACCGGTTTCTACTTTTTTTGTGGAGTGGGTTTGCTGGCGAAGGGTCTCGTCGGAATCATTCTTCCATATGCGATCGTTGGCGCATATTTATTAGTGAGTCGCGCGAAACTTCGGGTGGAATTTTTGGCCAGCCAAATCTGGGGAACGATTTTGGCTTTAGCGGTAGCCGGCAGTTGGTATATCCCGATGTATTTAACGCACGGATGGATTTTCATCGACGAGTTTTTTCTTCAACATCACTTCGCGCGTTTTACCTCAAATAAATATCTTCATCCGCAACCATTCTGGTTTTTCTTTGTCGTGTTACCGCTGATGACGATTCCCTGGCTTCCGTTCTTCTTGGCGTCAATTTGGAAACTCTCGCGTTCGCTATTCGTAACTCTTGTACATTCGCCCAGCGGAAACGATGGATCAGCGGTTTCAGGCGGCGTCTCTCCGCTACATATTTTCGGACTATGCTGGCTCGCGGTTCCGGTACTCTTTTTTTCATTCTCCGGGTCAAAATTACCGGGTTATGTATTACCGGCGGTTCCCGCGGCGATCATTTTGACTGCGTTATGGGTAAGCAAATTTGCTTCGGGAAAGCGTCTACGCGAAAACGCGCTGCGGTTTCTCGCCTTCGGAACTTTGTTGACGACTGTAGTGCTGTCCGTTTTTGTCGTCGATTATGTTGCGAAGTCAGAATCGGTAAAAGATTTGATTGAAACGTCGAACAAAAACGGCTTCGCAAATTCGCGTGTCGTGAATCTACACACGATCTCTCACAATGCCGAATACTATGCGGCGAACCGCATCGTGCGCACCGAAGAAGGTAAGATCCGAAAGTTTTACGGCGTTACGCAAGTCGCCGAAGAAATTGAGCGCGGAGGCGGTAAACCGGTATTGGTAATTGTGCCGCTGGAATATCTGAAAGAACTTACTCAAGGCGAACTTATAAATTCGCGAGTCTTGGCAGATAATGGCGAACTCGCGATCGCTTCAGCAGAACTCTTGCCGAGATAAAAATATGAAAATTGAAATTGGGGATATTGTCTTGATCGTCTTGCATAGTCCGCGCGAAAAAATTCTTGGTAGTTTGCGCGAAATAAGTTCCGCCGGAGTTTTTTTGCGTGGATTTGATTTGAGTGCTTTTGATGAGTTTATTCGCGCCACTCAGGATTCCGAAGGCTTTTATGGAATGGCTGAAATGTTTCTGCCAATGTGGCGAATTGAAAAAATTTCTTTAGACGAAACCATCGGCGAAATTCCGTCTATGCACGAGCAGTTTGAGAAGCGTACGGGAAAACGATTTGAAGACGCCTGATCAGCATAAAGTTTGCGGCAGGCAATAAGTGATTCTTTTCCTTTTTCTTTTCGTTATAAAATTTTCACCGCCCATCAATTTGCATCCGACGAAGTTTTGCAGTAACTTTTTCCCGCTCAACCAAAAACTCGACCCCTTACTAAAAGCAAAATTGTCTTTGTTTCATACTTGAAACATCGTTTCATTATGTGCTAGTCTTGTTTGCGGTGAGACAGAAACTCTCAATAAAGGAACAAAAAGCAATGGCAGGCGAATCGTCTAAATTAAGCAACGACAAGAGTAAAGCAATCGAATCGGCTCTTTCAAGTATCGAAAAGAAATACGGTAAGGGCTCAATTATGCGTCTAGGTGAAAGACCACACGAAGATATTGGAGTGATTTCCACCAATTGTTTGAGCCTGGATGCGGCGATGGGCGTCGGCGGAGTGCCGAGGGGAAGAATCGTCGAAATTTACGGACCGGAAAGTTCGGGAAAGACGACACTCGCGCTACAAGTTGTTGCTTCGGCACAAAAAACCGGTGGCGTTGCTGCTTATATTGATGCCGAACACGCGCTCGATCCCGCCTATGCGGAAAAACTCGGTGTGAAAACAAACGAGCTTCTCATCTCGCAGCCGGATTCGGGTGAACAGGCTTTGGAAATTGCCGAGACGCTGGTGCGTTCCAACAGTGTTGATGTAATCGTTATCGATTCGGTGGCGGCACTCGTTCCGCGCGCAGAGCTCGACGGTGAAATGGGCGATTCGCTTCCCGGACTTCAGGCGCGTTTAATGTCGCAAGCCTTGCGGAAGCTCACGGCGATCGTTGCGCAGTCAAACACTTGCTTCATTTTCATCAATCAGCTGCGTGAAAAAATCGGCGTGTTTTTCGGTTCACCGGAAACGACGACCGGCGGAAAGGCGTTGAAGTTTTATGCGAGCATTCGCGTTGACATCCGGCGCATCGGCGCGATCAAGGAAGGCGATCGCCACGTAGGAAATCGCACGAAGGCGAAGATCGTGAAAAACAAAGTCGCGCCTCCGTTTCACGAAGCGGAGTTTGACATCATGTATGGTGAAGGAATCTCGCGCGAAGGCGATATGCTCGATCTCGCAGTAACCCACAACATCGTGGAGAAAAGCGGCGCGTGGTACTCTGTCGGCGGGGAACGGATCGGGC
>DAITAB010000265.1:0-3212 GCA_036824525.1 Pyrinomonadaceae bacterium
CTGAACTATTCGAAGATCGAATTCCCCACCATTCGCGGTTCGCGCCGTTCGCGCGCGTGATCGCGATGTCCGCTTTTCCGTCGCCGTCAAAATCTGCGGGAACGGGCGCGTCGGTCGGCGAGCCGAACGTCGCCGCGGTCACGCCGCCGTCGGACGAACGCAACACAAACCAATTCGTCGTCGAAGGACGAAAGACTGCCGCATCCGCTTTTCCGTCGCCGTCAAAATCGGCCGGAATCGGAATATCGCCATTCGCACCAAACGGAAATGCGAAGAAAGAACTATCTTCGCTTCGAAGAACAAACCACTGTCCGGTTGATGGACGCCAAAACGCGATGTCCGCCTTCCCGTCGCCGGTGAAATCTGCGGCGGCGATGTTGTCAGTCGTTGCGCCAAACTGTGCCGCGTAAACGCCTGCTGTGCTTCTCTGAATCCACCACTCCGCCGGTGCCGGACGGAAAATTCCCACGTCAGTTTTTCCATCGCCATCGAAATCGAAAACCGGGTTCGAAACGTTTGCGACATCCTCATCGAAAAGGCGCGCAACTAACGTCCTGGGAATAATGACGCCACCTTGGTTAATAACGTTAAAGTCGCCCCCTAACAAAATATGCCCGTTTGGTCCGCGAGTAATGCACAAAACTTCGCGGTCGAGACCAACGGTTGATGGTGCCAACCCTCCATCCCGATGGAAATACAAAACGTTTCGCCTAACCGCCGTACCAAATCGCGAAAAGTTTCCACCAACAATAATTTTTTCCGACTGCAAACTCAGGATTGCATTGATTCGTCCATTAACCGTCTGAGACGAATCGAATGATGTATCCAATTCTCCGTTTGCAAATATGCGCATAACTCGACTTTGCCAATTAAAAGCCGCACCGAGTTCGTGCTGCGCCACAAGCATTTTTCCATCTGAAAGGCGGACGATAGAATCGAAAGTGCGATTAAGAAGGTCAGTAGAGTTAAAAGATGAGTCAATCGCACCATTCGGCAATAGCCGTACGATGTAACCATGTGATTCGCTTATTGTTGGACCGGTCACAATGCTATATTCCCCGACAATCACAATTCGTCCGTCGGGTTGAATCAAAATATCTCGGATCGTCGCGGAGCTGCGACCATCGAATATTGAACTGGTAAAGGACGAATCAATTCCGCCCGTAGGTGTTAGTCCGATGGGTGCAATCTCATTCGACGACCATCGCGATGTGCCGATTCTAAACTTACCGTCAAAAGTCGTTAACGGTTTGTTAGAACCAGTGCCATTAATCGTAAACAGTTGATTGATGTGCGTCTGTAGAGCAAAAGTTGAATCAATAGTGCCATCGGAATTCAGTCGAACTACATTCTGTTTTTCAGAACCGCTTAGCTGATACCTGAACCCACCCGAAACGAGAATTTTGCCGTCGCTTTGGATTAGAAGGTGAAAAATATCTAAAATCGCCGTGAACCGATTACCCGTACCGTCCACCGGTAGTGAAAACGTTGAATCAAGCGTGCCGTCGGAATTAAGACGGGCGACGCGCCTTCGCGGAATTCCATTTATCAAATCAAAGTCTCCGCCGATTAAAATTTTTCCGTCAGATTGGACCGAGATCGCTCGAATGCGTCCAGGCGCAATGGTCTGGAATCCGGTTCCACCGGCGTTAAAAACAGGGTCTAAAGTTCCATTAGGTGAAACACGTATGAATCTATTTTCAAAAGGTATGTCCTGCGCTTGTTGATCTCCAATTACAACAGCGCCAGTATTGTCAAAGTCGAACCCACCAATAACGGCGTTGAATGGATAGGTGAACGTAGTGTACGAAGGATCAGCCATTCCATTCGTCAAAAATCGGTAAAACACATAACCAACCAAACCGCCATTTCCTCCACCGACCATTATCCGCCCGTCGGGCATTAGCTTAAGTTGTGTCACAGAATGCGAAAACACCGGAGGTTCAAAGGTCGTATCGGAATCACCGTTTTCGCCATATCGATTTAACGAGTATTCGCCTAAAGCGATAATCTTGTTGTCAGGTTGCACCACAAGATCGAAGTAACCGCCCTCAACAATGTTGGAGTTGAAGGAGGTGTCAACTGTCAGATCAATATTCAGTCTGCGCAATCTTTGAGTTTGATCACTCTCATCCGAATCAACATAGATGAGCTTGCCATTTTGAAAGTCGAATACCGTAATATCTTCTGAAAAATCGCAACACGTAGGATCGAAGGAACCATCTGCATTCAATCGAAGCAGAGTTGTATTTATTTCGACATCATTGACAATTTTCGTGAAGTATCCGGAAAACCAAATATTTCCATTCGAGTCTTTACGAACGAAGTTAACCCCTCCGTCAGGGATAGTAATTTGTCCATCAAAATTTCCTTGAGTGTCAAAACGTAAAATCGCATTAGTAAAGGATGTACCGTCGAAAAAAGTAAAGTCGCCATAAAGCAATATTTTTCCATTCGAAAGCGGAATTATTTCGAAAGTATACGCTTGTGAAACAACATCTGTCCGAAATGTTTGATCGAGACTGCCATCAGCATTCAGCCGAACGAGTGGACCGACACGGAAGTTGTTGTACCGATTAAAGTATCCACTTACGACGATTTTTCCATCAGGCATGTGAACTACGGGGTCGATCCATTTACCGCCTAACCTTGTTGTTTCGATATTCGCATCAAAACTTTGGTCAACCACATCCGCTATTGCAAAAGACGACGCCGCATTAAAGAAAATCAAAACCGCTATCAATCTAAGGCAAACAAAAGAGCTTTTCATCGAACATGGTTTGAATGGTGAGTGTTGAAGCAAAGACCGAATAAGGATGTGGAAATAATAATTCATCGAAATATCTCCCCAATGGAATTGAGATAGCCCAACGTTCAACTGACTAACATATCCAATATACTACTCGCGGTGTTTTCTTTCCTGCAAGTTTTTATAAATAATGGTTCCAAACGATGAGAAAATTTTATAAAAGCTTGTAAACTCTCGCACGAGATGCCTGGCGTTTGCCAACTCGTTGCACCACTTATGATGTAACTCAATTGAATGGGCAACTTTAGTTGTTAAAACAAAACCGGACGCGATTTCTCGTTTGAGAAATCCGTCCGAGCGTTCCTTAGAATCCTTAAGTGCCTCGTTTTTACACCTGCCTCAGACCAATGTCAACACTTATTTTTCCATCCGCAAACAACGAGGTTTAACTTCAATGTTTGAA
>DAITAB010000266.1:0-3194 GCA_036824525.1 Pyrinomonadaceae bacterium
AAGCGTCAAATCGGTGTCGGCGGTCATTGCCGTTACGACCGACAAAGTCTATGAAAACATCGAGCGGGATTATTGCTATTCCGAAAATGACCGGCTCGGCGGATTTGATCCCTATTCAAGCAGTAAAGCCTGCGCGGAAATCGCTCTCGCATCTTATCGCAATTCTTTTT
Source organism: Pyrinomonadaceae bacterium (assembly GCA_036824525.1). GTDB lineage: Bacteria > Acidobacteriota > Blastocatellia > Pyrinomonadales > Pyrinomonadaceae > DAITAB01. The sequence continues at coordinate 171 of DAITAB010000266.1, forward strand.
TTGCCGATGGGAGAACCCTGATCGCAACGGCGCGTTCCGGAAATGTTATCGGCGGCGGTGATTGGTCGGAGGATAGATTACTGCCGGACGTTTTTCGTTCGCTCATTTTCGGCGAGAAACTTCTGATCAGAAATCCGGATTCGGTTCGACCTTGGCAACACACACTCGAACCACTTTCCGGTTATCTTCTGCTGGCTGAAAGATTATTTCGTGGCGAAAAAGAATTTGCCGAGAGCTGGAATTTCGGTCCGAGCGAAGAAGATTCGAAATCTGTTCGTTGGATCTTAGAGGAAGTGAAACGAAAGTGGGATGGTGAAACATCCTGGGAATTCGATGAAGGCGAAAGACCGCACGAAGCCAATTTACTCAAACTCGATAGCTCCAAAGCGCGCGAGCGACTTGGCTGGAAGCCCAAATTCTCATTGAGCGATGCGATCGGATTTACAATCAGCTGGTACCGCGATTTCAAAAACGCGGCTGATATGATTGCGACCACAACGAAACAAATCGAATCTTATCAAACCGATCAACTCTCGGAGACTGTGAATGTATAGCTGCAGATTTTGTAAGTGCGAATTGAAATACACCTTTGTTGATTTGGGTGCTACGCCGCTCGCCAATTCTTTTCTTCGCAGAGAAGATATGGAAAAAGCCGAGCCGTTTTTTCCTCTTCATGTCCGAGTATGCGAGAAGTGTTTTCTGGTTCAACTTCCCGCTTTTGAAAAACCTGAAAATATTTTCAGCAACTATTTATATTTTTCTTCTTATTCACAGACCTGGCTCGACCATGCAAAAAACTATGCGGCGCAAATGGTCGAGAGATTTCATTTGAATGGCAAGAGCAATGTGGTGGAAATTGCCAGCAACGATGGCTATCTCCTTCAGTATTTCAAGGAGAAAGGCGTAAGAGTATTGGGCATTGAGCCGGCAAAAAACGTCGCCCAACACGCCATTGAAAAAGGTATCGAAACGCAGGTTGCATTCTTCGGGGAAGCGACTGCAAAGCAACTCCTCGCGGAAAATCAAAGCGCAGATTTGATCGCTGCAAACAATGTTCTCGCCCATGTTCCCGATATTAACGACTTCGTCAAAGGTTTCGCCGTGTTATTGAAATCCGATGGTGTGGCAACTTTTGAGTTTCCGCATTTGCAAAATCTGATTGAGGACAATCAATTCGACACGATCTACCACGAACATTTTTCATATCTTTCCCTAACTACAGCTGAAGAACTCTTTGCGGCGCATGGTTTGAAAGTATTCGATGTCGAAAAACTTCCGACCCACGGCGGCTCGCTCCGCGTTTTCGCGCAGCATTCCAACTCGGGAAAACATGAAGTTTCAAATCACGTTAAAACGATAAAGGGCGAGGAAGCGCGCGCAGGTTTAACCAATATTCAGCGGCTCACCGGTTACGGCGATCGGGTTAAACGCACAAAGCGCGATCTTTTATCTAAGCTGATCGAATTGAAAAATGCGGGAAAACAAATCGTCGGATACGGTGCCGCGGCAAAAGGCAACACGCTTTTGAATTACTGCGGAATCAAAACGGATTTTCTCGATTATGTTTGCGACGCGAACCCAAACAAGCAGAATCACTTTCTCCCGGGCACGAGAATTCCCGTAGTCGCGCCTGAAAGAATTCTTGAAACGAAACCGGATTACATCCTGATTCTCCCATGGAACATCAAGGAGGAAGTGATGTCCAAAAATAAGTTTATCCGCGAATGGAACGGGAAATTTATAATCCCGATTCCAAGTGTGACAATCGTTTAATGAAACTGAGTGAGACAAAACTCGCGGGCGTTTATGTTATCGAGCTGCCCCGACATTTGGATGAGCGTGGATATTACCAACGTCTCTGGGGAGAGAATGAATTTGAATCACTGGGGCTCATAAGCGAGCTGAATAATGTTGGACTTTCTTATAACGCGAAACGCGGCACGGTTCGCGGAATGCATTTTCAGGCGGCGCCCTTTGAAGAAGCGAAATTCGTACAATGTATTCGCGGGAGCATTTACGATGTGGTTCTTGATATACGTCCCGATTCGAAGAGTTTTGGTGAATGGATTCACGTGGAGTTAACGCGGGAGAATTGCTGTGCGTTATTTATACCAAAGGGCTTGGCTCACGGCTTTCAAACGCTTGAAGACGACTCCGAAGTTCTTTACTGCATTTCGGAAAAATACAGCGCTGAACATTCACGCGGTATCCGATGGAACGATGCTAGATTTTCGATTGAATTTCCTTTGAAAATCAGTTGCATCAATGAACGCGACGCGAATTTTCCTGATTTTGTTTAGATGAAGAGAGCAATACTCACCGGTGCGAATGGTTTTATCGGAAGGCAAGCAATCATTCCATTAGTTGAACGAGGATTTGAGGTACACGCAGTGTCGAATGTCATTCCGACGGACGATCTGCGCATCGAGAATGTAATCTGGCACCAAGTGGACTTACTTGATCCAGCCGCCGCAACGGAACTCGTCAAATCCATAAGTGCGACTCATCTTCTGCATTTTGCGTGGTATGTCGAACACGGTGCATTTTGGGATTCTAATGAAAACGCAAAATGGTTAGCCGCGAGTTCGCATTTGTTCAGGCAATTTTGCGAACGCAGCGGCGAAAGAATTGTTGCGTCGGGTACATGTGTTGAATACAAGTTAGGTGATGACGATTTTCTTTCCGAAAAGACGACTCCGCTTGCGCCACAATCGAAATATGCGGAATCTAAAGTCCAACTTTTCAAGTTACTTTCAACTTTGCCAATCTCACATGCCTGGGGTAGGATTTTCTTTCTTTTCGGCGAGTATGAATCGAAGGATCGCCTGGTCGCAGCGGTTATTCGAGCGCTTCTTGCAAACAAATCCGCCAACTGTTCCCACGGAAATCAGATTAGAGATTTCTTGCACGTTAAAGATGTTGCCGATGCCTTTGTTGCGCTTCTCGATTCCGAAGTAGACGGCGCGGTGAACATCGCTTCCGGAAAACCCCTTACAATCAGGAATCTCCTTAAGATAATCGGAG
>DAITAB010000076.1:0-5782 GCA_036824525.1 Pyrinomonadaceae bacterium
TTTGGAAGTCGTAACAGGTCGCGGCGAAATAATTCACACCGGCGGAAAGACTGTTAAGAATGTTGTCGGTTTCGATCTCACCGGTTTGATGTGCGGCTCGGAAGGAATGCTCGGCATCATCACTCAGGCGACGCTAAAACTTCTGCCGATGCCGGAGGCGACTTCCACCGTCCGCGCGAATTTTCGTTTAATGGAAGCGGCTTGCAAAGTCTTAACAAAATTCACGCCCGTTGGTTTGCTTCCGATGGCGATGGAAGTAATTGATAAATATTGCATCGAAGCGGTGGAAGGAAATTTTGCGTTTGGACTTTCGAAAGATGCTGAAGCGATTTTGCTCGTAGCGGTTGATGGCTCGCGCGAGGAAGTGGAGAAAAATGCACAGACAATCGAGGGCATTATAAAAGAAAATGGCGGATTTGATGTCGTGCGCGCGAAATCGAAAGAAGAGGAAGATAAACTTTGGGATGTGCGCCGCGCGATTTCTCCCAGCTTAAAAAAATACGGAACCTTGAAGATTAATGAAGATGTCGTCGTGCCGCGATCGCGTGTGCCCGAACTTATCGCTCGTGTTGAAGAGATCGGGGCGAAATACAACACCTTTGTCGCGAATTTCGGTCACGCGGGAGATGGAAATATTCACGTAAATTTTCTTTGCGATCGCGAAGATGCGGCGGCGGTTGCGCGTGCGCGCGAAGCAGTCGGAGAAATTTTCGCGCTTTCCGTAAAGCTGGGCGGAACGATTTCCGGCGAACACGGAATTGGTTATGTAAAAGCGCAGTACCTCGACTATGCGATTGATCCGCCGACCATGGAAATTCTCAAAGGCATCAAGAAAGTCTTCGATCCAAACGGAATTTTGAACCCGGGAAAGATGTTTATTGTATGAAATTTCTTCTTTCCGTTTGCCTGTTTTTGCTGTTTGCTACCTCTGCGAATGCTCAGAACCTGACAATTATTCTGGTGCGCCACGCAGAAAAAGACACTTCGCCGGCGATGAATCCAGCCGACCCGAATTTATCGCCGGAAGGAAGGAAACGGGCGGCGATTTTCTTTGAAACAGTCAGAAAGTATGGAACGCAAAGAATTTTCTCTACCAATCTGCGAAGAACCAGATTGACGGCGGAGCCATTAGCGACAAATCAAAATGAGAAATTTCGGATTTTCGTGGAAGCTTATGATCCAAAGGATCTCCCGGCTTTTGCAAAATTTTTAGTTAACTTGAAAGCGAAATGCATCGTCGTCGTCGGACACTCAAATACAACTCCGCGCCTTGCGAATCTGCTGATTAAACAAGAAAAATATAAAGATCTCGACGACGCTGTCTACAACAAAATTTTCATCATTCGTATCCGAGGTAAGAAAATAAGTGAAGAGGTCATTGAATATTAATTTTCCGGTTTTGCTCGATACGTGTCGTGTTTTGCTCTTAGAAAGAATAATTGAGTTCTTCAGCCGTCAAGCCTCGCGCCTCAGAATAGAATCTGCCAATTCACTTCTCAATCCTGAATGGATGTTTGTTTAATTAACCACTTCGTTTCATTTCAACGAGAAATCGCGCGCCTCAAGTCAAATTGCCAGATTAATAGCTGCCTTTGATATTCCCATTCTCAGCCGGCGAGGAGTATACTTTAGAAACTTAAGGTCTTTCTCAATGACCCCCGCTTTTATCTTCAGCTCCATTGTCTATGGAGGGTTTTCTCTTAAAAAAGAAATAAACAATTCGCATGCTGTTGATTTGAGAACCAACCTTTTGATTTTTAAAAGAGAGGTGAAGTAGATGAAATTCGAATTGAAAACAATCAAACTAATTGCCGTTTCGCTCTTCGTTTTATTTTTAGGTGTTTCGCTTCTAACCAATAACCCGATTGTCACTAAGACAAGCGCAGAGCTTCCGGGCGCACCAACCGGTCGCACCGGTGCGCCGGGTGAAACGACTTGCACGAGCTGCCACAACCAGAATACGGGAAGCGGTCAAGTTACAATCACCGGACCTGCGACTTACACACCCGGACAAACCTATCCCATTCAAGTTCAGAACATATCTTCTGATTCAACGCGTCAGGCTTGGGGATTTGAAATCACAAGTTTGACGAGCGCCAATGCGGCTGCCGGAACTTTCGCGATTACCGACGCAACCAACACATGGCTTCGCACTGCTGGCAACGGTCGCCGCTATGTCACCCATACCGAACCCGGAACTTATTCCGGAACGACCGGTGGATCGACGTGGACATTTAACTGGGTTGCACCGACAAGTAATGTTGGAAATGTGACTTTTTATGTTGCCGGACTTCATTGCAATGGCAATGCAAGCGAATCTGGCGATCAAACTTACACTTCAACAAAAGTCGTTACACCTGCAGCAGTCGTGGTCATCCATCATGGTTTCTCTGATTTCGATGGCGACGGAAAAGCCGATCCGAGCGTTTTTCGTTCGACGAATCAAACCTGGTATGTGAATCGTTCGACTTCGGGATTTCTCGCGGCGCAGTTTGGTTTGGCAACCGACAAATTAACGCCCGCCGATTTTGATGGCGACGATAAAACGGATATTGCCGTCTGGCGCGAAGCTCCGGCAACGCAAGCGGCGTTTTATATTTTGCAGTCGACAACCAACACCGTTCGCATCGTACAGTTCGGACAGACTGGCGATAATCCGGTCGTCGTAGGCGATTGGGATGGCGATGGTAATGCCGATCCGGCAGTCTATCGAGATTCCGCAGTCGGCGCACAAAGTTACTTTTATTATCGCGGTTCGCTTAGCAATCCGGGCGGAAACGTCAGCTACCTTCCCTGGGGAGCGACTTCGGATAAACCGATGCGCGGAGATTTTGATGGCGACGGTAAAGTGGACGCGGCGATTTTCCGTCCGTCAACTTCAACCTGGTGGATCAGGCAAAGTTCCAACGCGGCCATCAGATTGGACGCCTGGGGATTATCTACTGACAAATTTGTTTCGGGTGATTTCGATGGCGACGCGAAAACCGATCTCGCAATTTTCCGAAATGGAACCTGGATGATTAAACAGAGTTCGAATGGCGCGGCGGTTTACCGACCGTGGGGACTAAGTACCGATACGCTCGTTCCGGCGGACTATGACGGCGACGCAAAAACCGACGTCGCGGTTTATCGCAGTGGCGTTTGGTACATCAGTCTGAGTTCCAACGGAAACTTGAGTGCGCAAAGCTTTGGAGCAGGAACTGATGTTCCGGTGCCGAGCGTTGCTGTGCAGTAGTGAGTGAGATTTTCGTCGTTTTTGTTCCAAGAGAAAACCCGTACGCGAATTCGCGTACGGGTTTTTCATTTTCCTTAAGGTCGGTCATCGAGCTTATCGATCAAATCAAATCTGAACGTTCCTTCTTTCTAAAGTTTGAAGTTCATCTCGTATCAAACCTATTTACCGCAAAATCACCGCCAAGTCCCCAAGGAATAACCTGGCTCGTTAGGGTTAGACTTCTCAAAACCCAGAAATTACTCTGCGAGCCGAATGATCCAGGTCGATAAATCGCAAGGTCGGTTCTTCCGTCGCCGTCATAGTCACCTTGCGTCGGCTGATCTGAGGATATGCCGAACGTCAGTGTACGGCTCGTTCCGGTTGAACTTTGCAGAACCCACCAAACCAAGGGAGAAGTACCTGTTGCGCCGGTTCGGGCGACCGCTAAATCGTATTTTCCGTCGCCGTCATAATCTCCCGGCAAAACATAGTCTGTGCTAAAGTTTCCGAACTGCTGATAGGTGATGACGCCATCCGAACTTCGTTTGATAATGAAATTGTTTGCTGGAGATAGCGCGAAACGATAAACCGCCAAATCGAATTTTCCGTCGCCGTCATAATCTCCCGGAATGGGCGTATCGAAGTTGTTGACTCCATCGCCCGTCAATCCAAAAACTTCGACTCGCGCAGTGTTGGTCGCGCTGTTTCTAATAAACCAGGTAGTTGAAGCGGTGGCTGACGCGCCCGGACGAAAAACCGCAACGTCGGTTATTCCATCGCCATCATAATCCCGCGCAACTGCTTGGTCGCCCCTTATTCCCCAAGCGTAATATCGCGCCGAATTATCTGAACTTTGAAAAATCCAGAAAGAACTTTGTGCGCCGACTGTTGCGCCTGCTCTGTAAATCGAAATATCGTCAACACCATCTCCATCAAAATCCCCGGGCGCCGGAAAATCGGTACTTGAATCGCCCCAAGGAGAAAAGCTTTGCGGTCCTGCAGTGCTGTTTAAGTTGTAATAGGTTAGTGGACTCGGAGGACCTGCGGGAAATCGCAACACACTCGGATCGGTTCTTCCATCGCCATCAAAATCAACCGGTCTTTTGACGCCCAGCTGCCCGCGAATTTCTCCACCGGCAAAATTTGCCGAATGCACATTTACGTAAGCCTGATGTGCGCGTAATGAAGCGATTTGCGTAGGAGTAATTGCAGATGTTCCCGTAATTGTACCCGAAGTTCCGCCGACCGTGCCCAGAGTAATGATGGCTCCCGAATTCACTCCGATAGCGGAACAGCAATGAATATGCGAGAGGGTTTGGCTGCTGGACAGTCCACTAAAAACAACCCTGTATGAAATCGTTCCGGCTCCTTCATTCAGAAAAACGCGCGCGTAGCCGGTAGCGGTTGAAGCGTTTGTAGGAACTTCCTGCGCACTGCTGAGATAGGCGATAAACGTCTCCGCCCTGGTCGAAGATGTCATCACTGCTAACAGAAAACCGATTGCGATAACTCCAAAAATCTTTTTCATATCCATTCTCTCCTGCGGGTAGATTTTCTTTTGCGCAAAAAGAATTCTCCGGTCAAAAATAACTTCACCGTATTGGGCGAAGCGTTTCAGACAAAGTGCGGTTAATTCCTCTTTCGGCGCTTCCCCGTATTCTGCTCCGAAGTCTCAGCAGACGCAAATCGGACAAATAAGCAGTCTCATCAGAAATTCCAAAGCGTGAAATGGGCTTATTTAGAGTTGAGGAGACTTTTTTTGAGGCAAGATGGGGCTCAGGATTTTCTCTCCGAAGCTGAAACTACGAAATCCTTTAGCAACGAAGTATCTCGCGGGAGTCTTTCCAGGTTCGCGAGCGCGCGAGAATGGGAGTGCGACGCGAATTCGCGTGCGCGCTCGATTCCGGTGAGGCTTACATATGTGGACTTCTGCGAATTTGAATCTTTTCCCGCGGTTTTGCCCAGGGTTTCGGTTGAGGAGGTTGCATCGAGTAAGTCGTCGGTGATTTGAAAAAGAAGTCCGAGCTGTTCGGCGAAGTTTGTGATGGTTTCGATTTCGTCATTGGTCGCATCGCCGATGAGCGCGCCCGCGCGGGCGGACACGACAATCAATGCACCGGTTTTGTTTTGGTGAATCTTTTCCAAATCTTCGAGGGCGATTTTCTTTCCGGTTGCGACCAGGTCGAGTTGTTGTCCGGCGACCATTCCGCGCGGAGTTCCGGCGGCGCGCGCGATTTCCGAAACGAGTCGCAGTCGAAGGTCGGCGCCAAGATTTTCGTCTTCGGAGATGGCTTGAAACGCGAGCGACTGCAAAGCATCACCGGCGAGAATCGCCGTCGCTTCATCAAATTTCTTGTGAGAAGTTTCGCGTCCGCGCCGAAGATCATCGTTGTCCATCGAAGGAAGATCATCGTGTATCAGCGAATAGGTGTGGATCATTTCGATTGCGGCGGCGGTGCGCAAAAGTCTTTCGCTTGGTGCATTGAAAGTTTTTCCAACGGCAAAAACCAGCGCGGGACGAAAACGTTTTCCACCGGCAAACAAACTCCAACGAATCGCTTCATGAAG
>DAITAB010000076.1:5882-10516 GCA_036824525.1 Pyrinomonadaceae bacterium
ATCGCCAGCGATACATATCCGAGAACTTTCACAATGAAGCTCGTTTCGCGCGGATTCGCTTCCAGGTTTTTCGGAATTTGTACCAACCCGTAAATCGCACCGGCAAGTAGTCCGCCAAGATGCGCGGCGTTGTCAATCAATTGATAAGCGAGCGCACCGAGCAGAGCGATGAACGCAATGTTTATTATTACTCTTTTCAAAAAATCCGGCGGCAGTTGTTGTTTGCGGCGATAGCCATAGACCGCCAAATATCCGATGAAACCGATCACTCCGCCCGAAGCGCCGATGGAATTGCCGTGTGGCATAAACACAACGCTGAAAATTCCGCCGAGAATGACCGACAACAAAAAAACAATCGGCACATGCGCACGGTCTGAAAAATATTCGATAAGTCCGCCGAGACCAAAAGCCGCTTGCGAATTAAAATAGATGTGAAGCAATCCGCCATGAAGTGTGGCGGCGGTTAAGATGCGCCAATATTCGCTTCTCTGCCAAACTTCCGGTTTCGTCAATCCGGCAAGCGCAACTGATTCCTCGAGACCACTCGAAAGTTGCGCGAGCATTACCGCAACGATTGACGCAATTATGACAATCGTGAAATACGGAGTAACAGCTTCCGAAGCCTGTGCAAATTCGATCGCTTCGCGAGTTGGAATCAAATCTTTCAATGAAATTCTGCGCGCCTCATAGAGCCCCCAAGCTCCGCCGGCGATCGCAATTAAACCCAACATAAAAAAGATGCTGCGAAAAAGCAGCGCCGGATCAGCGTCTGCCAAAGTAAACAAAACCAAGTGCGCGATGGTGATAGTGATTCCGATACCTATCGCCCACAGCGAACGATTTCGTAGCGTCGATTTGCGTTGACGCAGAAATTCTCCGGGTGTCAGGGGCGACGATTCTTCGTCCGTTACATTTTGAAGAGACATTTATTTTGAATTGTTTTTCGTAAGAAGCGCCTACATTGCGAGTCCGCCATCGGCTTGAATAACCTGACCGGTGATATAGCGCGCGGATTCCGAAAATAAAAAGCACGCAATTTCCGCCACCTCTTTGGTATTTCCGAAACGCGCAAGCGGAATCATCTCCAGTAGCTTCGTTTGATATTCTTCATTCAAGACGCTGCTCATTTCCGTTTCGATCAACCCCAGCGCGAGCGCGTTGACCGTAATTTTTCGCGATGCGACTTCCTTTGCGAGCGATTTCGTGAGACCGATCATTCCCGCTTTCGATGCGGAATAATTCGATTGACCTTGCATACCGACAACGCCGCTAATCGAACTGATATTTAGAATGGAACCGCCAGCTTCATTCTTCATCATGAAACGTAAAACAGCTTTCGAGAAATTCCATGCGCCTTTCAGATTTGTGTCGATGACTGCATCCCAATCTTCTTCCTTCATACGCAGAATCAAACCATCACGGGTGATTCCGGCATTGTTTACTAGAAAATCAATGGTGCCGAAATTTTCTTTCGCCTGCTTACAAAAATCCGTTGCAGCTTCGGTATTTGCAACGTCGCAGGCTTGCGAAAACGATTTCACACCGAGCGACTCAATCCCGATTTTCAACTTCTCCGCTTCTTCCGCGCTGCGCGAATAATTGAAAGCCACGCTGGCTCCGCGCGCGGCGAGCGCCAGGGCGATTGCCTTTCCGATTCCGCGTGTCGCGCCGGTTACGATCGCAGATTTTCCTGCGAAGATCTTTTCGTTCAAGTTGCTTTCTCCTCGTTAAACCTTCCCGCGAATCTTTGCGAGCCACCAACGCGTTCCCACCAAAAGAAACCGCCAATCTTTGAAAAACTCCGGCGGCTTACCTTCGAAAGCGTGTCCGATGAATTGCAAAATCCAACCTACGACAAAAAGCGCGAGCGCGATCTTCCATAAGCCCGTAACAAAAATCGCCGCCACAAAAATCAATAAAGAAACTACGATCAAAGGAATTCCAATCGTATGCGAGAGTTTATTTATAGGATGCCGATGTCCTTCGGCATATTCCGCGATCCAGTTTTCCCAGCTTCTTCCGGCTAACATAAATGTTTTCCTCACTCTGCTTTTGATTTCACATTAACTCACATCCGAACTTTTTCTTAAACACAATCGTGTGCGATTTCCACCAAGCGCGCCATTCTTCAATTGCCTTTTTTCGGTCGGACGGCGAACTCGCCGGTCTGAAACTCAGTCAGGTTCCGCTTCTATCGCGCAGAGACATCTCGGCAAAAAATCGCGTGCGGAGGTCAGCGCTCGAAAGCAGCTCGATAAGTTCGCCGACGGGTTTTCGCGACATTTCACGCCGCACCGCGATGAAATCCTGTCGTTTCATTTTCTTAAAAAAGACCGACTATATTTCCCACTTCATCAATATCAACCTTTTCCGCGGCGGGATGTTCCGGCAGTGCGGGCATAGTGCGCATATCGCCGCAAATAGGATAGATAAACCCTGCGCCGACGCTGGCCCGAACCTCGCGCACCGGTATTGTGAAACCGGTTGGCGCGCCTTTTAAAGAGGAATCGTGGCTCAAACTGAGATGAGTTTTCGCCATGCAAATCGGTAGATTGCCAAAACCATTTGCTTCGTATTCAGCAATTTGATGCGCCGCGAGCACGCTGTAACTAACATCCTTCGCGCCGTAAATTCTCGTGGCGATCGTTTCAATTTTTGAAGTAATCGGCTGATCCAGATTATATAAGAAACGAAATTCGCTCGGTTCATTTGCCGCCGCCACTACCATTTCAGCAAGTTCGATCGCACCTTTGCCGCCTTCCGCCCAATGACGCGAAACCGCCGCGCCAAGCGCTCCAGCCTCGATCGAGAGGCGCTTGATCGCTTCGATTTCTTCGGGATGATCAGTCTCAAATGCATTTATCGCGACTACCGGAGTTACGCCGTGAATTTTAATGTTTTCAATTTGCTTACGAAGATTTGCGGCGCCGGCTTCAACATCGGCAACATTTTTTTCGAGCAACTGCGGCGGCAGCGGTTTTCCGGCGACGATTTTATATTTTCCGCTGTGCGCTTTAAGGGCGCGAACCGTTGCGACCAAAACGCACGCGTCGGGTTTCAAACCGCTGTAACGACATTTGATATTAAAGAATTTTTCCGCGCCGATATCCGCGCCGAAGCCGGATTCGGTCAACAAGTAATCGCCGCATTTGCTGCCGATAAGATCGGCGAGAATGCTGCTGTTTCCGTGTGCTACATTCGCAAATGGTCCGGCGTGAACGAGAGCCGGCGTGTTTTCCAGCGTCTGCATAAGAGTCGGACGAATTGCATCGCGCATTAAAACTGTCATCGCGCCGGCGCCGCCGACCATTTCCGCAGTGACAGGTTTGTGATCATTGGTCATTCCGATCACGATCCGTCCGAATCGCTTTCTCATATCGCGAAGCGAATTCGTGAGCGCGAGAATTGCCATCACCTCCGAGGCGACCGTTATATCAAAACCGGTCTCGCGCGGAACTCCGCCTTCGAGCTTTCCGCCGAGTCCGACGATTACGTGTCGCAAAGCGCGGTCGTCCGTATCGACCACGCGTTTCCATGTGATGCTGTATGGATCGATATTGAGCGGATTGCCGCGCAGCAATTTATTGTCGATCATCGCGGCAAGAAGATTATTTGCGGCGCTGACGGCATGAATGTCGCCGGTAAGATGAAGATTGAAAGTTTCCATCGGGACAACTTGCGCATATCCACCTCCGGCGGCGCCGCCTTTGATTCCAAAAGTCGGACCTTGCGAAGGCTGTCGCAAAGAAATAACCGCGCGCTTTCCAATTTGCTTCATTGCCTCGCCGAGCCCGATCAGAGTGGTTGATTTTCCTTCGCCGAGCGGAGTTGGAGTAATGGCGGAAACGTCTATGTATTTTGCATTCGGGCGATCTTTTAATTTTCCTAAAATCTCCGGACGAAGTTTTGCAATAAACGGACTTCCGTAAATATCGAAATCATCGGAAGTCATTCCCATCATTTCCGCGATTTCATTTATCGGTTTTAACGTTGCATTTCTTGCGATTAATAAATCTGATTTCATCTTTCTCCTAGCCAATCGATCGTAAAATCGTACGCGCCGGTGCGCCATCGCCGCTTTCGCTGAGGATTTTCAAGGGCAAACAAATCAATTCGTATTCTCCGGCAGGAACTCCGCGCAAATCCAAACCTTCAATGATCACAATTTCTTTTTCGAGCAAAGCGATGTGTGTTTCGAAACTCTTTGCACCGAATTTCTCAACCGAAAGGTAATCAATGCCTACGAGTTTTGCGCCGAAAGTTGCGATCGTCCGTGCCGCCTCGGGTTCGATATAGGTGAAGTCCTTTCGAAATCCTGTTTCCATTTCGCTCCAGAAATTTGAGTTGCGTGTTTTGAAGAGTATCCTCTCGATGCCATGCAAATTCTCGACGTGTTTTTTCTCAATCGCCAATACATCTCCAGCCAATTCAACGACGCGGCACCGCCCCAAAAGTTTTTCCAACTCAAGATCGGCAACGTGGCGCGTGCCTTCGATAAAGTGATTCGGTGCATCAACGTGTGTCGCCGTATGTGCGCCAAAACACAGTTGAGTAACGTTTGCCGGATCGCCGTTAGCGAGCGATGAGCAAACGTCGATCTTCACTTTCGGATCGCCTTCGTAAGTTGGAACGCT
>DAITAB010000077.1:0-10494 GCA_036824525.1 Pyrinomonadaceae bacterium
GTGAACGAGTTTCGGTTTATAACGAAGCCGTTCGTCAAGACCGTCCTCTTAGCGGCGTCCTACTAAAGAACACAAGTGACTTGACATTCGAATCAGGCAGCTTGACGGTCATTGACGAAAACTCATACGCGGGCGAAGCCTTGATGGAAAGACTAAAGCCAAAGGAACAAAGGCTGATTTCTTTCGCGCTCGATTTGGGAACTCACATCCAGGTTCGAAATATTCAGGACCGGGAGCCCGCGAAAATAATTAAGGTTGTTGACGGAGTTTTTCAAATACACTATTTCCGGACATCCGAAAAACTTTTCCACCTTACTAACCAAACGCCGCGGGCTAAAACACTCTACATCGAATACCCGATTCAGGATGGTTGGACTTTATCAGAAGATTCGCCGCGACCCGATTTCACGACGCAGCGATACTATCGCTTTAGATATGAACTCAAAGGGCTTGAGGAAAAAGAGTTGAAAATCGCTGTCCGCCAACCGCTAATGGACAGTTATCAATTAACGTCGTTGTCGTCAACTGATTTGCAGTTCTTTGTGTCGCAGAGATACGTCAACGAGGCTACGCGTGTCAAACTCGAAAAACTGATCGAGTTGCGAGCGAAAATTAACGAAATCGAAGGCAAGCTGAATTCATTTGATAGTGAAGTTGAAAAAATCGAAGCTGACCAAAAGCGTCTGCGCGAAAACATCGAAGCACTTTCAAAAACAACAGAAGCGAAAACCTTGATTGCGCGTTACATCGCAAAAGCAGGCGAACAAGAAACGCGCATTGAAGATATGGAGAAACAACGCAAAACCTTGGAAACGGAACAAGAGAAATTGGAAAGCGAATTGGCAAGAGAGATTCGTGCCTTTACGATTACGAATTGATAGGGCGTGCTTCGAAACTCTCAAAAATCAGCCGTGCGCTTATTAAGTCAAACCTTTATGTAAATCCCCTTTCGATAGAGGAGCCACATCAGAAATAACCATACGAGAATAAACGAAATCGCAAAGAGCAAAGATGCGTTGATCGGTGAAGCGATCGTAAGAAACAAATTATTGAAGATCCATGTTTGAAGCGCGATTGATTCGCCGTTTGAGCCTGGAACTTTTATTATTCCGAGAAGGCGCGCCATCACACCCGAACCGACAAAAAGCGCGAGCGCGTTCACTCCGAAAATTACTAATGGCTTCGTCCACCATTTGATTCCCTTAATATCAATCAGCCAGTAACACAAACCAAGAAAGCAGAGCGCCAAACCGGACATATATAAAACGTATGAACTCGTCCAAAGCGACTTATTGATCGGGAACCAAAAGTTCCAGACCCAACCAAGCGCAGTCAAGACCAATCCGGCTACGAACATTCCGTTCACTTTTTCATGATCGGAAATCTTTCTGCGAATCCAATGACCGCACAATACACCCGTAAGACACGTAACAATCGCCGGAATCGTTGAAAGCAGTCCTTCCGGATCATAAACCTTAGCCTGACGCCAAATGTGTCCCTCACCCAAGATCGCGCGATCGAGATAAGCGGCGAGATTACAAGCCTTATCGTTGAAAGTAGTAAGCTCGCAACCCGGAACCGGAATCATCGTCATCAAAAACCAGTAAACAAGAAGCAGCCCAATTGAAATTAAAACCTGTTGCTTCCAAGTTGTATGAAGAAAAAGCAGCGCGGCAACAAGATAGCAAACCGCAATTCTTTGCAGCACGCCCATGATGCGAATCTGACTTACATCGATCCACGTCTCCTTTGAAAAATTGTAGAAAGGAAATGTGGCAAGAAACAATCCGCAAAGAAAGATCAAAATCGCACGGCGAATGATTTTTATATAAACGTCGCGGGTGATCCCGCCGGATTCAACGCGTTTTCCGAGCGCGAGCGTTATCGCAATGCCCACAATGAAAACAAAAAACGGGAAAACGAAATCCGTCGGAGTCCATCCATTCCATTCGGCATGTTGAAAAGGTGAATAAATATGACTCCATGAACCCGGATTGTTAACCAGTACCATCAAGGCGATGGTGAAGCCGCGAAAAACATCTAGCGAGATGAGTCGTGGTTTTGTCTGTTTTGGTGTTTTGTTATCTTCCATAGTTCGTCATTGGATTGGCTGATGTCGGATGTTTTGGCTATATTTACGTGCAGTATTACAAAGGTGTCAATAGAAATCTTCAAGGACAAAGAATCAGATGTCACAAATGTTGAATGAAATTTTCGAACAACCGGACGTTTTGGAAAAGACGATTGCATCTGAAATCAAAAAGATTACGCGAATCGGCGTCGCGATAAAGAAGCGCGATATTGACCTGATTATTTTGGTCGCACGAGGAAGTTCAGATAATGCTTGCCATTTCGGACGCTATCTGCTGGAAATCACCTGCGGAATTCCCGTGTCGCTTTCCGCTCCTTCTGTTCACACCTTATACAAAGCAAAGCTTGATCTTCGTCGGGCTCTGGTAATCGGCGTTTCACAATCTGGCGAAGGTGTGGACGTAAACGAAGTAATCGAGAAATCTAAGTCCTCGGGTGCGCTCACTCTCGCGATCACGAATCACGCGCGATCTTCGCTAAGCAAAATTGCCAATGAAACTCTGCTCATTCATGCGGGACGAGAAAAATCCGTCGCCGCTACAAAGACATACACCGGACAAATGCTCCACTTCTATCTTTTGGCAAAGGCGATATCGGGCAAAAAGATTGGCGTTTCGAAAATACCGTCGCTGGCATTCAGCGCGCTGAAGCTCCGAGATGAAGTGGCTGAGATCGTCGAACGATATATTTTCATGGAGCAATGTGTTGTTGTCGGGCGCGGAATGAATTATGGAAACGCGCATGAGCTTGCGCTGAAATTGATGGAGACCTGTTACGTCGTAGCGGAAAGATTTTCCTCGGCGGATTTCTTTCATGGTCCGCTGGCGGTCGTCGAGAAAAGATTTCCGGTGATTCTGTTTGCCCCGAAAGGTCCGACCCAAAAACTAAATGCGCAACTTCTCGCGAAATTGCGGGAACTCAATGCCGACTCGCTCTCAATTACAAACGACAAGACGATTCAGCGGCTCTCCGGTCGAAGTGTTTTTCTCAATGAGAATATTGAAGAGATACTTTCTCCAATTCCCTTTGTGATTCCGGCGCAGATGTTTGCGGCGTTGCTCGCCAAACAGAAAGGGTTGAATCCGGACTCTCCGCGCTCGCTTTCGAAAATCACGTCTACTCATTAGCACTTCGATTCTGAAAGGCTGCTAAACCGGCGGAATGATTGCGACTTCAGTGATTGAGATTGAAGCCGCAGCGACCACAGAATTTCACGCCAGCGCCAAATGTCGCTCCGCAATTTCTGCAAATTCGTTCAACACTACGGGGGAGACTCCTGTTCGCTCCGGATTGCGGTTCAGGCTTTAATTGCAAACCACATCGTGCACAAAATCGCGCCGCTTGCGGCAGTCGGGTAGCGCATTGAGGACAAGGAAATGAATCCGCGTCATTGATTTGCGCAACACGTCTGAAAGAATTCTTTCCGCAACGTCCGCAAAATTTTACACCTTCAGCAAAGCGCGATGAGCAATTAACACATACTACAATTTGCGGCATCACTGCCGAGGTTGATTCGCCGGAAATTCGACCGTGCGTTTCCGGATTGGATTCCGGTAATGATTGACCGAGCACCGAATGAATTATGTTTTCGGAAGCGCCATCGGCAATTTCGATCACTCTTTCATCGTCTTTCTCTCCTGCGCGTGTAACACGAAGCACATGTTTACCGGAAGGAATTCCGACTAGCCGCAGTCGTAAGGAATTCCCGATGCTCCCGCGGCGCTCATCATCCAAGTAAACTTCTGCACCGACTGGGGCTTGAACAACCAGGTGCGATGAGGTTCGAGATTCTGTTGCTGTCTCATTTTCCGCCGCCGCTTCGAGATCACACATCCAGGCGAAAACATTTTCCGGACGGTTCTCCGGATCGCGTTCAAGAGCTCTCATTATCACCTCTTCAAATTTTGGGGGAATATCTTTTCGAAAAGATGATGGTGGAGGCGGCGGCTGAGTCATTTTTTGTGTTACCAATTCCATCAGGTCACCGATGTATGGTGTGCGACCGCTAATCATCGAATAAGCAATTGTTCCGAGTGCATAAATATCCGCCCGAAACGTGATTGCGCTTCCCGGCTGCATCTGTTCCGGCGCCATAAATTCCGGTGTTCCTACAATTCCTCGCGAGGCGGGCGCGGAATCATTTACCGGATCAGCAATAGTTTTACGCATTATTTTTGCAAGCCCGAAGTCGCCAACCTTAACAAAACCATCGTCGCCATCCTTTCGTTTTTTGAGAATGAAGATATTAGCCGGCTTCAAATCACGATGTACGATTCCAAGTTCGTGTGCCGCCTCAACACCATCGCAAATCTGTCTCAATAATTTTACGGTTCGCCGGATCGAAAGGGCGCCTTCGCGCCGAAGAAGATGATGGAGAGTTTCTCCCTCTACATATTCCATCGCGAGAAAAAATACTCCATCGGGTGTTTTTCCGAAATCGGTTACGGTCACAACATGCGGATGCCGAATCAATGCCGCCGCACGCGCTTCGTGTTCAAATCGCGAGATCGCTTCACCCTCCGGCAGATTTTCCGAATCCAAAAAGTCCGGACGAACTGTTTTGACGGCGACATGTCGTGTGCCCAGATTCTCGTCGCGCGCAAGATAAACCTGCCCCATCGCGCCGCGACCAATTCTCCTTTCGAGGAAATATCTTTTGGCGAGAAGTTGCGGACCGGGTAAGGTATTTCTGGTGGGAGATTGCTCGTTAGCGCAAACAACCACTTCATCCGGATAACAGCTTTGACACGTTTGACATTCTTTCATTCACAATTATTTTCGCCGCCAATCATTATTAACTCAAATGTATTCGCTTGAGAACCTATAACGCTGAGCGATTCGCATTTCTAAATCATCATTTGGACTTGTCTGAAATCAGTTTGTTATAATCTGCACCTTCGTGGGTCGTTAGCTCAGTTGGTAGAGCAGCGGACTCTTAATCCGCGGGTCGCAGGTTCGATCCCTGCACGACCCACCACGTCTTCTGATTGCATGGGAGCAAGATTGCTTTTGCAATCTTCGGTTGATCAACTTACTTCATCTTTCCCGATTCGCGCTTTTGGTTAGCTTGGCTTTTTCGTATGACAACTACTTTTGAATTTCTTACTGGTTTACCGGAAGTGTTCGGTTATGTATTCGTGACGTGTCTGGGCGCCGTGATCGGGAGTTTTCTTAATGTCGTAATTCATCGAATTCCAAATGAACAGTCGATCGTTTTCCCCAATTCGACGTGTCCTAAATGCAGCACTCCAATAACACCCTTTGATAATATTCCGGTCCTTAGCTGGCTTCTGCTGCGCGGGAAATGTCGAAGCTGCCAGGCGCCGATAAGTTTTCGATATCCGGCGGTCGAGATTCTTACGGCGGTTCTTTTCCTGGTAGTTTTCGCGGTAGTTGGTCTGAATTTCTTTTTGCCGGTCGCGTTGACCTTCTCCGCAATTATGCTCGCGCTGATCTTCATCGATGCCGAGCACATGATTCTTCCAAATGTAATCACCTATCCGCTGCTAGCAGGAGTATTGGTTCTGCGCGTTGTGTTTCCAATTTTTGGCTTGCAGCAATTCTTCAATGATTTCAGTTATATGCCGGCGGTGAGTCTCGCAAATTATCCGCCGGTATTAGTTTCACTCATCGGCGCATTTCTTGGCGCCTTGATGGGCGGCGGAACGCTTTGGTTAATTGGTGCTGTTTGGAAAAAGCTTCGCGGAGTCGAAGCGATGGGACTAGGAGACGTGAAGATGATGTTCGGGGTGGGTGCGCTCCTCGGATGGCGGCTCGCTTTTCTTTCGATATTTCTGGCCGCTTTTTCCGGCGCGGTAATTGGAATAATCGTTATTGCAAAACAGAAAAATCGAAATCTCCAGACGCAAATTCCCTTCGGAATTTTTCTCGGAATCGGCTCAATCATTTCGCTTCTCTTCGGCGATTCGCTGATCCGTTGGTACTTTTCAAAATTCGTTGCGGGCTAATTCTCTATGGACTTTTTAACGCAAAGCTTCGAACAATAGTTGCTTTCTCCGTCAACAATCACTGCCCGATCTTCTCTGACAAACACACCGCAATTTTCGCAGCGCACCAGTTTCCCATCGGACTGTAATTCCATCTTGCGTTTATCTTTAATTCCGGATGCTGCCGATCGATTCGCTTGAATGAACCACTTCGCGATATTCCACGTAAGCGTAAGTTGTTTCTTATAGACTCGCGCAATCAAGGCGAGCAACAAAATTAGCAATAGCGCGATGAGAATCCACTTCATTTAATTTATTGTTTCTGCTCGCTCAATTCTCATAAAAAAACGCTGCCGCTTTGCAGCGGCAACGCAGTAAAACAAATAGTCGGAGAATCACTTCTTTCCTTTTGTCGTTGGTCCAATGTACGGAAGGTCATCCGCTCGACGACGCGGGAGCGGATCATCGTCCCGACGCCGAGGCGGCGACGTATTGATTCTTCGATCGATGCTACCGGTCGGAAGTCCGTGTCCATGAATTGCTTCTACGAGGATTCGGGTAATTTCCTGTGAAAGAGTGCGATGCTGCGAAGCCGCACGACGTTTTAACGAATCCTTGAGTTCATTTGGGACGTAGGCGCCAATGAAAACGCCCTTTCTAGTTGTCATTAAGAAATGTTCTCCTTGTCTTGAGAAAGCTCGAGCCCTGAAGAGCCAGAGCGATGAAGCAGATTTTTAAGCCGAATTTTGTCCCTCAACTTTAGTCGAAGTGGCAATCATTCATCTAGGCTGTTCGTTACCAAACAGCTCAAGCGACCTACCCGAAAACGCATCGCGCTAAAAGCGCGAAAGTGAGCGGACCGCTCCAAAACGTTTTTCTATTTGGTCTTGCACCACGAAGAGTTTGCCTAGCCGCGCCTGTTACCAAGTCGCGCTGGTGTGCTCTTACCACACCGTTTCACCCTTAACCGAATTGCTTCGGCAGGTTTGCTCTCTGTTGCACTTGTCGTCGTTCAAAGAACGCCCGGACGTTATCCGGTTCGTTGTCCTATGGTGTTCGGACTTTCCTCTTTTGATGATTCAAAAGCGATTGCCAAATCTGCTGCATCGCAAGGCACCGACATATTAACAATTTGTCGCTGGCATAACAATAAATGCGCAATACTCCGCGCATTTCGCAATCAGCTGACAAGACTGTAATCAGTTCCGGCTAGGAAGGATCAATCGCACGCTTTAGCAGGGTTATAGGCAGCGAAAGTCGAATCGCTCGGATGACCTAGAAGGAAAATCAGACGCTAATTGCCGACCTCAATAGTATCGCCGGCTTGCAAAATCGGATCCGCGCTTCGCCCATCCAAGATCTCTTTCAAGTCATAAAACTGACTGTCTAAAAGTCCTTTGGAATTCCGCCTTCGAACCACGACTTTCCGCACGGTAGGTCTCGTCAAACCGCGAGCAGCAAATATCGCCTGAGTAAGCGTTAAACCCGAATGAAAAAGTTTCTGTCCACCAGTAACGACATTTCCACTTATGTAAATATATTGCTCGCGACCCGAATCAGTATTCGCATTATTTTCGCCTTGAACGAATTCAACGATATCACCAGGATAAACAAAAATCTCTTCGTATTTTTGATTGACGAGGTCTATCGATTCAATCTGAGAACTGCCGCGTCGTATTAGAGCTTTAGTTGCCTTCGGCTGCGCAATTGCTTCTGCGCGGACAACATATAGTGGAATCGCTTCACGCTGTAAATATTTCTCACCCGGTCTCTCGACCAAGCCTAGAACTTTGTAGGAGTGACTATTGTATTCGCGAACGCGAACTGAGATTCTGGGATTCTCGACCACTTTAATAAGACCGGAAATTACGTCCTCGATTTCGCTAACAGTCAGTCCTGAAACTGCAATCAACTGTCCCGCTAAAGGGAAATCAATCGTTCCATCCTTTAAAACCGTAAAGTAACCGGCATCTTTTCCAGGCGAATCCTGAATACCGATAAGGAGCACATCTCCTATTCCAACCCGATAAATTTCCGTAGGTATAGGCGATCTTGAAGTAGCCCCGACAGAAATTTCCGAGCTCGCTGAAGTGGAATCGCTTGGCGGTGTTTTTGTTTCCGATGGTATCGACGACGTATTCGTGTCTATTGTAGTGGTCGCAGAAGTCTTGTCGATTCCCGATTTAGTTTCAGCTTTTCTTTTCCGAGGATTGGGCGAATGAGAAAAATTACGGTTCTGCGCGGATGAATCCGTGTCCTGTGAAAAGTCAGTGCCGACCAAGGCGAAAGTAGTCACAACGAGAAAACAAAATGTACGTTTGATTAAATTCAGATACATCAGATCTTCGAAATAAATTGCAACACCCTCAATGACTGAGCAAATTGTACGGCTCCATGCCCATGGAATTACCGTTCCCGTTTCCAATAGACGTTCAAAGATGCATGAATTCTACAAAAACAACCCGGCGGGTGGCTGGAGGTTCCATTTGCCGCTATGAGGATAACTCATAACCTGTAATGTGACGCCATCTTTTTTTCAAAAATTCCTGTAGTCTTTTCTCGCTCTCGTCAGCCGACGAGCAATTCAGCAACTGTTCCGCGATTTCCCTTGCCTCGTCCAAAGCGATATTGGAAATTGCTTCCTGAACTTTGGGAATCGAACGCGAATTCATACTTAGGTCAGTTGCACCCAAACCAATCAGTATCGGCGAGTAAAAGGTCGATCCCGCCATTTCGCCGCAAACCGTTACCGGTTTGTTGCGCGCTTCGGCGGCAACAAAAATATTCTTCAAAACTTTCAGCACTGCCGGATGAATCGTTCGAAAGAAATTCGCGACTGACTCATTATCGCGATCAACTGCCAAGAGATACTGAACCAGATCGTTTGTTCCCAAACATAAAAAATCAACCTCTTGCAAAATCACATCACACAAAATCGCCGCGGATGGAACCTCGATCATAGCTCCCAATCGTGGTTCCTTAACCTTGACTCCCCGTTTTTTCAAACGTCGCGTTTCCCGCTGAATTATTTCTTTAGCGAATAAGATCTCACGTAGATCCGAAACCATTGGTATAACAATTCCGAGATCGCCAAAAGACGATGATCGAAGGAGCGCGGAAATCTGTTCGCGAAAGGGCTTCTGGTCCAGAATATTCCAACGAATTCCGCGCAGTCCCAGTGCAGGATTACGCTCCAAATCATCATGTACACCCGGGAGGCACGTGTTCAAATCGAAATCGAACGTTCGAATATTTACCGGCTGACCATCCGAGGATTTCATCAGTTCGGTGAATTTCTGCGTTTGTTCCTTTTCGGAAATGTTGCAATCCTGAGACTCCAAAAGAAGCTCCGACCTGAACAATCCGACTCCGTGAGCTCCAAATTTTCGTGCGCGCTCGTAATTCTCGATGCGGTCAAGGTTGACGCGAATCCGAATCTCCAAACCATCGAGTGTGACCAGGCTTTTCCTCGGTTGAAACCTACTTTGTTTATTTTTCGTTTCGGAAATTCGTTTGCCGGAATTCGTGTAGCTTTTGAAAGTGAGCGCCGATGGCGACACGAAAACTGTGCCGGAAAATCCATCTACGATTGCTGTTGAGCCCTGTCTCAAGAGTCGACTAGCGTTCTTTATGCCAGTAACGGAGGCAATTCCTAATTCCCGCGCGAGAATAAATGCATGCGATGTCCAGCCGCCTCTCTCGGTGATAACGCCTGCTATACCGTTGCGCGAGAGCTCAATCAAAGTTGCGGGCGTGATTTCTCGTGCAACGACGATTGAATCTTTCGGTATCGACTGCAACTGACTTAAGGTTTGAGATGTAGAAAGAAGCTTATTGCAAATGTCTTGCACATCCAGCGCTCTTTCGTGAAATACACCATTCGAGTTTTTCTCGAACTGGCGTCGAAATCTCTCGGTTACACTCACCACCGCCCATTCGAAACTAACGTGTTCTTCAGCAATACTCCTGGCGATCTCACCGCTCAAAGATGGATCGTCCAACATCAGCAGTTGTGCTTCGATGATCTCTTTTTGCGAGGTGTGCGATTTAGAGGCTCGTTTCTTGAGCAGCGCATTCAATTGCATCCGCGCCATGGAAATCGCGCGTTCGAATCGTTTAAGCTCATCCGAAACCTTTAAAGGATTTATTGGCGTTCGCGGAAACTGGATTCGCGTGCCGATGAGCTGGGTGATTTTCCCTATTGCGACACCGCGCGAAACTGCGCGTCCGCGCATTCTGATTTCAGTTTGTTTTGATTTTACTGCGGCATTTCCCACTACGGTTTAACTGAATCCTTTATCTCTATGAACCGAAATTGAAACCACTGCCGCTACTCGATTGCGACGGGAAGAATGGTTTGAGCAATCCGGCAAATGCCGCGAGATTTCGAGTCTGAATCAATATCTCACCCGGACCGACGAAGCGTTCGAAGAACCCCCAGGTTCGCCGGGTGACC
>DAITAB010000078.1:0-3154 GCA_036824525.1 Pyrinomonadaceae bacterium
CGCGTGGCTCATATTCGCATTGGCGCTATGAACATTTGCGTTCGAATGCGAATTCGCGTTGCCGGTGGTTGGCGCCTCGTTCCGACAAAACATTGCGCCGATCGCGACGAGCAATCCGAGAAGTACAAGCGGCAGTAACCATTTCAAAATCGAACCGCCATCACCGGTAACATTACTTGCCATTGACGAAGCAGCCGAGCCGACTCCGCTCATTCCCGGAATGACTCCGCCGAGCTTCGACATCAAATCGCCCTCCGTCGGAACGATTCCATTCGGAGTAAGACTATCGATCACTCCCGGAATCATCATACCGAGTGCCGAAGCAACCGTTCCGGATTCGACGCCGGCTTCACCTGCAACACGTCCGATCGAATCGCTTCCCAGCGCAGACATTACCTGCTCGCCCGAAAGCGGAGCGTTACTTCCCGTACTGATCCAAGAGTCAACGGAACTTCCCAGACCTGCTTTTCGAAATCTATCGAGAAACCCGCCAAGCCCACCGGAATTTCTTTCCGCCAACATCGCCATCAAAGCGGAAAGAATAATTCCAGCCTTATCGCCGATGCCGAGTTTTTGACCGACCATATTCGTAATTGCATCAAACATTCCCATTAAAAATTCTCCTTAAAAATTTGTTGAATCGGGCTGAGTTGTAATAAAGGGGAAAACGACTCGCCGTAAGGTAATCCGAAATTAGCTGTGGCGAAATTGGAACTCTCCAGGACTTCGGGGGTGCACAACCGCAAATTAATTTTTGCTTGGACGCCATTGGACACCACGTTTTACCAATTCGTCAAGCGAGTGTTGAAGTTCAGCGCGTTTTTCCTCCAAGGCATTTTCGTCTGCTTCGGGACTAACAAAAATAGGTTCTCCGATAAATACTTTTGCCTTACTGAATGGAACAGGAATTTGCAGACGGTCCCAACTCGAAACTTCCCAAAAGTGTTTTGGAACAATGACGAAAGGAATCAAGGGACTGCCGGTTTTTTTTGCAAGTAGACACGCTCCGGGCTTTACAATATGCCGCGGACCTTTCGGTCCATCCACGGTAAACCCGCCGGGAAATCCCGCTCTCATGAGCCGAACCATTTCGACGAAGGCGCCCAAACCTCCGCGCGTTGAGGATCCGCGCGCCGCTCCATAACCGAATCGATGGATGCATCGTGCCATATATGCGCCATCGCGACTCTGAGAAACCATTACGATAATATTTCTGTTTCGCAAGAAGTGGGTGGTGGCGAGAATTGCGTCGTGCCAAGAAGAAATTATCGGCAGTTTATTTGCGGCTTCGCATTGAATCAGTGATTCCTGTCCTTCGACTTCATACCGAAGAGTCATCCCGATAAATTGAATAAAAATGAAAAAACCGATATCCGCCAGGTGTATAAGAACCCTTTCTTTTAACGAAAAACCTTTCAGATCGGAATTCTCAAAGGCTTGTGCGCGAAGGGCTTTATAGTTGGTTTTCGATTCGTCCATTCTAACTTTCCAAAAGGCTATCATTGTAGGTAAAACTACGTTATGATGTGAAACAAATTCAACTTCTCGCTCGTTTCTTTTGTTATAAATGAAGCGCCGAATCTTAATAATTGACGATCACGAGGATCTTAGCACTGAACTAAAAACGCAGCTCGGTGCTGAAGGTCACGAGGTGACTTGCGCGAATGGTCGCGAGGGTGTGAAGACTCTCGGGAATTTGAAGACCTTTGATCTGATCGTTATTGATTTGGAGAATGTTGAATTCGTCGCGGAAAAAAGACTCAAAGGCGAATGCGTAAATCTCACTGAAGCCAAAGATCAAAGCGACTCGCATATCAGAGCTTTCAAGGTCTGCGGGGCGAATTACCGTAGAGAGAATTTTGACGATGAAGAGCTCGGCAAACTCGTCGCCGAGATTCTTACTCACAAAGCAAACTTTGTTGATCGCGAAGAAATTCTCAAACAACTCCATGAAAAAATTGAATTTGAAATGCCGAGCTCCATCGCATTGATGGAGGTGGTTCTTGATTATCTGATAGCGCGAGTCGAAAAAATCGGTGTTACTTCGGAAGAGCAGTCGAATCTGAGGGTCGCGCTAAGCGAAGCTTTTATCAATGCGGTAAAACATGGAAACAAGTTCGATGCCGGAAAAGCCGTTCACATTTCTGCCGATATCTCGCCGCACGAGGCGAGATTTACCATCGAAGATCAGGGCGAAGGCTTCGACGTTTCGAAAATTCCCGAC
Organism: Pyrinomonadaceae bacterium; assembly: GCA_036824525.1. Classification (GTDB taxonomy): domain Bacteria; phylum Acidobacteriota; class Blastocatellia; order Pyrinomonadales; family Pyrinomonadaceae; genus DAITAB01. The sequence continues at coordinate 2,225 of DAITAB010000078.1, forward strand.
CCGCGCGATCAATCAAATCTATTCAAGCCGAGCGGACGAGGAGTTCTCATTATTCAAAACATAATGGACGAAGTTTCCTACAGCGAGCGCGGAAATAGCCTGACGATGATCAAGCGCAGCGATAACGACAATTCCTCCAAATCCTCCTGATGATCCGAATTTTTTTTCCATTTGATTTAGTGATTTTGTTTAAACGAGATTTTGCGAAGACTTCCACAAACTTGCATCTTCAATTGCAATGAAAATCACCATCGCACAGATCAATACAATCAACGGAGACATTGAAAGAAATGTCGATAAGATTTTGCATGGCATCGAAAAAGCAAAGTCCGACGGCTCGGATCTTGTAGTCTTTCCCGAGATCGCGACTCATGGATACACATCGCAAGATTGGTTTCTCGATGCGGACATAATCGAACACGCCTCTGATCATCTCGAAAGAATAATTTCCGCTTGCCATGGGATTACGGCGATCGTCGGCACGATTCGAAAAACCGACGATGCCAATGGTCGTCGCCTTTACAACTGCGCCGCTGTCATCCACAACAAAAAACTTCTCGGCTTCGCGGACAAAACACTTCTGCCGGAATACGACGTTTTCGATGATCCACGCTATTTCGAACCGAGCGATCATCGAAGAATTTTTGAAATCGGCGGAAAGAAAATCGGAGTAGTAGTCTGCGAAGATTTCTGGAACGATAAAACCTTTTGGAAGGAAAGATTATACGAGGAAGATCCGACCGATGAAGTAATTCATAGCGGCGCGGATTTGATCGTCTCCATCAATGCATCGCCATTTAACAAGGGCAAGATAAAACTGCGTTGCGATATGGTTGCGCACCGCGCGCGTCGGCAGAAAGTTCCGGTTGTGTTTGTAAATCTTGTAGGCGGCAACGACGGAATCGTTTTCGATGGCGCGAGCTTAATCGC
>DAITAB010000078.1:3254-10430 GCA_036824525.1 Pyrinomonadaceae bacterium
AAGGGCGCGGAGATCATCCCAAACTCAATTATTGAAAAGCGACCTTCCGCCGAACTCGCGCCGAATCAGTTTGACCAAGATTCGCTTCCGCCTTACGAAACGATGGATCCGATTTTGCAGCTTTATTTCGAAAATAAATTCTCGCCAAAGGAAATCATCGCTGCGGGTCACGAGGCGCGCCTTGTTTACGAAATTCTGAACAAAGTCGAATCACCGGCAAACGAATTCAAGCGCCAACAGCTTCCCCCGACGATCATCATTTCCAAGAATGCGATCGGCGTCGGTCGCCGCCGACCGATAACGCATAGGTACAAAAGGAATTTCCAATAAGCCCGTAAGGAATTGCGCAAGAAAATCTTCGTGAGGCGTTCTTGGAACTAACCGCAACTCGCGGCGTCTAAGAAAACACGGAGATTTTTTATGTCCACATTTTCCAGTCCACTCGAAAACATCAAAGTAGCAAGTCCTTGTTCTGCCGACTGGGACGCAATGATCGGCGATGAACGCACGCGTTTTTGCGGTTCCTGTAAGCTAAACGTTTTTAATCTTTCGGGAATGACGCGCACAGAAGCCGAAAGCTTGATCATCAACGCTGAAGGACGTTTGTGCGTGAGGTTTTATCGTCGCGCGGATGGAACGGTCTTAACGAAAGACTGTCCGGTCGGATGGTCGGCGTTTAAGCGTCGGGTCTCAAAAACAGCGACAGCCGTCGTTTCCTTGCTTTTCGGAATCTTGAGCGGGCTTGGTTTTAGCGCGTATTTTTCCGGTCGCGAAGAAGAAGATGTGATGGGAAAAATATCGGCGGAGGAAACAATTTCAGTTGCGACGACCGGAATCGCGCTGAACAGCTCTGAGGTGATGGGTAATGTCTCCGCTGGTAGGATTGCGACAAAAGGCGAAATGATCGTCGGAGAAAAACTTCCGATGCAATTTAACGGACGTACAAGGTCGCGGCGATAAACCGGATGCGGCAGGCAAAATATATCAACGCACAAAATAACCCTGCCGAGCGCGAATTTTTAAGCCACCCGGATTCTTCAATCCAACGTTGAGTTTTACGAATTTATTTTCCGGAAAATCCCGGTCGGAATAGTACTGAAGCAGATACTGAGCCCGAAGTTCATTCGCGAGACTTCGAAAAATTCTCGTAAGACTTTCTTCATTCTTTCTTGCATTCGCGGAATTTTGCAATTGATCTTTTAGGTTTGTTGCAAAAACCGTAGGCAGGTATGCGGTTCCGCCCGTTTCATCGGCGAATTTCTGTAAGTTTGACTGACCAAAAAGACTTATCTGATTAAACTGTAGCGAAGCTCCGGCGGGATTTAGCGCATAAAAAACGGCATCGGCATTTTGAAGCGAACGCAGCACGATTTTTTGTTCGCGCAAGCGCGCACCATCTCGGGCGTTGTAACGCAATGTTCGTAATGAACCGTTTTTCCTCATCGCGTTGTAATCCGCATCGGTAATTTTCCGCTCGGCATCAAAAATTGCTTTTAAAACACCCGCACTATTTGTATCTTCTCCATCGGAAATTACAATCAAAACCTTTCGAGAAGTTTTTGGTGAGTGAGTACGAAGATATTCCGCCGCCGCATTGATTGAATCGTAAAACGAAGTCTGTTCATTTTTTGGAAAAATCGTCTTAATCGAGGCTGCGGATTTTTCCGCCGTATCGCGGGATTGAATCAAGACTGCACGCGCACCGATCGTAAAGATGCAGGCGCGGTCCTCGGGCTTCATTACTTCTTTCAGGAATTTCGCGGCGGATTCCTGTTCGAATTGAAACATCGCGCCGGTGCTCGATGAAACATCAAACAACAGCGCAATCTCCAGTGGCGCGTTCTCGGCAGAAGAAACTTGCGCTATTTCTTGGGCAGCACTTTCTTCAAATACATTGAAATCATTTTTCGTAAGCCCAAGTACCGGCGCGCCGTTAGCATCTGTAACTGAAACCGGAACTACTACCAATTTCGATTCAACGCGGATCACCTCATCATCCTGAACCGTTTCGGTTTTTGAAGGAGGAGTTTGCGCGTAAGAAGCGAAGCCGAATAGAGCGCTTAGGAAAATGAAACCGAGAAGACGCGAAGGAATATTTGCCATCTGAAAACAACTCCTGGGACAAATTCTTGGGCGGAAATGAAGGCGAAGAAAAATCAGGAGCCGCGAAAGAACTCAATTGCCTTGAAATCTCCCGCGGCTCGATTAGTTTAAAACACTACTGATTGCTCGGATTGCTCTGTGGATTATCCGTAGCAGTCGCAGGTTTAACTTCCACATTTTGATTCAAGCCGCGACTCGCCAGAATCTTTACTTCGACTCGTCGATTCTGCTCGCGACCTTCGCGGGTTGAATTGTCGGCTACCGCCTGAAGTTCGCCAAAGCCATATGATGTACTGATTCGGCGCAGCGGAATGTTGTGCGTCTCGACCAGATAATCAAGCACCGCCTTTGCGCGACGTTCGCTCAGAGACTTATTTGTTTTTGCGTTGCCATCGGCTGACGCAAATCCCGTTACTTCGATTACATAACCACGCATTGTCATCGCAGTCTGCGCAACTTGATCGAGATTCGACTTTGCTTCCGGTGAAAGCACTGCGCTGGCAACACGAAAATTCACAACCATCGTTGACTGCACAACATAATCGTCCAAAGAAGTGATGCGTTGGTTGGTTGCGTTTACTCCGGCGATTGCTGCGTCGGCAGTATCTTGGGCTGCTTTCGCACCACCGCGCGCGGCATTGGAGATCGCGGTCAACTCATCAATCTGTCCCGAGAGTCTCTGGGCATTCTGCTCGGCTTGATCGATACGCTGTTCCGCCGGCGCGACGCGACTTTCAATCGATTGAGCCACTCGTAAATCATCTTTTCCGAAACGAACTTTGTTCGCAACAAGATTTCCTGAACTATCGCCGATTCCTTCGATCTCGAGAGTGAGTCCGCGGACAATTGCCTGTGTCGCAGTTTTGTCACCGCCGCCAAAAAAACCGCCTTTTGTCTTGATGCTGGTTGCACTGCTGAGTAAAACTTTTGTTTCAACTCCGGTTGCATCGCGAACCACGAGCTTATCGGCATCGCGGGCTACTACGATTCCTTTCAGTTTCATTTTTTGTCCCGCGGCGACACTTCGCATTTGAGCATCTTGCGCAAACGCGGCACCAAACGAGAGAAGTAACATCGCCAAAATCAATTGAATTCGCTTCGACATAATTTAACCACTCCTTAATTTATTCTTAATACTCCTGATATTTGTCTCAGTTTTGAGACGCCCGGCACGGCGGAAGGGTTGTTCGTCAATTGAACAGTTCAAAAAACGAAATCGGTTACAAAGTAGCTTTTGTCAGACTAAACCCTAGGAAATGTTGATGCAAATCGAATTGAAACAATCTTTTAAAAATCTACAACGAAAATTTCGCCGTTTCCAGATAGTTCTTAATGTAAGCGAGGAATTTTTCCGCGTCAGCGCCGTCCACTACGCGATGGTCATAGGTTAGCGCGAAATACGACATCGAACGGATTGCCATCACATCATCGCCGTTTTCCGTGGTGATAACTTTAGCGCGCTTCTCAATTACTCCTACACACAAAATCGCAACCTGCGGTTGATTGATAATGGGCATTCCGTAAAGTCCACCGAAGACTCCCGGATTTGTAATGGTGAAAGTTCCGCCATGAACTTCGTCAGGGTTGAGCTTTTTAGCGCGGGCGCGCTCCGCGAGATCATTTGCCGCAAGCGCGAGTCCCGAAAGCGAAAGCTTATCCGCGCCCTTGATCACCGGAACAATCAATCCCCAATCGAGCGCAACCGCTATTCCCAGATTGATGTCGCCCTTGAAAATTATTTCGTCGCCATTTACCTGTGAGTTGATGATCGGAAACGCGCGAAGTCCATTCGTGACCGCTTGAAAAATAAAGGGCATGAATGAAAGTTTGGTTCCATAGCGCGACTGAAACTCTTCTTTGTTTCGCTCACGAAATTTGACGACATTGGTCATATCAATTTCATAAACGCTCGAAACGTGAGCCGATGTTCGTTTCGAAAATGTCATATGCTCCGCGATTTTCTTTCGCATCACGGACATTTTTTCTACCCGATCACCGGTGCCGGTTTTCGCACCGAAACTCGCAGGTGCCTGAGCAATTGCGCCGCCGGAAACGGGTTGAGCGCTTTTCACCAAAAGATCCTGCGGTTTCATCGCCGCGCCCGATTCTATGTAGGTGACGATATCTCTTTTTGTAACTCGTCCGCTCAATCCGCTGCCGGAGAGTCGCGCAAGATCAACTCCATGTTTCTTCGCAATATTTCTCACCAGCGGGCTGCTCTTCGTCCGCCGCAAATCTTCAATCGTGCTGGAGCCATTAGTTTTCGGTGCAGTTGTTGAGTGTGATGGCGGCGCGGGAATTGTGGGTTGCGGTTTTAGAGGTAACGGAGTGGCAATTGCCGACACGGATTTTACGTCTTCTATAACCGATTCAACCTTTGAAGTCGCAATCTGACTTTGGTCTTTGGGCATTGGACTTTGGACTTGATCTCCGCTTCCGACCAACGCAAGTACAGTTCCAACCTCGACAGTTTGTCCTTCTTGAAAATTGATCGCGAGAATTTTTCCCGCAGCCGGCGAAGGAACTTCGGCGTCAACTTTGTCAGTCGAAATTTCGAGCAGCGGTTCGTCGCGCTCGATCATATCGCCGACTTTTTTCAACCATTTCGAAATCGTTCCCTCGGTAATCGATTCGCCCATTTGCGGCATCACGACTTCAGTCGCTTCGCTCGAATTCGGGTTTGGAATTTCGGATTTGGGATTTTGTGTTGGGGTTACGATTGATGGCAAGGCTGTTTCCGCTTGTGTCTTTGGTTGTTCAATTTCGGACTTCGTTACCGCGATTGTCTTTACCGCGTCTTTGCGTCCACGCGTCTCTGCATCGCTTTTCTCGCTCGCTTCGCCAATCACCGCGACCGCTGTTCCTACTTCAACCGTTTCGCCTTCCTGATGTTTGATGTCCAAAAGAATTCCGGCTGCCGGCGCGGGCACTTCCGCGTCAACTTTGTCGGTCGAAATTTCGAGAATCGGCTCATCGCGTTCGATCTTGTCGCCGACCTTCTTCAACCATTTTGAAATTGTGCCTTCAGTGATGGATTCACCCATCTGCGGCATCACAACATCAACACTCATAAAATCTCCGTCTGGTAATGAGACAAAAGCCCGAACGGAAATTTTAACAAATTCGCGTTCGACTTGCAGAGACTCACGAAATCCACTTCGCAACCAAGAATGCGACTCCCGCCGCGACGCTGCCAATCAGGCATGTCTGCAGTGCGCTTTTGACCGGCAAAACTCCGGTGAATCTTCCTTTCACATAACCGAAAACAAAAAGAGCGACGATCGTAACCGCCGTTGACCAAAGCAGTGCGGTCGGCACACTTGGCGAGAGAAAATAAGGCGCAAGCGGAATCAAACCGCCCACGACATACGCTCCGCCGATCGTGATTCCGCTGGTCAATGCACGACGCGGATTCGGTTTTTCGAGACCAAGTTCGAATTTCATCATGAAGTTCACCCAGTCGTCATGACGCAGCGCAAGCGATTCCACGATCGGCTTGCTCTCTTCATTTTTGAGACCAAACTCTTCGAGTATTTCGTAAACCTCTTGTTTTTCGTGTTCGGGAATTCTCTCGATCTCGCGAACCTCGCGCGCATATTCGCTTGCGTAGTGTTCCACATCCGAGCGCCCGGCAAGATATCCGCCCAAACCCATCGCGATGCCGCCCGCGGCGATTTCCGCCAAACCCGCGGTAATGATAATTCCTGAGGACATAACTGCGCCGGATAAACCCGCTGCAAGCGCGAATGGAACAGTCAGACCATCCGACATTCCGATAACCACATCCCGCACGACCGCGCCCGATGTGAAGTGTTTTTCGATGTGTGGAGTTGTTGGCATAGATTTTCGTGTGTACAAATTTACGAGGGATATTAGCGGCTTTATTTCAATTTCGCCGTTTCATCTTCGCTTTCGTCAAACAAAATACTCACCGGATTATGCTTTTCGGGGAGCTGCGATTTCACTTCGCGCGAAGCTTCCAATAATCGCGCCAAACCGGCTTCCGCAAGCGCGCGATCATGACGGCGGATTTTGAGTTCGATCAAGCCATCTTTCAAAGGAATCTCACTCAACTTCAAAAAATTGTTCAAACGAATCCGAATTTTGCTCCCGAACATTCGTTCGAATTTTGTATCGAAGAAGCCGCTGGTCATGTTGATGTCGAGAATTTCGCTGTGCGCGATTTGAGATTCCTTTACACCTGTTTTCATCAATCCCAAAATCTTCTCCTCGAATTCTAAAACAATTCCAGCGGAGGAAAATTTAGCAATGCCGTCGATTTTTGTGAGCCCATGCGGACCTTCGATCTTGAAGGGAACACTTACGAAACCAAGATTTATCGCCATAACAAATTTCTCCAAGATTTTCGTGTAACCAGGGAAGGAGCCTCTGATTCAAATGGCAAGGCGCAAAGGAAAACTAACAGTTCTCGTATTTCCAGTTTCGCGCTTTTCCTTCTGCCATCCATTCGACAGCAGTTTTCAGGCGCCGCTCGCGAGTGGTATCGGTTTTAGCCTCGGTGATCCATTCAACATATTCGCGCTTTTTCGAAGTTGAGAAAGCCTCGAAGGTCGCAAGCGCTTTTTTGTTTTTCTTGACCGCTTTCAAAAAATAATCCGGAATGACGAGTTCTTTTTTCGGTTTCGGAATTCGCGCGGGATTTTTGACGCCTTCATCGTTTAATTTCTTTGCTTGTTTGATAAGCGAGATCAGGATTTTCTCGGAAGGAAGATCTTTAAGCGAAGTTATTTTTCCGAGATGTCCCATTCCGCTCTCACCCGTTCCGAGCAAAACACCATACGGATCTTTCATCGCTGAAGCTTTCCAGAACCCGAATGAACAATGATGTTTGAAAGCCGCCATCGAACAAAATATTCCTTTGTAATCGAAATGCGGAAAACTCCATTTCCAGTTTTCTTCAACTTCAGGACAAGCTTTATGAACAGCATCGCGCAATTTCTTTAAAATCGGTTTTGCAAAATCCTCAGACTTTGAAATGTAAGCATCAACTTTCTTGTCGCGTTTTCCCATGATCTTAACCTCGCGAATTTTTCGTTGAGATTTTAACGCAAC
>DAITAB010000267.1:0-1127 GCA_036824525.1 Pyrinomonadaceae bacterium
CGGCTTCACTGATGTTCTCGAGAAGCAGAATTTTGACGCGACTGCGCGGGTAAGATGTTTGGGAAGATTTCATAGGATGGCGACAAAGAAAATTCGCGTAAACCGACTATCGAATGCGTGTTGAAAGAGCCGGCAAGATGCCGGCGCTCCAGTTACATATGTATCGTCAAATCGTGAACGCCTTCGGCGGCTTCCATTACCGCTTCGCTAACGGTCGGATGCGCGTGTATCGTTCGACCGAGCGCGTCGGCGGTTGTTTCGAGCGTCATTGCAACACAGGCTTCCGCAAGCAATTCCGTCGCGTGCGGTCCGATGATGTGCACGCCGAGAACCTCATCGTATTTTTTCTCCGCGACGATTTTCACGAAGCCTTCTTCCTCGCCCAAGATTCGCGCTTTGCCGGAAGCTGAAAAAGGAAACTTTCCGACCTTGACGTCGTAACCCAACTCCTTTGCTTTTGCTTCAGTCAGCCCGACGCTCGCCACTTCCGGATCGCAATATGTGCAATTCGGAACGAGTCTTTGATTGATCGGTTCAACTTTTTTCCCGGCGATTTTTTCGACGACGAGAATTCCTTCCTTCGAAGCGAGATGCGCGAGCCACGCGGTATCAATCACGTCGCCGATCGCGTAAACGTTCTTCTCGCCCGTTTCACAAAATTCATTTACCTGAATCGTGCCGCGCGGATTTACTTTGATTTTCGTTCCTCCGATTCCGAGTCCTGCGAGATACGGCATTCGCCCGACCGCTACCAGCAGCATCTCGGCTTCGAGATTTACCGCTTCGCCTTTTTCATTCTTGCCGGAAACTTTCACACTCGTTTTTGTCTTCTCCATTTTGTCGAGCTTTACTCCGGTCAGGCATTTGATTCCGCGTTTTTTGAAACTGCGTTCGAGTTCCTTTGAAACTTCCTCATCTTCAAGCGGAACGATGCGATTTAGTAACTCAACCACGGTTGTATCGCACCCAAAGCGCGAATACACGCTCGCGAATTCCACACCAACCGCGCCCGAACCCATCACAATCAAACTCTTCGGAACATTTTGAAGTTCGAGAATGTGATCGGAATTCAATACTTGTTTTCCGTCAGTCTCAAAACCCGGAATCGGACGCACGACCGAGCCGGT
>DAITAB010000267.1:1227-3153 GCA_036824525.1 Pyrinomonadaceae bacterium
AGTTGCTTCGTCGGAATGCAGCCGCGAAGACCGCAAGTGCCGCCCAAGCGACCGCCTTTTTCTTTTTCGATAATCGCGACTTTCAATCCGATTTGCGCGCCGCGCACCGCCGCAACATATCCGCCCGGTCCGGCGCCGATGATCGTCACGTCAAAATTTTCGTTTGCCAATTTCTTAAACCTCGCTCAACTTGAATGTTATGAAGACGGAGAAATTATATGGAGTAACGCGTTGCGAGGCTAGTTTGGAGAATAACGTAGCTTCCGAATATTCAGCGAAACATCGCGCTCTGTGCCGATGCGCGGCGCTTGAGACTTGCACACACAACATCACAAATATCGAAAACGGTTTTATCAGCGATCGAGTAAAAAACCGTGTTGCCTTCCTGTCTTCGCGCCAATAAGCCCGAATCCTGCAAGATTTTCAGATGTTTACTGACGTTTGGCTGAGTAGATTCGACGGCATTGGTAATATCTGTCACGCTTAATTCGCCGGTCTCCAGCGACTGCAGAATTTGCAAGCGAATCGGTTCCGCCAGGACGCGAAAACGCGTAGCGACCATTTTCAAAAGTTCAGGTTGAAGCGACCAATTTTTTGTTTTTCCCATTTTGACAATATAACTCAATCGATATATAGTTATTTTCGGTTAAGGATTATGAAACGTCAGAAAATATTTTGCAAGGTGAAGTTATGATAAAAAGAGCCAGCGTCCACGAAATAAACAATCTCGTTCAATCGGGCGAGTGTCAGGTGATTGATGTAAGGGAATTCTCGGAATTCTCGAGTGAACGAATTGCGGATGCGCAGTTGATGCCGCTTTCGAATTTTGAGAAACACGCCGATGAGATTGATCACACAAAACCCGTCTATCTGATGTGTCGATCGGGAAATCGCGCAAAGCAAGCGGCGGAACGTTTAAGCTCCAAAGGCTTTACCGATGTTCATGTGATCGAAGGTGGAATGCTCGCCTGGTCGCAAGCCGGGTTGCCGCTGGTGACCGGCGAATCAAAAGTTTGGTCATTAGAAAGGCAAGTTCGTTTTTCGGCGGGACTGCTTGTTTTGACAGGCGCGCTGCTGGCCTTTTTCGTTCATCCATATTTCGTGGGCATCGCCGCCTTTATCGGTGCGGGATTGGCATTTTCGGGCGCTACCGATACCTGTGGAATGGCGATGGTTTTGGCGAAGATGCCTTGGAATCAGGCGAAGACTTGCGATACGACGCAAACGACCGTTTCATAACACCGCAAACTTCAAAATGTATATTTTAGGTTTGATTTTGAGCGCGACAATCGGGCTTTCGCTTGGATTGATCGGCGGCGGCGGTTCGATTATCACGGTTCCGGTTCTCGTTTATGTAATGGGAGTCGATCCGCATGAGGCGGTCGGAATGTCGCTCGCGGTGGTTGGCGCAACGAGTCTGGTTGGTGCGTTTATGCATTTCCGGCGCGGCAGCGTCCGACCAAAAGCCGGACTGACATTTGGCGCCGCGGGAATTCTCGGAGCCTTTGCCGGATCACCGCTGACGCGACTTCTTTCGCCGCAAGCTCTGCTTCTTACCTTCGCGATGTTTATGCTGGTAATCGCGATCGTGATGTTGCGCAGACAGCAAAAACCACTCGCCGAATTTCAACGCGAGAGATCCGCGTCTGATATTTGGAAGGCATTGGCTGCGGGATTCGGAGTCGGAGTATTAACCGGTTTCCTTGGAGTCGGCGGCGGATTTCTGATTCTGCCGGCGCTGGTAATTTTCGGCGGGCTTTCGATGAAAGATGGGATCGGCACATCGTTGCTCGTAATATTTATCAATTGCGTAGCGGGTTTGATCGCGCACGCAAGTCAGACGCGGTTTAGTTGGACGACTACCGGCGCAGTGACGGCCTTGGCGGTTTCGGGCGCAATCGCCGGAACGGCGCTTTCGCACAAATT
>DAITAB010000268.1:0-3152 GCA_036824525.1 Pyrinomonadaceae bacterium
CTGAATATCCGTCGGAAGAAAATGCGTGTCCGAATTGCGGTGTGCGATGGCGCATGACGATTTCGCGTGGCATTCCAAGTTGCGCAAGTGTCTCGCGTTCGAAACTATCTACGTCAATTTTCTGCGAACCGGCGAGATGAAGTTTCATATCAACCAGCGCGCTCGAGAGATATTCGACCGTCGCAAATCCCTGATTAAAGGTTGCGGCTTTTTTGATTTTATCAACCAAGCTCTGCGGAATCGGCTGACCGGTTTCATAATGCAACGCGAATTTCTGTAAAACTTCCGGAGTCGAAAGCCAGTGTTCCATCAACTGCGAAGGAAATTCCACGTAATCGCGCGCGACCGCCGTTCCCGAAAGCGAAGGATATTTCACTTTCGAATTTAATCCGTGGAGCGCGTGTCCGAATTCATGAAACAAAGTAAGTGCATCGTCCCACGAAATCAGAATTGGTTCGCCCGGTTTTCCTTTTACGAAATTTGAGTTATTGGAAACGATCGTCGTGATGGGTTTATCCATTTTTTCCTGACTGCGGTATGCATTCATCCAAGCACCCGAGCGTTTACCCTCGCGCGCATAAGGATCGAAAAACCAAAGTCCGATGTGCTTGCCGGACTTTCTGTCAGTCACTTCCCAGACGCGGACGTCCGGATGATAAACGGGAACATTTGAAACCGGCGTAAACTTGAAATTGAAAAGTTCGCCTGCAACCCAAAACATTCCTTCGCGCAATTTTTCGAGTTGGAGATAAGGCTTCACTTCATTTTGATCGAGATCATATTTCGCCTTGCGCACTTTCTCCATATAGAAGCGATAATCCCAAGGTTCGATCGTAATTCCTGCGCCTTCTTTATCTGCGAGCTGCTGCATATCCGCGACTTCTTCTTTCACACGCGCAACCGCGGGTTTCCAGACAGCCTCCATCAATTCCATCGCACGTTCCGGATTTTTCGCCATCGCATTTTCGAGACGCCAATGCGCGTGCGTCGGAAATCCCAGAAGCTTTGCGCGTTCGGCGCGCAGCTGCAAAATTTCGGGAATGATCGCGTTGTTATCGTTCTTGTCGCCGTTGTCGCCGCGACCCACGAACATCTTCCAAACCTTCTCACGCAAATCCCGCCGCGCGGAATAGGTGAGAAAAGGATCAACCGACGAACGCGTATTCGCGATCACCCAAGAGCCTTTCAATTTTTTCGCGTCGCTAGTTTGCGCGGCGGCATCTTTTAGCGAAGGCGGAAGTCCCGCCAGATCGGATTCATTTTTTAATTCGAGAAATACATCGGATTCATCTGCGAGCAAGTGTTGGCTGAAATTTGTGTAGAGACCTGCTAACGACTGATTAATTTCAGACAGACGCTTTTTCTCGGCTGCGCCAAGTCTCGCGCCGGAGCGCACAAAATTTGTGTAATAAAGCCAGGTGAGGCGTTGCTGTTCCGGTTTAAGTTTTGATTTCTTTGGCGAGTTGTAAATGGCTTCGATGCGTTTGAAAAGTTTTTCATTCTGCGTGATTTTGTCGTTGAATGCGGCGAGTTTCGGTCCCATTTCGCGTTCGACGATGCGCATATCGGGTGAACTCATCGTGCCATTCCAGACGAAATAGATGATCGCAACACGATCGAGAGTGTGACCGGCGCGTTCCATTTCGGCGATCGTATTTTCAAATGTCGGCGCAGCCGCGTTGCCGGCTATTCGATCGATTTCAGATAAGTTCATCGTCATCGCCGCTTCGAGTGCGGGTTTGAAATGTTCGATCTTTACTTTGTCGAAAGGCGGAACTCCGCCATATGGACCTGACCAATTTTCGAGCAATGGATTATTCGCTGAAGGGCTCACAGCATTCTCCAAATTGATGCGAGTACTTTCCGAAACCTCCGAAGCCGATACGCGGTTTTCCGAACTCATAAGAAAATTATTCAATAAAGCCCCACCCGCGACCAACGCGGCTAAAGACACAAATGGAAGAATAGATTTGCGCATAAATTAAACCTCGCTCTTATCGATAAATAATAGTAATCAACAGCGCTGATTCTACCAAAAGAGGTCGGACGTGGGCCATGATCGGTTTGCAGTTCGTAGTTGCCCGTTGGAAGTTGGAAGTTGGAAGTTAGCAGTTGGCGGTTGGCGATGATCGGTTTGCAGTTGGCGGTTGGTAGTTGGCCGTCGGCAATTAACGGCGTCAATCTTTTTCATCCCTCATCCTTCATCCTTCATCCTTCCCATTCCCCTTTTTACTTTTGCCTTTCCCAATGTGCTAATCTTGCCTTTCTTTTTTCCGCGTGACACAAGAGAAAGTTTTTATCGACGTACAAACACACAAAAGCGATCGCCAAAGCGCGACTTGGGATTTGCGAAACGCCGTGCGTAATTATTCGACGCTGGTCGTTACACAAATCATCGTCGCCGGATTTTCGTTTGCGTCGGTTTGGCTGATCACGCGTTGGCTCGGCACGGAAAGTTACGGCGAAATCGTAGCGGTTATCGCCGCTTCGCAAGTTCTGCAGTTGTTTGTTGGATGGACAGGAGTCGGGCTTGCGCGATTCGGCGTTGAAGAATTTGTAGAAGAACACAGCATCCGCAAAGCGTTTTGGGCGCGCACCATCATTGCGGTTCCGTGCCTGATACTAATTTTGTTGACCGCGTCGGTTTGGTTTTCGCCGCTTGCGCATTGGCTCAAATTCTCAACTGAGCTTTTGTGGCTCGTCGTTGCTCATATCTTCGTTACTGCCTGTTGGGGTCACGTCCAACAGGCGCTACAAGCCGCAAAGCTTCCGCGCGAACAAGGAATTCTGCAAGCACTGGAAAGAATTTTGATTTTCGCCGCGCTGATCGGTTTCGGTCTCGCGAAAAATCTTACGTGGACAACTGCGCTAATCGCATACATAGCAGCGCCGGTTTTTGTCGCGCTAATCGGGCTAACGAAAATTCGCTCGCTGATCTTCGGCGGATTCATCTTCGATCGCGAGATGTTTCAAAAACTTTTGAAGTTCTCGCTCCCACTGATTCCTTTCACACTGGTAGGATTTCTTTCGACCAGTTACCTCGATGCTTTTTTCATTGCGAGCTACCTGAACAAATCCGAGCTCGGCGTTTATTCGATCGCGTTTCAGATCAACGGAATTTTAATGCAGTTTGCCAGCGTTGCAGGAACGCT
>DAITAB010000269.1:0-3141 GCA_036824525.1 Pyrinomonadaceae bacterium
ACTTGGCGCATGCAATCCGGCGCTGGCACATCATGCCTTGCAGGCAGAACTCGAGCTGGGGCTGCTTCTTCCCTGCAATGTGATTGTTTATGAAGAAGATTCAAAATGCGTCGTCAGCGTGGTTGATGCAATTAAAATGCTCTCAATTGTCGGAAATGATGAGCTCAACCCGATAGCGCGTACTGTAAACGACAAACTCAATCGCGCGCTTGAGAGCCTTTAGAAAGGGCGAATTCTATGAGCGATCTAATGAAGTTTTTTATGACGATCGTCGGTTTAGCGCTTCTCATGTTTTTAAACTCGCTGCATGCAAAAGTAAAACATGAAACCGCGATTAGAAAGCAGTCGCTTCATTTCGGAATGCCGCGATAATTAAATTTCGGCAAAAAGTTGGTTCGACATTTGTCGATAGCCGAGAACATTTTAGAGGCATTGGGATAAAAGTGTGAAGTCCGAAACTTTGCAGCCTTTTAGAAAAGCAGGTGTGTCGTGAGAATTTCAATTTGTTCATTCTTAAGTTCGGTTTTCAGAATTTCGGGAATCTTTTTCTTGTTGCTGGTGTTTACCACTCAGTCGCAAATGCAAACGAAATCCGCTCCGAAGGAGGCAACCGCTTCCGACAAATCTACTGCTGTCCTGTATGAAGATTTCTATTCCGCCGGACAAACCGTTGACGTGAAATCCGATACTATCGTCGGCGATGTTGCGCTTGCGGGAATGAATGTAAATATCAACGGAAAAGTGGAAGGTTATGCGATGGTTTCCGGTTTGAATGTGAATATCGATGGTCCGATTTCCGACGATGTCTGGGCGGCGGGCGCGAATATTACGGTAAACTCCCCAATCGCGGATAATGCCATGATCGCCGGAAGCAATGTCGCGCTCGGCAAGAATGCGTCCATCGGTCGCGATGCGAAGATCGCGGGAAATAATGTAGAGATAAATGGTCGTATCACGCGAAATTTGGAACTGGGCGCCGCGCTCGCAAATCTTAATTCCGAAGTCGGCGGAAACGTCACTGCTCATGTTCAGCAACTGAACCTGAATTCCGGCGCGATTATCAATGGCGACTTGATCGTATTCAGTCCGAATGAACCAAATATCTCATCGCAGGCTACGGTAAAAGGTCGCATTGATTATCAAAAGGTCGAGCGCCGCGATGGTCGAGGAACATTTGCAGGTTGGATTGGAAATTGGTTTTTGCGGTTCCTTTGGTTATCCGTGCTCGGACTCGTGTGCATTTTCGTTTCGACTTTTTGGACGAATCGGGTAACTCAGGTAATCGAAGCGAAACCCGGACCGGTCTTACTCACGGGTTTCATCGCAGTCGTTTCCATTCCGGTTGCGATCGTTGTTTTGCTTTTAACGGTTATCGGTTTGCCGTTGGGAATAATTCTTGGTGCGATGTTTGTGATGGCGCTTTTGCTAGCAGGCGTTTGGGTTTCATATTTTGTCGGCGGTTGGGTTTTGCGAAAACTGAATCGGTGGACGGATTCAAACATCGCACGAATTCTCATCGGCGCGTTTTTGGTTACTCTCGCCTGCTCGCTTCCCTTTACCGGTTGGCTGGCTCAATTGTTGGTGATCTTCTTCGGGTTCGGCGCGTTCATTCTCGAGCGGCGCGATTTCTTCCTTAAGCTGCGCGGGCAGGGATTGGCGTAGGTTTATTAAAACAATTCCGCGCGTCGCTGAAAACTCTTTACGATTTCAACAGCGACGATCGGAGCAACGACACATAACGCGATAACTACGATGTCGTAAATGTTCACCGGCGTCACATCGAGCAACCGTGAAAGGGATGCGAAACTCAGCACTAAAATCTGCAGCGCCACAACGATTGCCACCGCTACGAACACAAATGGGTTTGCGAACATACGAGAAAACGCCGAGCGAGTTCTTGAACGACAATTGAAAAGATGCCCCACTTGGGTAGCGATCAGTGCAAAGAGTGCAACAGTTCTTGCATGTGAACCTTCGCCGTATTGATTAAGCGCCCACCAATATGCGGCTAGCGTAATCGCGGCGAGCAGAATCGCCTGCCATGAAATTAAAAAAAGAAATTGCTTTGATAATATCGCTTCGTTTACCGCTCGAGGACGACGAGTCATCGTGTCCGGCGTCGGCGGCTCAACCGCTAGCGCGAGCGCCGGAAAAATGTCCGTAACGATGTTCACCCAGAGAATTTGAAGCGGAAGAAGCGGCAAGGCAAGTCCAAAGATCAACGCGGAAAAAATGAACAACACCTCCGCTAAATTTTCTGCAAACATAAGATTTACGAATTTGATTATGTTTGCGTAGATCGTGCGCCCGCCTTCGATAGCTTCAACGATCGTCGAAAAATTATCGTCTGCCAAAACCACGTCTGCCGCTTCCTTGGCGACTTCGGTTCCGCGCATTCCCATTGCGATTCCGATGTCAGCGCGCTTTAATGCGGGCGCATCGTTGATGCCATCGCCCGTCACGGCAACGATTTCGCCGCTCAGTTGCAGAGCCTCAACGATTCGCAATTTATTCTCCGGCGAAACGCGCGCAAAAACGTCGGCTTTTTTTGCGAGCATTGAAAGGTGTTCATCGTCGCCCTCGATGATGTCGCGGGCATGAAATGCAAAGATCTCGTCACCTTTTTTCAAATCAAGCTCGCGGGCAATCGCGCGCGCGGTGGAAAGCTGATCGCCCGTCAACATCACTACGCGAATTCCCGCGCGGTGGGCGGCGCGGATTGCTTCCGCAACTCCGGCGCGCGGCGGATCGCTCATCGCGGCAAAACCAAGAAAGGTGTAACCGCTTTCGAGTTCGTTCAACGTCGCGTCGTCGGGATTTTCAATATCACAATCCTTGAGCGGCTTGTGGGCAAACGCCAGAACACGCAATGCCCGATTCGCCATCGCTTCGTTTTTCTCCAGAAACATCGCACGCGAATTCGCGTCAAGAAGCTTCCGCTCGCCGTTACTATCGAGAAAATACGCAGAAGAGTTGAGTACTATATTCGGCGCGCCCTTCATCGTTGAATAGAATCCGCCGCGTTCATCGGAAAATGCCGCGATCATTCGCCGCGTAGAGGAATCAAACGGTTGCTCATAGATTTTTCGCACCTGTTTTCTTTCAAGTCCGATGTCGGACCCAAGTTGATGCGCGGCAATT
>DAITAB010000270.1:0-3136 GCA_036824525.1 Pyrinomonadaceae bacterium
AGAACGTCGCGGTGATGCTCGAGACGCTCCTCCCGGTGGTCTCGACGATCGTCAATGGTGTAGGCGTAAATCTCGAACGAGGAAAATAATTCAAACGGTTTGTCTGTTATTTGTAATTTACTCGTAACTGAGCGCTTCAACCGCATCCAGACGCGCCGCGCGAAAGGCCGGATAAAGCGCGCCAAGCGCACCGCCAATAAGCCCGATTATTGTAGTCCAAAACATCACCATCGGATCCAGTTCGACTTTCAGCGATGTGACTATTGAGAGAATGTATTTGAGCAGCACCGTCAGCAAGATGCCGCTGATGATTCCGCAAAGACTTAAAAGGATTGCCTCTTTTGCAATGGTCCATGCAATTCTCGAATTCGACATACCCAAAGATTTCAACACTCCAATTTGACGGGTGCGTTCGGTTACTGTCGTGTACATCGTCAACAAAATAACCATCGCGCTTATCACCGCCGCTACGCCGATCACGACGTTCAGAAAAACTCCGAGCGCCGGAATGCTCGATAGATAAAGTTCTTCAAGGTCCTTGGTCAGAATTATCTGATTGTCGGGGAAATTTTCGTGGAGGCTTGCTGCGACTGTCTCGTCGGAGAATCCATCTGCCGTTTTTATCAGAAATGATGACGCTTTTCCTTCGCTGCCGAGTTGTTTCTGCATGGTTGCCAAAGGGATCTTCAGACGGGCGCCCGCCGCCGGTTCATACGTTCCAACTACGACGAAATCCCGCTCCCAGATCTGTATTTTGTCACCCGGCAGAAGTTTCTTTTGCGCTTGCCATGCCGTGTCAATTATCGCTTCGTCGCCTTCTTCTGAAAACATCCTGCCTTCGACGAGGTTCAGGCGAACCAACGATGCATATTCGGAGAATATAATTCCATCTACGAGTCGTTTGCCCGAGTTGTTATCTTTCGCGTCAACCGATGTCTGTCCGATCGCAACTGCAGTCTTTACGCCCGGTACTTTTTCTAATTCTTTTTTCAAGGAAACGGGTAGGCGAAATACTTCGGAGCCGCCAATCCCGACAGTTCCCGCCGGGTAAAACATAATTTCGGCAGAGACATTGGCTTCGAGTCGCGCTTGTTCCCTTAAGCTTCCGTTTGCTAGTCCGATAGTAAAGACAATCAGAAACACGCCGATAGAAATTCCCAAAATGCTGACGAGCGTTCGCGCGGGACGATGCAGAGCGTTTGAAATTACGAGGCTGTTCATTTAACTCGATTCGAAAGTAATTTGATGAAGATGCGTTATGGAGTAGCGGTCCCGGTTTTTTCTTTATTAGAGTCGAGATTCTGCGCCGAAGCCGATGCCGCAATTTCTTCAGGCGACTTCCAACCTGCACGCCGCAAAAGCTCCACTGCATATCTAATAGGCACAGCCATATTCGCCGCGGTGTTCTCGGTAAAGACTCCAAAATTTACTCCGATTACTTTTCCCGACTGTCCAAAAAGTGGTGCACCCGAGCCGCCTTCCGCCGTTCGCGCGTCATGAACAATCCGATGCCCATCTAAATCGGTGATCGCGCCCTGCGTCGTTAGAGGAACGATTTTGCCGGTCTGCGCCAAGTAGTTGATTAGCGCCTGACGCGAACCTCCGAAACGGGCGCTGATAGTCTTTGCTTCAACATCATCGACCATCGCAAGCAGGCGATCGGGACCATTCGGATATCCCATCGTGACGACGGTTTTCCCCACGGCGGCGGCATCGGAGCCCGCATCGATCGGCAAAACAGGGATGTCGGGAGAAACCATGTTGGGATCGATCGTACCTACTGCGAGATCTTCGCGCGCATCGAATTGCTGAAGCTTGAAGGCAATCGGCTGCGGAAAATTCGGGAAATATGCGTTGAGACGCTTCACCCGCGCCCGCCCGTTTGAGTTGCGCATCAACTGCTGCACAAGCTCATCTTCTTCCCAAGGACGAACCACGTGGCGATTCGTTGCGATGTATCCGCTTCCAACGTGAAATCCCGTGCCAATGAAATCGTATTCAACCGGTGTTCCATTACCTTCCGTTGTCAAACCAGGTTGTATCGGACTTTGAATAATTCCTTCTTCCATCGGTTCGGGTTCATATGGATCTCGCTGACTCGCTTGCGGCTCAGGATAACGCAATGGTTTTCCGCTCTTGCGATCGACGAGATCGTAAACACCCACAATGAGGCAAACTCCGCTTCCATATTCAACCCGGAGATTCGGCGCGAGCGAAACGGTCTTGATGATATCTTTGTTTGTCTTATCTAAATCACCAAGTTGCAAATTCGTTTGCGCAAGTTGCTCTTCCAATCGACGAATGATTTCGCTCTGTTGCTCCGATTGTTCGCGGTTTTTCCGCAATTCTTGACTTACCGAAAAACCCAGATAAATTAACGAAAAAATCAAACCGGTCGCGAGAATCACACCTATTACTTTTGTTGTCCAGCTGATTTCGCGCGAGAGTTCGCGCATAAACTCTTTGAGAAAAGTCTTCGCATCATCGCGTTTCTCCGAGGTCGAGGATTCGAGAGCTGCGGCTTCGATGAACTGCGCGACGTGCGCTTCTCCCGTAGTTTTTATGATCGAAGAATGTGTATCGAGCGAATAGAAAGAAAGAACCAAACCTCGCTCGTGACTGGCAATGACATCGCCGTCCTTAATTGAGACGTAACGATGGAGTGGTTCATCGTTTCGCGTGAAGTTGAGGTTCTTATCAAAATCGACGAGCCGATAGCCGCCGTTTTCACGCTCGAATTCCAACCACGTTCCCGAATCCTTGATTTTTGGCGATTGTATCTGAAGATTGCAGTTGCCGTCTGATCCGACGCGAATGCGCTCATCGGAGAAAAATTGCGTACGCTTGTCGTCGTCTACGCTTACGTGAATGATTATTCCGATTGCCATTCGATGAAAGGATTTCTATCGCAATGATAGCACAACCAAATAAGTATAAGGGAAATTTATCAGGCTTAGGAAAGGACCTTAAAAGCGCGGAATTCCTTGGGTTGCGCCGAGTCAGTTCAACGCCGGTTATTAGCGGACTTTGCTTCGGCGAACAGTGGATTGACCTCGCGAAGCGTGGGACGAATGCGCTTTCGACTGTTGCCAAACAAATTTGATTTGCTCGGCTTTCCACGGCGCAGTTTTTTCTG
>DAITAB010000271.1:0-3114 GCA_036824525.1 Pyrinomonadaceae bacterium
GCGTGCGGAAAAACGGTTGCTGCGGCAGACGTGATCAAAATTCCCATCGCGGCAAATACGACCATCGTGGTCGGCAACGCTACGACTTGCCCTATCGCTTGTTCCCGCTGGCTTTTTCCGAATCGCGTGAAGTCCGGCATATTCAAACTGAGGGTCGCCCAAAATCCGATCATTGCCGTAAGCGATGGAATAAAGATTGCCCAGAACTCCCGAAATGTTTGAAACTTTCCAGGCTTATCAAGCAGGAATCCTACGCCGCCCGCTTCGCGCAAAATCCACACCAGCAAAATGGCGGTCATTATTAAGACAAATGGCGCAGCCCAATTTTCTACGAGGCGAAGCAAATTCATTCCGCGATAAATGATTGCGATGTTCAGCGACCAGAAAAGCAGAAAGGAAATCCATTCGGTCGGCGTGTGCCCGTTAATTTTGTCACCAAGAAGATTTTGCCAATTCGGTATAATCGAACTGAAAAACGTTTGCAGCGCTTGTCCGCCGATCCACGTTTGAATTCCAAACCAACCGCAAGCCACAATCGCGCGCATCAGCGCAGGGAGATTTGAGCCGATCGTGCCGTAACTCGCGCGCGCGAAAACCGGGAAGGGAATTCCGTATTTTGTTCCGGGATGTGAGTTAAGAAGAATCGGAATGAGGACGATTACGTTGCCGAGCAAAATCGTGATGAGCGCTTGCCACCAATTCATTCCTTCCGAAATCAAACTCGATGCGAGCATGTATGTCGGAATGCAATGCGCCATGGAAATCCAAAGCGCGGCGTAGTTGTAGGTGGTCCAGTTTCGTTTGAGAATCGGAACCGGCGCAAGGTCTTCGTTGTAAAGCGGAGACTTCTCGATCGAATCTAGCGCGTGCGGCTCCAATTCAACCCTTCCGTCTGCGTGTTGGACAGTCTCGATCATAGTTTTTCACGCAGATAATTTACATCTTTTTCAAAAAAAACGTCCGAATCATCCCAAAAACATGTCATCGACCTCAAGCATCCGCGACAAATAATTTGCCTGTTGCGTCCGTGAATAAATCTCAATACGTTCTTACCCGATCATCGATTCTGGAACAAACGAAGATCGAGACTGACTTTGCATGTTCCACAGTTGCCTAATCCCAAAACTCAAGGAAGCGCTACAAAATTCAGCTCCGTCAAATCTTGAGACAACGAAATTGTCTGCGGCGAGAACTCATGCCATTTATGCCTAACTGAGATGAAGTAGGTCGCGCCCACCGGAACAAAAAAGAAACGGTAGTATCCGAAAGCATTGGTGCGCGCCAATCTCGTATTGCCGTCACCATCAATCATGAATATCTGCGCATTTGCAATCGAACGACCTTCCGAAGTCACAACCCGCCCGACAACTGAACCATTAGCGGCTGTCGCTACTGATACTCCCGCAGTCCAAAGTGAAAAGGATTGCAAACCGTTGACCGTGATTGTATCCGCGCCCGTATCCACACAAGGCGAGCCGGCGCCAGGGCATGGCGATCCATTTAGAAGACTGACCGCGGTTGTCCCAGTTACGCGAATCGTTTTGTAATTCGATTCCGTTCCGCGAACATCCACTTGCAAATAACTGAAAACAACGTTCGCCGTTAGATCGCCGGTTTCCGTTAGAGTCCAATAGCGATTGAGCGTCGTTGCATCAGCCAATGCGGGAGTTGCGGGAGCGGTTCCATCGTTAGCGCTGATGCGCAAATTTGACGGATTTATCGCGAGCGCCGTAATGTTTACGGACACTGGCGAATATCCGGCCGCCGTACCGACGGGATAAAGAAATGTCCCGGTAGCGTTGTATATCTTTTCGACACTTCCGAGAATGCTTCCAGATGTGCGGCTGATGCTTCCGCCAGTGCCGATGGACAGAAGGTTTGCACCGCCGACCGTAATGTCTCCGCCGTTCATCGTCAGAACACCGTTGATGGTCAGACTTCCGCCCGACAGATTGAGCGTCCGTCCGGCATTAATCGTCAACGCAGAAACCGTCAGATTGCCGCTCGGAATTGCGGCTTGGTTTGTAACTCCGGCGGCGGGCAGATTGACGCTGTGCGTGGAATTCGGCACAAAATTGGTCGCCCAATTGGTAGCTTCGTTCCAATCGCTGCTGGTCGAGCCGTCCCACGTTGCAATGTTTGTGACAACCTGCGGATTGCCCGTCAGATTGCCGGTGCTGGTATTCAAATTACCGTCGCCGCTATACGCCGCCGTAATTGTATGATTGCCCGCCGTCAGCGCGGAAGTCGTACATTGCGCCGTCAATCCCGTCAAAGCGACGCTCGTGCATCCGGCAATCGGAGTAACGCCGTCGAGAAATTGATATGTGCCGCTCGGAGTCGCCATACCGGGTGCGGTTACGGCAACGGTTGCCGTAAAGGTTACCGATTGTCCGGTCAGCGATGGATTTTGCGATGATGTCAAACCGGTCGTTGTATTGGCTTTGCCGACCGTTACGGTGTTGCTTGCCGCGTCGTTGTTGCCTTCGTTGCTTTCGACTATTAAGGTGCCTGAGTCAATCCGCGCAATGCCGGCGGCGCGGGGATTGATGTTTGCTGCGGGAGCGGTTCCGGTGGCGGTGAATGTTACCGTGAACGAAGCCGCCGGCGCGAGAGTTACGCCTGCGACAGCGGCGGTGCAAGTCAAATTGCTGCTGGTGATGCTGCAGTTCACGTTGGCATTGTTTGAACTCGGTGAACCGTAAGTAACATTGCTGCTTGGCAGATTGTCCGTCAAAATCGTCTGCCCGTTTGTGAAAGCGGCGTTGGCATTGCCGCCGTTGGTCACGGTCAGCGTCCAAGTCCATTGCTGTCCGACGACTGCGCTGTTGGCGACGTTGTTTGATTTCGTCATCGTCAAATCGGCGCATTGAACGGTGACGGCGGCATTGACGGTTTGGCTATCTACGACCGCGTCCGCGCCGCCCGTGCCGCAGCTGGCACTGACGTTACCCGCCGTGAAGGTCGCCGTCGCCCGACCATTTACTAACTGCGTGCCGGCGCCAGACAGAGTTCCTCTCGTCGCGTTGTTAAAAGTGACGGTGAAAGGCGCCAAGCCATTAAGCAAGCAGCTTGCGCCAGGACAGTTTGGTAGCGGCCCACCAGCGTTTCTGC
>DAITAB010000272.1:0-3113 GCA_036824525.1 Pyrinomonadaceae bacterium
ACGAACATCCTGGAGAGCACCGCGGGCGAGGGCTTTTTCCCGGAAGTCTGTAAAGCTTGGGAAGCAGAATCATTCAACGCAAAATCCTTTGCGCGAGTTGTATGTTTGAGAATCGGAATTGTCCTGTCCCGCGATGGCGGAGCGCTGGCGAAGATGGCGACTCCATTCAAGCTAGGAGTCGGCGGAAAAGTCGGCACGGGAAAACAATGGATGAGTTGGATTGCCTTTGACGATCTTCAATCCCTGATTATTTTCTCACTTACAAATGGAGAGATGCATGGCGCTTATAATGCAACGGCGCCAAACCCCGCAACCAATGAGGAATTTACGTCGGCATTGGGGAGAGTTTTGAATCGTCCAACTTTTTTTTCCGTTCCGGAATTTGCGCTTACGCTTTTGTTTGGAGAGATGGGCGAAATTCTGTTGTTGAATGGATGTAGAGTCTTGCCAAATCGGACATTGGAGTCCGGCTTCGTTTTTGAATTTCCGACGCTAGAAGCAGCGCTTCGGAAGGAACTCGATTAAGTTTGTTAGTATAAATCAAACAGGAATTCAAAAAGTATTGAACTCAGAGGAATCAAATGAATCAAATGTTATCAGAGTGGGCGCCTAAAATTTTGAGCTTGCTGCGCATCGTTATCGGGTTTTTATTTCTTTGGCATGGCAGTCAAAAGTTATTTAATGTGCCGCCAATGCCTGCGGGAGTAATGCCGGAAGGTCCGCTTCCTACAATTGTAATTGTTGCCGGGGTTTTGGAATTTGTCGGAGGGATTTTGTTCCTGCTAGGTTTCTTCACCCGTATCGTAGCCTTCCTTTTGAGCGGCATGATGGCGGTTGCTTATTTTATGTTTCATGCTTCTGGCGGTCTTCTCCCGATCGTAAACAACGGTGAACCCGCGGTGATGTACTGCTGGATTTTCTTCTATTTCGTTTTCGCAGGTGGCGGCGTTTGGAGTATTGATTATTTTCTTAAGCATCGCCGACGAGAATTTTCCAATCGATGAAAACTTATCAACTTCAGAAATTCGGTCTCGAAAATCTGGCGATTGTCGAGACCGAAACTCCTCAGCCTTCGAAGACGGAAGTCCTTGTTAAACTCAAAGCCGTCTCGGTCAATTATCGTGATCTCCGAATGGTTGAAGGAACTTACAACCCCAAACTGAAGATGCCGCTGGTTCCTTTTTCCGATGGCGCGGGAGAGGTCGTCGCAATCGGAAAAGACGTGAAGCGGTGGCGAGTGGGCGACCGCGTGATGCCGTCGTTTATGCAAGGTTGGATATCGGGTGAACCGACATTCGAGAAAGCACGCACTGCACTTGGCGGCGATATCGATGGCACGCTGCGCGAATTCGCGTGCTTCGATGAAAAAGGTCTCGTATTAATTCCGGAGCATCTTTCCTTTGAAGAAGCGGCGTGTTTACCCTGTGCGGGAGTTACCGCATGGAATGCGACCACGGTTTCGGGTCGCGTAAAACAAGGTGATACGGTTTTGATTTTGGGAACCGGTGGAGTCTCGATCTTTGCACTTCAGTTCGCCAAACTTTTTCACGCGCGTGTAATCGTGACTTCAAGTTCCGACGAAAAACTTACCCAAGCGAAATCGCTCGGCGCTGACGAGACAATCAACTACAACACAACGCCGGAATGGGAAAAACGCGTCTCGGAAATTACATCAAGGCGCGGAGTTGATCATGTGATCGAAGTCGGCGGTGCGGGAACCTTATCCAAATCCATCGCCTCGACGCGAATCGGCGGACACATTGCCCTGATCGGCGTCGTTGCGGGCGAAGCGCAAGTAAACATTGTCCCGATTTTCATGAAGGCGATTCAGATTCAGGGGATTTTTGTCGGCTCGCGCGAAATGTTTGAGAATATGAATGTATTCATAAGTGAGCACAAACTGAAACCTATGGTCGGAAAAGTTTTTGAATTCGGAGAAGTGCGCGAGGCGCTTAGGTATATGGAGAGTTCGAAACACTTCGGAAAGATTGTCGTGCGCATTACGGATTCGAATTAAAAAAGTGAATTCATGGAAAAGCGAAGTCTTGGAAAAACAAATCTGCAAGTAACGCGACTGGGTTTCGGTGGCGCCGAAATCGGTTTCAATCCCAATCAAAAACAGAAAGACGTAACATCGCTCCTCAATTCCGCGCTCGATTCTGGTCTAAACTTTATTGATACAGCGGCGGGTTATCTTTCAAGCGAAAAGATGATCGGTGAGGCTGTTGGCGCAAGGCGCAAGAGTTTTGTTTTGATTTCGAAGTGCGGCGCGCTGGATGGCTTTACCCGTTTTGACTGGACGAAAAAAGGCTTACTCGAATGTATCGAACAAAGCCTTCGTGATTTGAAAACTGATTACTTGGACATTGCGCAGCTACATTCTTGTGACAGTGAAACCTTAAAACGCGGCGAAGTTGTCGAGGCAATGCATCGCGCTGTCGAGAAAGGCTACGCTCGGTTTATAGGTTACTCAGGCGATGGCGACGACGCGAAAACCGCCATTGAACTGGATGTATTTGATACGCTGCAGACATCGGTCTCGGTTGCAGATCAATCGGCCATTGTCGGGAATATTCCGCTCGCAGCGGCGAAGAAGATGGGCGTAATCGCAAAGCGTCCGATCGCGAATGCGGTTTGGCGTCACAAAGAAAAACCAACTGACAATTACCACCAAACTTATTGGGATCGAATACAGAAATTGCAGTTTCCATTTCTTAAAAAATCACTTGAAGAAGCTACTTCGACTGCTTTGCGGTTCACTCTATCGATCGAAGGAGTTTCAGCGGCGATTGTCGGGACAACGAAACCGAATCGCTGGGAGGAAAATGCGAAGTATGTTGAGGAAGGGAACTTGTCGCCACAAGAATTCGAAGCGATTCGCAGTCGTTGGAATGAAGTCGCGGATAAAAGTTGGGTCGGACAGAAATAAGTCGTTTGAAATGAGAACTGCCGAATGGAAATTATTTATTTATAGACCTTGACTGCTGGGGACAGAACGGGAAAGTTTCGGAAGGGAAATTTATGTCATCAAAAATACGTGCATATGCCGCGCTTGAAGCGGGTGGAAAATTTCAGCCATTTGAATACGATCCGGGCGAACTCGGACGTGAACA
>DAITAB010000079.1:0-10301 GCA_036824525.1 Pyrinomonadaceae bacterium
TTCCGGTTTCCGAATGGATTCATCGCGTCGACACAAACTATGTCCAAATCGCGTTTGACGCGAAAATGCTGAAATCCATCGTCGAGCAAAAATGTCGTCGTTTGGAATTTCTCACGGGCGAATCGCGCAGCAGCCACTCGATCGGAATTTGCGATTACGCACGCGATTCCGCGCAACTTAAGCGCGATCTCCATAGCCTCATCGCCGCTGAGGCGAACATCATCGATCACGTTTTCACCATCTGAAACGACAAGCTGCTCGCGGGCGTTTGCGCGTCCATATCCGCGGGTCAAGACGCACACCTTTTCGCCTGCATCGTGTAATATCCTCGCCGCATGAATTACCAATGGAGTTTTTCCCGTGCCACCGGTAGTCAGATTCCCAATGCTGATTACATATCCCGGAAGGTGATGAGAAGACAGCAGCCCGCGGCGATAAAAGTACTCGCGCGAATTTGCGATCAAGCGATAGAGATGGTCAAGCGGCATTCGGGAGAGATCTTACGACTAGTTTGACGGCGCATTCAATCGCGCAGAACTTCTCCGGCTTCAATCGCGCTCAATTCGAGGTAGTGTGTTTTGTCGAACTTAACAAAGACTTAAGTATGGGCGAGATTGCTTCGATTGTTTTTTGTGTCGCACCGCGATTTGCGAGCATCACTCGGACGGAATTCTCCGCCAGCTCTTTGCGGTGAACTTCGTTCCCTAATAAGTCAAGAAACACTTCTGAAAGTTTTTTCGCTGCACTATTTTCATCAAGTTTTGGAAGTCGAATAATTGCGCGTTTGCGTTCGAATTCATTTACGATCGCTTGGAAGTTCATCGTGTAGTTACCGGTAATGATCGGCTTTTCTGCAACCGCGGCTTCGAGAATATTTTGTCCGCCATGCGGAATCAGACTGCCGCCTACGAAGACAATCTGCGCGCACGGATACGCATCTCGAAGCTCACCAATCGAATCGAGAAGAACGACATCCGCAAGCTCATCTTCCGGTGATGCCGCCGCCGAACGTCGCGTCCAACTGAATCCGGTCGCGTCAATCAACTTCGCCGCTTCATTGAAACGCTCCGGATGTCTCGGCGCAATCAACAGTCGCGGAAGACTGCCTTTGGAATTCTTGAATGCTTGCTTAAATGCCTCAAGTACTATTTTCTCTTCAGTCGCGTGTGTGCTCGCGGCGATAATGAGCGGGGAATCTCCGGAATAATAGAATCTCGCGCGGAATTCGCGTGTCAGTTCACTTTCCGATTCGGGAAACGGCTGATCGAATTTCGTGCTGCCTGTAACTCGAACTTTTTCATTCGCGATACCTAAAGAAATCAGTCGGTTGGCATCGACCGGAGTTTGCATTAAAGCAAGATCCAAATTATCGAGCGCACTTTTGATAAGGGTGCGAACACGCGCATAACGCCTTGAAGATTTTTCTGAAAGCCTTCCATTAACGATGGCGATCTTCGCGCCGAAGGCATGTGCTTCCTTGATGAAGTTGAACCAGATTTCCGTCTCCAGGATTATTACCATCGCGGGATTAATCGCCCAAAGCGCTCTTCTTACGGAAAATCGCCAGTCGAATGGAAAGTAAATCGTTCGCTCAACTTCGCCGGAAAATACTTTCTCGGCAAGTTCGTGTCCGGTTGCGGTGGTGTTTGAAATTACAATTCGAAAGGCTGGAAATAATTCTCGAATTCTCTTTACCAGAGTTCTCGCCGCATTTGTTTCGCCAACGGAAACGCAGTGAATCCATATCACCGGTTGGGATGAAGGAGGGAGCGGTCGATGCAATCCAAATCGTTCGCGAATCGTTGACGCAAAATTCCTGCGAAAAAGATAGCGCGGCATCAAAATCAGATAGCCGATCGTTAAAAGCGAACTGTAAAGAAAATACATACGAGTTGTGGGAGCACCCGAATCAAAATATTCAAGGGAGACGCCTACAACTATTTCACCCGCTCGATATACCGCGCTTCGGATGGATTGACACGAATTTTTTCGCCTTCTGTTACAAACGGAGGCACCGTAATCGTGACGCCATTTTCGAGCGTTGCAGGTTTATTCGAATTCGAAACGGTTGCACCCTTCAAAACCGGATCGGTTCGGGTAACAACCAATTCCAGCGAATCCGGCAAATCAATTCCAATCGGTGAACCTTCGTAAAACTCGATCTCGATCTTCAATCCGGGCATCAACCACTGCGCGGCGTCCCCAAGATCTTCTCCGCTCATCGCAATTTGTTCGAAATTCTCCGTATTCATAAAGTGATGCATCGAACCATCCGAATAGAGATATTCCATTTCGTGCTGTTCGAGAACCGCTTTGTCCAGAGTGTCCGCGGAGCGAAATCTATGTTCAAAAGAATTTCCGGTAACCAGGTTTCGAAGCCGCGCCTGAACCATCGCGCGCAGATTTCCCGGAGTGTGATGACGAAATTCCATCACCTTACAGGGTGCGCCTTCGAACACAATTACCATTCCCTTTCTTATGTCGTTTGCCGATATTGCCATATAAAAATGCTGACTCAACTTCCTAGGTTAAAAATATCGAAGCTATTGCAAAGCAGTAAGTTTAGTTTTGGTTGTTGAGATTTGTCTAGGACGAAAGCAAAATGAGATTTCCAAACAAATCCGAAGTCATGTCGCAATTGTGCAAACCAACCGGATGCCACAACGTGTTTCTCTATCGTGAAGATCGGCTTAAATCTCTGTCGTATTTGAAGATATGTCGTCAAACCGCGGTCTCAACCAGACGCAAAACGGAGTCGGTCACGCATTGCGCTTCCGACTCCGCGTTCAATTTCTTCTTCCAATTTTGCGCTCGTCTAAATTCCTGACTTAAATTCCAATGGCGCCGGTTCTTCGCCTTCTTTCGGATATTCACGGTTGATACTTTCGTAAATTCCGATGATCTGTTCAATCCAGTTTTTCGCATCGGCATTTTCGGGATCGTATTTCACCGCGCGACGAAAATCACCGAGCGCTGAGGCATATTGTTTAGCATTCGTTAATGCCATGCCGCGATTGTAAAAAGCTGCCGAGAGCAATTTTTTTATGTTTGCGTCATTCGGATTTGTCTTCAATTTCTGTTGTGCGTTCGAGATTTCCGTGTCGAGACTCTTAGTATCGATCGGAGTTCCGCCTCTCGACCACTTGGATTTCGCGTCGCCGCCCGGCGCAGGCGCAGCCGGGAGCGATTCGGCTTTCGGTCCGTGGCTCAGCGAAACCGGCATATCATTATTACGAGCCGACGATCCATTTGCCGCCTGATTTGAAACATTAGACGCCTGCGGTGCTTTCGCACACGAAATTGCAAACGCAAAGCAAAAAGTCAAAACAATTATATTTTTCATCATTTCCTTTCGAGATATGGTCGAGCCTGAACTACATAAAGCTGACCATTTAAGATTCCCCATTCAATATCCTGTTCTCTTTCGTTTCCAAATATTGATTTTATACGCAGCGCGGTCTTCGCAAGCGAACGCGCCTGTAAATCTGTTAACACCCGTCCGCGCTTTGCGCAAACGTCCGCCGTCTCCACAAGATCGCCGGACTCATCGAATGTGAGCGAATTTTGTTGTTGCGATCGGGTCATTACAATCACCGAGTTCGATTTCGGATTGAAAAGAATCTGTTCCGGAATTCCCTTATTGTCCGCGACTTTGGAATTGTGTCCACAAACTGCGCTGATGTAAACCGCGTTCTTGTTTTCCTCATCAAAGGGATCCTTCGTAATCATCACTCCACCGCGCTCCATATTCACACCGACCTGAATCAATGCAGACATATAAACATCCGTTTGACTGACGAAATTTCTCACCCTCGCTTCATATGCCTGAAAATTCCAAAGCGATGCCCAAACCTTTTTCACCGCTTCGATTAACTTATCTGCCTCACGCACATTCGCAACGCTCGAATACAAGCCCGCTCCGCTGAAATTAGGAAGGTCCTCTGAGTTCGACGAGCTACGCACAAAAACCGGACGCGCACCGAGTTGAGTCTTCCATTTCCCAATAACCTGAGCGCGCAAATTCTCGTCGAACTTTCCGTTTAGGAACTTTGCGCGTAACTCTTCCAGCTTTTGTCGTCTTATGCGCGGATTGTGGACGAAATTATTATCCAGTGTAAGTTCTTCGATGATCTTGTCGATTCCATTATCGCTGATAAATTTGTTGTACCAATAAAACGGAATCGTAAAACCATCGGGAACAATAACGCCCGCGATTTTCGCGTTGAGCATTGCGCCGAGATTTGCAGACTTCGATCCGTAAGTGATGCTGTCTCTCTTTCGCATTTCCCGCAGCGCGGCAAGTTTCATCACAGACAGATTCGCGGGCGGAATTACTTCGGTTTCGGTATGCGGTTTGATGTCTTCAATTCGCGCGGGCTTATATTCATAACTGGTCAGATTTGCGTCGAACTTAATCCACCATGTATCCAAATCCTTAAAAAGTTTATCGGCATCTTTTATATAAACATTCGGAACTCCCCATCCCTTTGCGAGAATATTTATGTGAGATAAAGGCGTCGACTGCTTAGCTACGATGATCGCGCGAACCGGTGGAAGCGTCAGCGGCAATTCCTTTAAAACGACTATTTCATTCGAACCGATCTCGACTGTATCGTCCAGCTTATCGATTATGTGCACCCGTCCGATGGCGGTTCCGGTGTTCAAGGCGAGATATTCCTGATTCTCATTCAATTCGGTTTGGAGAATACGTTCGATACCAAGACTAGCGGATTCATCTTCCTGCCGAATCGAATTAGGCTTGTAAGCCACCTTTGAAAAGAAACTCTTGTTGATTGCATCAAAGGCGGTCCGGATCATTTCCGCCGAAGCCAGATCACCTTCCCAAAGTTCAAACGTAAATTTCCCTACCGGTTGCTGCCAGGCGACTGTTCCGACGATAAAGCGTCGGTTCTTATCAATGTAGATCGGATTGAAAACATCGCCGCCGCGCGGCACCAGGTAGGTGGCTAAGAGAAAATCCTTGTGGAAACGAAAACGCTGAGAATTAATATAATAAACTTTATTCTTATCGCGACGATCCAAAACGAACATCGCATGCGGAAGCGCATAAGGTGTTCCTTGGTGATAAACTCGCGCGATTTTGTCGAATTCTTCACGCGAATTCACATTTAGCAAGTAGCGCTGCGAAGATTCGGGTTTCTTCGACATTGCGCCAGCCGGCTCGCGTGTCGGCGTCGGTTTGCGCGACATTTGCGCATCCGCGGCTAAAGAAAAAACCGTGAACAAGAAAATTGCCTTTAAGAATTTCATAGCTTCGAGGTTAACGCGTTGCATTTTTCGAAGGAACGCGAATTCAGTTGCAAACACTCATCGCGACTCGCAATCGAAACTTCCATATCGTCACAAATTCCGGATTGCGATTGAACCACTCGGTTTCCCAAATCTTGTTTTGTTCTAGAAGTTCATTTACGGCGTTCACTTTATTTGTAAATGAAATTCTACAATAAATTCAAAAGCGACGAATTATGTGTTTAAGCTGATAAAAGAGAATCACATCTTTAAGGCTTTTCGATCTCGCGATTTTTAATTCTGTCTTTGACCTGAAAACGAACGCTTATGAAGAAGCAGACCGCTCCCACAACTGCCGATATGAAGACGGCATCGAACTCGCGTCTCCAAAGGAAAACCGCGGCGACTCCGACGAGAATCACCGCGAGAATCTGAAAGAATCTTTCCATAATTCTAGTCTTTACCGATTTCCTCGCGCGCGATTTCGCTTGCGAAGTTTTCCCGGCGTCGCTGTTTCTGAAAGTATCTTATCAAACCGTAAACCGGCAAGCCGATAAGAAGCGCAAATGGCAGAAGCGCGACAAACAAAGTTACAAACCAAGCGATGAACACAAGAGCTGCATTCAACCCCGCGTTAAATGCGCCGCTAAGCTGCGAGAAGAATCCATTCGGATTCGCTGCAACCGAAGTTTCGGTTTGAATGCGAACGCTTATGGTTGAAAAACTCGATTGGTCGGCGAGAAAATTTCTTCGTCCTTCAAGCTGTTCGATTTCTTCGCGCACGCTGCCGATTTCCGACTGAACCGAAAGGGCATCTTCAACTGAATAGGCGCGTTTCATAATTGTTTGAAACTGCGCTTCAAGCGTTTTCTTCGCCTTGATTCTCGACTCGAGGTCAACAAACTCTTCCGAAACATCTTCACCTTTGAGCGTTTCGTCAACCACGCGTTTCGAAGCCTTTCGTATTCCGTCAATCACATCCGCAAATCTCGTTGATGGAACGCGCAGTTTCATCGCGACAAAATCTTTCGAACTCGAACGCGAATTCACGCTCGACTGCTGCGACTCGACTACATAACCTCCGTTGCTCTCCGCGATGAATGTAATTTTGTGTTGGGCTTCTTCGGCGGAATCCGCTTCGAGAGTCAGGTCGGCATTGCGAATGATTTTGCGTTCGAAGGTTGGAACGGGAGCTTTTGGAATCGCTTGTGGAGAGTAAGATTTTGAACGCCGGTCAGAAGGCGCGATGGATTTCGCGTCCGCAGCATACGAAACCCTTGCTGAGGCGCCGCCGGCTTCGTTCTCCAAACGCGTCGCAGAAGCGTTCGCTGCCGAAGATGCAGCGTTTGACGATAACGCGGGACGTTCCTGCGCGACTTTGTTTGCCGTGGTTGATGATTGCCGGGAACCTTCGTTACAGGCCGACGCTAAGACTGTGATCGAAATAAACAGTGCAAAAAGACTTGAGAGCTTCATTTTTCCTCCTGGGTCAAAAGATTGACAAAGGAAGAACGAAGAAACTCACTCCGCCTTGCGCGCGACCTCAGTAAATCCTTCTCCGGCAAACAGCGCCCTGGAAGCATTAAGCAGGCGCCGCACTGCGCGATAGACCTTGGGGAAGAACCAGAAGAAGAAAATGAGAAAGAGTCCGAGCATTACCAAGATCACGACCGGCGCGATAACGGCCATCAATGAACCGAAGATAGCGATGCCGTCTTCTATAAAGGAGAGCGACCAATTCGAAACAGGTTCAGGCGAAAGATTTGCCGTAGCGCGAACTGCGGCTTTAGTTCCATGTGACGAAAGCGCGAGTCCGCCGCCGACGAGAGTCGCAATCACTGAAACCGTCGGATCCATTTGGCTGGTCGCGGCATACGCTACAACTGCGCCCGCAGGAACGCGTATGAATGTGTGTACGACATCCCAGACGCTATCTACATATGGAATTTTGTCGGCGAAAAACTCCACTAAAAACAATCCACCGGCAATGCCGATAATCCACCAGTTGTCGAGCACGTCTAAACCGCCCGGCAATTTGGTTGCGCCAAACCTCTGCAGCAAACCGAGAACCGTAACGGTCGCGTAAAGATTAATTCCCGAGGTCCACGCCGATCCGAGCGCGAGTGATAAAGTTGGCAGCCATTCATTCATAGTAGTTTCCCTCTTCCGGGGGCAGATTAACGTTTATTCCGATTCAGATGTTCCTTCTTTTTCGTCGCGCTTTACGCCGAACTTCTCCAGACGATATTGCAGCGTGCGAAAAGTAAGTCCGAGGAGCTTCGCGGCTTTCGTGATGTTGTTGTCGGTGCGCTCCATCGCCTGCATTATCAAACTTCTTTCGACGTCTTCAAAGTTAATTCCGTTTGCCGGAAGTTTGAAGAGTGCGTCGGCGTTCGTTTCCATCTCGACCAACTTCATCTCGGGCGAAAGATCATCGAGAGTAATCAAGTCGCCTTCGGCAAGCAAAACCGCCCGTTCAATCGCCGATTCCAGCTGCCTAATATTGCCCGGATAATCATATTCAAGCAGGAATTTTTTTGCGTCCGGAGAAATCCCTTTGATTTTGTGCGAACTGTTTTTCGTGTGCTTTTTGAGGAAGAAATCGAGCAAGACGGGAATATCGGAGCGGCGCTCTCGAAGAGGAGGAATCTCGATTGAGAGAACATTCAACCGGTAATACAAATCTTCCCGAAAGCGTCCGTCTTTGGTCATTTTCAATAAGTCGCGATTTGTAGCGGCAACAACCCGAACGTCGGTAGATATTTCTTTTGTTCCGCCAACTCGTCGGATCATCTTCTCCTGCAAGGCGCGCAAGATTTTTGCTTGAAGCGAAATATCAAGTTCGCCGATCTCGTCAAGGAAAAGCGTGCCGCCGGTTGCAACTTCAAACAGACCTTTCTTCTCGCCGACCGCGCCGGTAAATGCACCGCGTTCGTGACCGAAGAGTTCGCTCTCGAGCAAATTCTCGTTGATCGCTGCGCAATTCAAAGCCTGAAAAATCTCGTCGGCTCGCGGAGAGTTTTGATGAATCGCGCGCGCGATCAGTTCTTTTCCGGTTCCCGATTCGCCGCGAATCAAAACAGTAGAATTCGACTTCGCTATCTTCAAAATCAACTTCTTGATTTTGTCCATCTCGGGCGATTCGGAAACGATTTCTGTGTCGAGCGTTTTGAGTTTTGTAAGCGCACGCGAAATCGTCTCGAGAAGTTTTTCCCGGTCGTAAGGTTTCTGAAGATAATCGAAAGCGCCGAGTCGCAACGCGTCCACCGCGGAATCGACCGTTCCATGCGCGGTAAGTAGAATGACCATTATCGAAGGATCTTTTTGCGAAAGCTCTTTCAGTAAATCGAGACCGGTCATTCCGGTCATCTTCAAATCGGAGAGCACGAGATCGAAACGCCGGTCGTCAACAAACTTCAACGCGGCTTCGCCGGACGACGCAGTCGTAACGTCGTAGCCTTCGCCGGACAAGATCACTTCAAGAATTTCGCGCTGACCTTTTTCGTCGTCAACGACTAATATTGATTTTCTACTCATGCCTCTTCTTTAGATGCGGGAGCGACCGGTAATAATACGATAAACTTCGTGCCGCTTTTTCCTCCGGATTCCACGCCTACTTTTCCCGAATGATCTTCCACGATTCTTTTTACAATCGCCAAGCCCAAGCCGGTACCGGTTTCCTTCGTCGAAAAATACGGCTCGAAAATCTTTGGAAGATTCTCCAAGGGAATTCCCGTTCCCGTATCGGCAACGTCAATTTTAACAAAATCGGAGTCGGGTGAAATCGTCACACTCAGATTTCCGCCGTGCGATTCCATCGCCTGAAGCGCATTTATGAAAAGATTATTGAAAACGCTGCGAAGCGCTTCCGCATCGCCCGAAATCTTCGAAACGTTTTCACGTTCAACGATACCGATTTTTACATTCTGCTCCTTCGCTTGCGCTTCGACGATTCGAAGCGAATCGTTTATCACCTCGTGCACAGCTATCGGCTGAAGACTGAGCTTGATCGGACGCGAGTAACGAAGAAAATCCGAAACCTGCCGGTTAATTCTGGCGACTTCATCTTTCAATTGCGAAGTCAGATTTAAGAATTGTTCGCGACGCGGATTTTCTTCCGGCGTAAACTTCGCGCTCAGATGATCGAGAGTGAGATTTATGTAGTTGAGCGGATTTCGAATTTCATGCGCGATCGCAGAGGCGAGTCTTCCAACTACTGCGGATTTCTCATTGGCTGCGAGTTTCTCTTCGAGGAAACGTTTCTGCTCGAGCTGCGCCGTCATTTCGTTAAAACGCGCGGCGAGTTTTCCGATTTCGTCGGTGCGGGTGTCGTCGGGAACGCGCACCGTTAAATCGCCTTGCGCAACGCTCCTCGCCGCGCTCGCCAGATTCGCTATCGGACGCGTGAATCTCCAAACAAGATAAATGGCTGCCATCGTCGAAACCAAAAGCACGGCCAGCGTATAAAACAAAGGCTGCACCGTACGGAAAAACGCCTGACTTTTTTCATTTCGAAGTACGACCATCACGTACCAACGTCCCTGATCGGTCTCAATCGGAATAGCATGAGCTTCAGATTCCGGATTACTCGGAGGAGAATCAGTCGCATTTGGAAATTTCGCTCGATCTTCCCCGAGTCGATTTGCGTCCAGGAGCGGTGGAAGATCTGTCACACTACTCAGCGCGAGGTACTGCGTGTTACCCAGGGAATCGGTTGTCGGCAGGAATTTGGGATTAAGACTATCGTAAATCAACCAATCGTTATTAATAACGAGAATATCTTCGATCTTTCTCACCGAAGTTTTGTCAAAGAAAGATTGGTCGCCGCGTTGCGCGAGGGTCGCAAGTCGATCGCTTGAAGACATACTGCTGATTCCGAGAGTGAATCCGGTAAGCGTTGCCTGTTCTTGCGTCTCGCGTAGGCGTTCGTTTTCGGCTTCGCTCCGCAGATTCAAATAATATTGAATGCCGATCGTAGCGATCAGCAGAATCGCAAGAATGATAAGAAGCTTTACGCGAAATGAGCTTAAAAAATTCATTGAACGGGTTTT
>DAITAB010000080.1:0-10290 GCA_036824525.1 Pyrinomonadaceae bacterium
TGCAGCCACTGATCCATCAGTTTCGGCAGCCACTCGGGGCAACGCTGAACGATTCGCACAAATGAAAAACCCTTGTGGTGATACGCCGCAGAGATGACCTGATACAGCACTTCGGGAATCCAATCGACGACCTGCGCGACAAACGAAACATTGGAAACGCCAAGCGTCACGGTCAGCGGATTAAGTGCCTCGAGATAACTGCCGTGTGGTGTGGTGTTGCTTTTCAGTCCTATCGGTGAAGTCGGCGAGGCCTGCATTTTGGTCAGACCATAAATCTGATTGTCGTGCAGCATCATCGTCAAATCCATGTTGTAGCGAATGGCGTGAATCCAATGCGCTGCGCCAATGCTGCAGCAATCGCCGTCGCCTGTATTAACGAAAACTTTCAATTCAGGACGCGCCAGTTTGATTCCTTCGGCAACGGGCAGTGCGCGACCGTGTATGCCGTGAAATCCGTAAGTGTTCATATAATGCGGCAGGCGGCTCGAACAGCCGATGCCGGAAACAAACACGGTTTTTTCGGGCAGTAATCCTTCGTCGCGGCAGAGACGCTGAACGGCGGTCAGAATTGCGTTGTCGCCGCAGCCGGTGCACCAGCGCGGCACGCCTTTTTGATAATCCTCGATTTCGTAATGCTCGTCATACATTCGGAGCAAACATTCGCTCGGGCTGATGGTTTGCGTTTGTTCTTTCACGGCAATTTCTCCAAAATCACGCGGCGGACGGTATTTGGCTTGAGCGCAGCGCCGCGGCACTCGCTCCAGCAGTCAATATCAACCAGATAGCGCGAACGCAAAAGGATGGCGAGAGCCGAGTAACGGCGATTCGTTTCGTCAATCATCTCGTCTTCCAGTTTGTCGCTCCAGTTGTTTTCGATAGTCATCACTTTTTTAAATCCGTTGAGAATTTCCTTAATTCCCGGCGGCAAGGGCTGAATAAAAGTGAGATGCAAAGAGGAAACTCTTTTGCCTTCTTCCCGAAGTTCCTCGACCGCTTCTTCGATTGCGCCTTTCGTGCTTCCCCAGCCGATGACGAGCAAATCGCCCGTCGGGTCGCCAAATACTTTTGGCGGAAGAAGCGTTTTCTGCAAGGTTGCCAACTTCAGACTTCTTGCGCGTATGCCTTGCTGGTTTATTTCCGGATCGTAGGCGACGTGGCTGTTTACATCGTGTGCAAGCCCCGTGAGCGTATGCATTCCGCCGGGCTGACCGGGAATGAAACGCCGCGCCAAACCGGTTTTCGCGTCCCAATCGTAAGGTTTCGCGCCCGCCGGAATCGCGCTCTGGTCAATCGGCGGAGCCATCCAGGCTTCTTCAAAAACGGGACGCGGAAACGGTTGCTGCGATGTTGCCAGATTTGCGTCTGAAAGAATCACGACCACCATATTAAAAGTTTCGGCGATCTTGCGTGCGGTGATTACGGAATAAAAACAATCCTCGATCGTGCCGGGCGCGATGACGACTTTCGGCGCGTCTCCGTGACTGCCGAAGATGGTCGTCATCAGATCGCCTTGTTCGGTTTTGGTCGGCTGTCCGGTGCTTGGTCCGCCGCGCATCACGTTAACTACGACCAACGGAATTTCGCCCATCACCGCAAGTCCGATGGCTTCTTGTTTCAATGAATAACCGGGTCCCGAAGTGATCGTTACCGTGCATTTTCCGGCGTAAGAAGCGCCGATGGCGAAAGCGCAGGCGGCAATTTCGTCTTCTGCCTGATGAACGATGCCGCCGACTTTTTCGAAAGCATCGCTCAAATAATGCGAGGCAGACGTGGCGGGAGTGATTGGATACATCGCGCAAATTTCCATTCCCGATGCCAGCACGCCGAGTGCGAGCGCGGTGTTTCCGTTTACGACAATTTGCGGAACTTCAGACCTAACGGCGGGAATTTCGTATTTGAAATCCATATTGTTTTCCGCCCAAGCAAAGCCCGCTTCGAGAAGTTCGATATTCTTCTTAACTACCGCCGAGGATTTTTTGCTGAAGGTCAGCGCAACCTGATCGCGTGCAATTTGCAAATCCAGACTGTAAAGACCGCACAGCATTCCGAGCGCGAACATATTTTTTCCTTTGCGCGGGTCGCTGACGTGCTTGCGGCATTCCTGATCCATCGGAATTTCATAGACGCGATAGCCTGCCGCGACCAGATGCTCGAAAGTTTCGACGTAGGATTTGGCGATGCGTGGATTAGGATCTTCGCGCCACATCGATTCCATCAGAATCGTGCAGCCGGGTTTCAATTCTTTTGAGTGAACCCGTCCGAGCAAAACCTGTTCGTTAAAAGCAACGACCAGATCAGTTTCATTTCCTCCGTTTGTAATACGTTTTGACCCGATGCGAATGCGGTTGCCGCTCGCTCCCGCGACGCTGCGTGCGGGAGGACGAATTTCGGCTGGGATAATTTCGACTGTCCACACACCCAAACCCATTCGCGCAACAATTGCGCCGAATGATTGACCGCACTTCTGGGCTCCTTCGCCCGAATCGCTGATGACTTCCACGATGTGTTCCTTGATCTGTGCGATTACGCGAGCCGTCCCGCCTTCGGTTTCGGACTCGCCCGGAGTTTTCATATCATCCTTGCCTGCCATTTCTATATCGCCCTCACCCGAACGAAATTGTGTTCGCTTTCACTGATGCCGAACAGCATTTTTTCTGTGTTCATCAAACCCACGTCCCGGATTCCGAGATATGCCTTCATACTTCGCGCCGCTTTTCGTCCCGCGCCCATCGCTTCGATAACAGTTGCCGCACCCGTCACGATGTCGCCTCCCGCAAAAACGCCCGCCATCGAGGTCATCAAATTCGCGTCCGTTTCGATATATCCGCGCTTGTTGAGTTTTAGTTTTGATGTCTGACCGATAATCGGATTTGCATTCGTGCCGATCGCGAATACAACCTGGTCGGTTTCGATTTCAAATTCACTGCCCGCGACGGGAACAGGTCGCCTTCGCCCCGAATCATCCGGTTCGCCGAGTTCCATCCGAATACAACGCATTCCGCAAACCGAGCCTTCACCGTCGTCCAAAATTTCAACCGGATTTGTCAGCCAATGGAATTCGATACCTTCCTGTTCGGCGTGATGAACTTCCTCGGCGCGCGCCGGACATTCGGTCTTTGAACGCCGGTAAACGCAAGTAACTTTTTCCGCGCCCAGTCGCTTGCAAACACGCAAAGCGTCCATCGCGGTATTGCCCGCGCCGACAACAACAACATGCCTGCCGAGCGGCAACGGTGTATCAACTCGCGGAAAATCTCTCGCCTGCATAAGATTGCATCGCGTCAGAAGTTCATTTGCCGAGAGCACGCCGTTCAGCGAATCGCCCGGAATGTTGAGCATCGAAGGATAACCCGCGCCTGTGCCGATAAAAACGGCGTGAAAACCGAGTTCCTCGATCATCTGCTCAATCGTGAAAAGCCTTCCGACCAAAGTGTTGCATTCGAACTTAACACCCAACTCTTCCAGCTTTTCAATTTCAGCATCAACCACTGTATTCGGCAGACGAAAATCAGGGATACCGTATCGCAAAACACCGCCCGGCTTATGAAACGCTTCAAAAACCGTGACGTCGCAGCCCGCTTTCGCCATATCAGCCGCGCAGGCCATTCCCGCCGGACCCGAACCGACGATGCCGATTTTGAACCTGGTCGGTTCGATAAACGGAATCTTCACCCAGCGATTCGCAATCGCCAGATCGCCGACAAACCTTTCAAGCCTTCCAATCGCCACCGGAATCAGATTCTCGCCAACCACACACACGCCTTCGCACTGCGTCTCCTGCGGACAAACCCGTCCGCAAACCGCGGGAAGCAAATTCGTGTCCGTGATCACTTCATACGCACCATGAAAATCCTTTTCGCCGATTTTTTGAATGAACGCCGGGATATTGATATTGACGGGACAGCCCGCGATACACTTCGGGTCGGGACAAAAAAGGCAACGCTCAGATTCAAGCATTGCCTCCTGTTCAGTGTAACCGCAATTCACTTCCTCAAAGCTTTTCGTCCGTTCTATGGCGTCGAGTTCACGAACGGGTGTCCGCATTTGCGGGATACTTCGAATTGTTCGCTTCTTTGCCACTCGTTTTGCTCCATCTACTTTTATTGAGAAAGCGAGAGTTGTTTATCCTCAATTCACTTTCATCCGACAACTTTCCGACCAACGTTGGACGGCCTCGTGTTCTTCTTCCTTGTAGCGTTTCAAACGCATCATCAAATCGTCAAAATCAACCTGATGCCCGTTAAAATCCGGACCGTCAACACACGCAAATTTCACTTGGTCGCCAAGCTTCACACGACATCCGCCGCACATCCCTGTGCCGTCAACCATAATCGGATTCAGGCTGACCATCGTCTTTATCCCTGCAGCGCGAGTGGTTTCGGCACACGCTTTCATCATCACCGGCGGTCCGATGGCGACAACT
Organism: Pyrinomonadaceae bacterium; assembly: GCA_036824525.1. Lineage (GTDB taxonomy): Bacteria > Acidobacteriota > Blastocatellia > Pyrinomonadales > Pyrinomonadaceae > DAITAB01. The sequence goes on from DAITAB010000080.1 coordinate 4,424, forward strand.
TCGTCAATATCCGCGTGATGTTGCATTGCCTGTTTGATGCCATCGGTAACGAAACCTCTGAGCCCAGCCGAACCGTCGTCAGTACAGATAATTAATTCATCACAAATCGCCCGAAATTTTTCTTCCCAAAACAAAAGGTCCTTGTTCCGAAAACCCAATACACCAATCACGTATGCACCGTTTTGTTTGAAGGCACGTGCTTGCGGATAGACTGGCGCAACGCCCAGACCACCGCCGACGCAAACAACTTTTTTCGCGTCGCACAAATGGCTGGGAATTCCCATCGGTCCGACCATTCCGTAAAGTGAAGTGCCGACCTTGCAAGTTTGCTGCATTTGGAGAGTTGTTTTGCCGACCGCCTGAATGACGAGAGTGATTGTGCCTTTTTCGCGATCAAAATCGGCGATGGTCAGAGGGATTCTTTCACCTTCGGGATGTGACATCACGATAACAAACTGCCCGGGCTGCGCGGCGCGAGCCATCAAAGGGTGTTTGATTTCGAGCATGTAGGTAACGTCTGAATAATCCTCGCGCGCTACAATTTCAAATTCGTTCCATTTAGTGTCGTTCACAAAAGTTCCAATCAGAATTTTTCGTCGCCGAGAACAGATCGTTTCTGCCAATAATCAACGACGAGTTCTTTCCGAATCATAGTTCAAACAGATTTGGTTGTCATCCTTGAGAATTCGTGAATAATTCCAAGCCAAATGACCGCAAAATAAAAAAACCACACGGCTTTCCGGTGAGTCAGTAGCCCGCGCGTGAGCAAGGGCGCGGTTTTGCAGAAACACGCACGAAGTAAGTGTGTCTCTCGAGCTGCGAACTCCGAACGTTGAATGAAAAGTTAGATTCGAAAGAAAAAACTAACCACAGATAAACACAGATGGACACCGTGGAGCCGAAAAATAATCCGTGTTAATCCGTGTGCATCTGTGGTCAATTCTCTTTCAATTTCAATAGAGAACTAAACCAATCGGACGAGTTTGCCTTTGCGCTTTACGATGTTTTTGTAATCCCACTGAATCTTTTTTGATTTTTCTAGCCAGCGCGTCAGATCGTCCGCGTTTATCTGGTTTCGGTTAACAAAAAAGATCGAAGCATCTTTGAACTTACCCGTTCCAGGCTGCAGTTTTTCTTCGTCAAAACCCATTCCGCTCCAAAACATCAGGCGAATGCCCGCCTTTTGTTTGCTGTAACCGACGATCGGATTTCCTTCGAGAAACCAAACGGGATGCGCATGCCAAATTTTATTTTCGGCTTCGGGAAGTTTTTCGTCGATGATTTTCGCCAGCGCGTTGCAAATTGCCTGATCGGAATCAGATTGAGATCGATTGTATTCGCGAATCTCCTTTTTCATGGAGTGAAACTTACTACAAACTTTGTCCGAAAGTTAGCAAATTATTGTCGGGATCAAGAATTGAAAATTCGCGTTGTCCCCAAGGTTTGGTTTGTAAATTTCCGTTTGGGTGAATGCTTACATGATTCGCCAGAAAAGAATCATAAAGTGAATCAATATCGTCGGTACGGATATACACCTGTCCGTAATTTTCTTTTGGGTCGAGTTCCTTAAACTCAAAAAAATGAATTTGAATATCGTCTTTCTGAACCATCAAGTAACCCTCAAAGTCGCCGCCATATTGCGAGAAGCCAAGCTTGTTTATGTAAAAATCGCTGGTCGCAATTTTGTCGCGCATCGGTAGCTTTGGATTTATGTCTGAGAGCATGTCTTTTGTAATTTTTAAGATTTAACAACCACGTCCGCCAAGAAAACAGGGCATTTGGTCGGAAACCATATAGGTCCACGAAAGAACAAGCGGAACAGCAACGATAATTTTCAGTAATAACGGGAGAATCCAAACTCTAAACGGATTTGTGAAAGGTGTCCGCGATATAGAAAAAACAAGAAATACGAAAACCGTTGCCACGACAAACAAAAAATTGAAGACGGCGAATGGAACGCCCTGCGGAAAACCATTTGAGTATTTCCATTCCAAAACGACAAACGGAACCGTTGCGAGCAGTCCAATCAAAATCGAATAAAGGATGCGCAGATAAATCCTCTTCATAAACGCTCCTGCCATTTGGCGTATATTTTCTTTGAAAACTAATTCGTGATTATCTTTCGTCCCTTCCGAAAAATAGCTGTGACAAATCTCCCTACCGCTTGCGACGAACTTTTTTGCCTTCTCGTCAGTTCTTTAATTTTCTTCGTGGCTATGTTTGATGAAAACAGCTTCTTTCATATAGACGGTCAGCTCGCATATATCTGTAACGTAATCGCCGATTCTTTCTAAATGTTTAGCAACAAAAAGAAGTTGCGCCGCCGCAATGGTAGCGGCGGGATTCTTGGTCATGATTTTTACTAAGTCGTCGAAAACGCGTTTGTAGCCGGCATCTATTATTGAATCCTGTTTTATGATTTCGCGCGAAGCCGCGGAATCTTCTTTGGTAAAAGCATCAAGCGAATTTTTCAACATTTCTTCGGCTTTCGCCGCCATTAATGATAATTCCTTATATTCATTTAATTCCGGCTCCTCATTAATAATCAGTGCAGCATCGGCGATATTGGAAGCGTGGTCCGCAATGCGTTCAAGAATCGGCGTGATTTTTGCCACTGAAATTACAAGCCGTAAATCATGCGCGGCAGGTTGCCGGAGAACAAAAATCTCCACGCAGAGGCGATCAATCTCAAGCTCCATCTGATTGATGATGTCGTCTTCTTTCAGAACCTGCCTGGCTAATTGGCTATCGCGTGTAACCAAAGACTGCATCGCACGGTTAAGGGCGTTTTCAGTTGCTTGACCGAGCGAGAGCAATTTATCGCGGATCAAATTAATTTGCTGATCTATAAGTCGATGTTCCATTATTGGTACCTCATCAAATCCGGAGATGCTCGGTGGAATCTCTTAAGTAAACTTAACCAAATCTTCCGGTAATGTAATCTTCAGTCAGGGTCTCATTCGGATTGGTAAACATTTTCTGTGTCGCATTAACTTCAATCAATTTTCCGAGCATAAAAAACGCCGTTTTATCAGAAACCCTCGCCGCCTGCTGCATATTGTGCGTAACGATAATGATCGTGTAGTTTTGCTTGAGTTCAACTATCAGTTCTTCAATTTTTTGGGTTGCGCTAGGATCAAGTGCGGAAGCGGGTTCATCCATCAATACTACTTCGGGCTGTACGGCTAAGGCTCTGGCAATGCAAAGACGCTGTTGCTGTCCGCCGGAAAGTCCAAAAGCCGAGGTATGCAAACGATCTTTCACTTCCTCCCACAAGGCGGAATCCCGCAGCGCCTTTTCCACACGCTCGGACAAATCGGTTTTATTTTTGTGCAGAGAATTAATGCGAATTCCATAGGCAACATTTTCAAAAATTGATTTCGGAAAAGGATTCGACTTCTGAAAAACCATCCCGACCTTCCGCCGAAGTGAAACCACGTCAATTCCAGAAGCATAAATATCGGTGCCGTCTATCAATACTTTTCCTGCCGCACGGGTATCGGGAATCGTATCATTCATCCGGTTTAAGGTTCGTAAAAAGGTTGATTTGCCGCAGCCTGAAGGACCAATAAAAGCCATCACTTCGCGTTCGGATATTTCGAGCGAAATGCCAAATAAGGCTTGCGCTTTGCCGTAAAAGAAGTCCAAATTTGAAACGCTGATCTTGTTTTGCATTTGTAAAAATCTAATATTTCTTTCGCGTCAGATACCGCACGATAATATTGATCGTCAGAATCAATACCAATAAAACAAGGGTTGCAGCCCACGCTAATTTATGTTCGACCTCGAAAGGTCCGGTCGCATAATTAAAAATCTGCACGGTCAGAGAAGCCATCGGCTGATCGTAAAAATAATTGTAAAAGCGACTGTTGAGCGCGGTAAACAAAAGCGGCGCGGTTTCGCCTGTAATACGGGCAATCGCCAGCATTGCGCCGGTCGCAATTCCGGTCGACGCGGCAGGCAAAACAATATTCCAGGTTGCACGCCAGTGCGGTGCGCCGAGCGCCAATGCGCCTTCCCGCATTGAATTCGGCACAAGGAGAATCATTTCTTCGGTCGTGCGCGCGACAATCGGGATCATAATGATTGCCAGAGCGAGTGATCCTGCCAAGCCTGACTGCCGCCCCATCGGTAAAACGATCAAGGTGTAAATAAAAATTCCGATGATGATCGAAGGCACGCCAATCAGTGTGTCGGCAAAAAAACGAATCGTATTGCCATACCAATTTTTGCCGAACTCCGCCAAATAAACTCCGGCACCGATACCGATGGGCAAACCAATCGCAGAAGCCAAAAGAGTCATCATCAAGGAACCCATGATCGAATTGCCGATGCCGCCGCCTTCTCCTACAGGTTTCGGCGTGTTGATCAGAAATTGCAGATTAAGCGAAGAAATCCCGCGCACGGCAATATAGGAAAGAATTATCAACAAGATCGCCACGGTAAAAAAAGTGCAGCCCGCGGTTAGGCTGGTCATAACAGTATTGACGATTTTTCTTCGACCGTGACTTTTTGAATAAGTTTCAAGCATCTCTTAAATATGCTTCGCGGTTCCCGTTCCCCGCGCGACCCGCATTACCAAAAGTTTAGCCAAAGCATTTACAACAAACGTAACTAGAAATAAGACCAATCCCATTTGAATCAGCGCACTCAGATAAAGTTCTTCAGTCGCATCGGCGAAGTTTGCCGCCAAGACCGAGGCGATCGTATAAGCAGGTTCGAAGAGCGACATACTGATTTGCGGTGAATTACCGATCACCATTGTGACAGCCATCGTTTCACCCAAAGCTCTCCCCAAACCTAAAACAACTCCGCCCGCAATCCCCGACGCAGCATTTCCGAGAACAATTTGAGTCGTTTCCCATTTTGTTGCACCTAGTGCCAACGCGGCTTCGCGCTGTGTTTTCGGAACAGCTTCTAAAACATCACGAACCACCGCAGTTATTATCGGAGTAATCATTAGAGCGAGAATAAGTCCGCCTGTCAGCATCCCGATTCCCGTAAGTCTTCCTTGAAAAAACGGTAGCCAGCCGAAATAGTTTTCCAAAAACACACCGAGATATTCACGAACAAATGGCGCCAGCACAAAAATTCCCCATAAGCCATAAACAACAGAGGGAATCGCCGCCAAAAGCTCGACCATGAAACCTATCGGAGTGGAAATTTTTTTCGGTGCTTGCTCAACGAGGAAAACAGCAACACCAAGTGAAATCGGGACAGAGATAAGCAGGGCAATGACCGATGAAACTATCGTTCCATAGATAAAAGGTAGTGAACCGAATTGATTACGGGCGGGAATCCACTCGCGTCCGGTTAAAAAACTGATGCCGTATTGTTGAATGGTCGGCAAAGAGTTCAGGACCATTTTACCTATTACTGCGACGACGATCAGCAAAATAATCGAAGCCAAAGTCAGTAAGAGGCTATGAAAAACTCTATCGCCGAAGGTCCCGGTTCTTGCCATAAATGAAAAGAAACTTGTTTTTAGTTCCGCTTTATACGGAATACTGATAAAGCGGAACTAATGATCTTATTGCCGTAGAGGATTACCATCGGCGGTCAAAGAACTTATTTTCATTTCGACCTTGTTTACTAATTCAGCCGGCAATGGAGCATAATGCAAATCTTTTACAAATTTGTTTCCATCGTGTATTGCCCACCACAAAAAATCTACTAAGACTTTGCCTTTTGCAGCATCTTTTTGATTTTTGTAAACCAACACATAGGTTATTCCCGAAATCGGATATGAATCTTTGCCTTCAGCATTGGTAATTTCAAAACGAAGATCTTCCGGCATCTTAGAAATCATCCCGCCGGCTGCTTTGGAAACGCTCTCTTCGCTTGGCTCAATGAAACTCCCCGCACTG